>JAEYPY010000150.1 GCA_023410295.1 Pseudomonadota bacterium | reverse complement strand
GGGTGCTGGGGGGCGGCCGGGCGGGGGGGGTCCCCGCCCACGCCTTCCAGGTGCCGGAGTTCCCAGAACCGCCCGCCCGGGGGCGGCGCGCTGTCTTTCAGCATCGCCCGCAAGCCGTCGCGCGCGGCGCGAATTTCGTCGGGCTTGGCGCCAACCGCGTGCATCGCCAGCACCGCCGTCGCCGCTTGGCCCAGCGCGCAGGCCTTCGGATGCACCGCAATCTCGCTCACCAGTCCGTCTTTCAGCTTCAACTCCACCGTCACCACCGAGCCGCAGACGCGGCTGACCTTGGTCGCCGCGCCGTCCGGCGCATCGAGCCGCCCGACATGCGGGATGTCGCCGGCAAGCTCCAAGATTCGGGGATGGTAGAGATCGTCCATTTGCCTTTATGTGGCCTTCCTTGGCGGCCAAGCAACGGGCACAGTTTGCCGCTGACGTGAGGAGGCGCTCGCTTGCGGAGACGTGAATTTGTAGCCGCTACGCTGATCGTCGGCGCGATGCCGTCCCTGGCGCGCGCGCAGGCGAGCGGCGTCACCATCGCCGCTGGCCCGATCGATCCGCAAACGCCGCTGGAAAGCGCGTTCGTCATGGCGCTGACGGACGAGCGCATGCGCCCGATCTTCCGGCGCTATTTACTCGATACCAACGTCGCGCTGGCAATGACAGGCGAAGGCGAGGACGCTGCGCCGCGCGAAGTCGAGGTGCGGCCGGGCTGGAGCGGCGGCGCCATCTTCACCAGCGCCGCGCGGCTGCAATCTGTGTTGGGCGCCGAGGCGCCGCGTGTCGTGCTCAACGGCCGCGCCGCGCTTGAACGCCTGCGCGGCAAGAAGGCGGTGATCAATTATCGGCTCGTGCCGATGCTGACGCTCGATGCCGAAGACGTCGCGAGCTATCTCGCTACCGAAGGCTCAGCCGCCGCCGGGCCCGCCCAGTAAGCCTTCATTGCCGCAGCGGCGATCGTAAAGCCCGCGCGTGCGCGTCAGCATGCCATCGCCGGAATTGTCGTAGAGGTGCACCTGCCAGGTGTGCGTACAATTGTTCTGCGTCAGCGTGCGCCGGCACACTTGCACCGGCGGATCGCCGCGGCCGTTATCCAGCTCCGGCGCATCGCTGCAATTGAATTGCTGGCTGCTGAGATCAGCCATCGCCGCATCGAGACGAACTCCAGCGACGTAACGCGCCGCAGCGTTTTGCTGAAACGCCTGCAGCGTCGCGGCTTCGCTCGCACCGCGGTAATCGCCGAGATCGAGTTCGCCCGCCGCGATGGCGACAGGCGGCGGCGCTGCCGGTCCGATGCCCGTCGTCTCACAGGCGGCGAGCGCAAACGTCAGCAGAGCAGTGGCGGCAATACGCTTCATGGCGTCACCTTATCGCGCGCCGAGGCACATCTGGTCAAAGCCCGCCACAGGCTCGGCCCGGCCGCGTTCAAGCACAACATACCAGTCATAGGCGCATTGGCGCTCCATGATTTCGATCCGGCAATCGAGCCGTCCGCTCTCCTCACAGGCGAAGCCGTTGGCTTCGAGGCTCGCCTTCAGCGCGGCAGCGTTCTGGCCGGCGAAGCGGGTGCGGACCTGCTGCTGGAAGGAGGGCGCATAGCTCGCCGGATCGGCGCTGCGCCACTGGCCGAAATCGAGCCCGCCAGCCGCCGCGCCTTCGGGCGGGACCGCATGCGCACGCGCGCCATTGCCATCCGGCGGGGGGATCGCTGAGCCGCGCTCGACCGGAAACGGCGATGGGCCAAGGCTCTCGCCCCCGCCGATGCTGGTCGAGCATGCGGCCAAAGCGGCCGCAGCCACGAAAAGTGCGATCCCACGCATCATGCTTTGTCCCTCTCCCCCAGGCTTGGGGCTGGCTTAGTCGGGCCCGGAAGCCGGTTCAAGGCGCGCCAGCGGCTGGGCGCTGCTATGCTTTAATCATGAGCGAGACGGATTTGCCCGCGCGACCGCGCGGACCGACGCGAGCCGAGGCGCGCTGCCTCTGCGGCGACGTGGTGATGGAAATCGCCGTGCCGGCGCAGTGGGCTTGGCACGACCACTCGACCGCAAGCCGGCGTGCGCATGGCGCGGCCTACGCCACCTATGTCGGCTCATGGAAAAGCCGCTTCCGCTTCGTGCAAGGCGAAGACGCGCTAACGCGCTTTGTCGATGCCGACGGCGCTACACGCAGCTTCTGCACGCGCTGCGGCACGCCCGTCACCTACCAACGCGCACGCTCGCCGAACAACATCAACATCCCGCGCGCACTCTTCTTGGGCGGCGTCGGCCGCGAACCGCGCTACCACCTCGCCATCGATGAACTGCAGGAATGGGCCTATCTCGGCGAACGCCTCGGCCCGCTCAAGGGCTATCCAGGCGTGGTGTGGACCGGCGGGCGAAAAAGGCGCGGACCCGGCTGACTTGCCTTCACACACTCGCAACACGCCCGATGAAGAGGCGGGTGCGCGTCGGCTTGTGGTGGAGCACGATGAAGAAAGGCCGGTCGGCCTTGAACTCGATGGGCGGCGGTGGCGGCGGCCCGCTCGGCGCTGCGGTGGTGACGACATCGATCGCGGTGACAGCGGCAGCTTCTGTGCCTTCCTCATCGATGGCGAGGAACGTTTTGTGGATCACGTCGCTCACCATCAGCC
>JAEYPY010000126.1 GCA_023410295.1 Pseudomonadota bacterium | reverse complement strand
CGAGAACAAGCTCGCCGCCGCGCGCCGCTTCTTCAACAACGCCGTCGGCGAATACAACACCGCGCGTGAACAATTCCCGGCCGTCATCTTCGCTGGCATGTTCGGCTTCGGTCCACGCGACTTCTTCGATGTCGGCGAAGACAGCCGCGCATCGATGGATGCAGCGCCGCCGCAGGTGAAATTCAGCTAAGGCGTTACGCACGTGGGCGCGGCCTTCGGCCTGCAAACGCACATCTGGAACAACAACGGGAAATCCGTGCTCTTGATGCTCGGGTTTCCCGTTTTGCTGATCCTGCTGACCTACGCGCTCTTCCTGCTGTTCGCAGGCTTTTCCGGCGCGAGCATGGGCGGCGATGAGATTGCGGGGCCCTTCGTTTGGGCTGCCGATGCGCTCGCCAAGGCTTGGCCATACGCCATCGCCGGCGCGATCCTCTGGTTCGGCATCGCTTACGCCTTCTACCAAACCATCATCGACGCCGCGACGGGCGCGAAGAAGGTCGAGCGCAAAGAGGAGCCGAAGCTCTACAATCTTCTCGAAAATCTCTGCATCTCGCGCGGGCTTCGCATGCCGGCGTTGCGCATCATGGAGACCGAGGCGCTGAACGCGTTCGCCACCGGACTGCACGAGGGACAATACTCAATCACGGTGACGCGCGGCCTCGTCGATACGCTGACGGACGAAGAACTCGAAGCGGTGCTGGCGCATGAGCTGACGCATATCCAGAACCGCGATGTCCGCTTGCTGGTGATCGCCGTCGTATTCGTCGGTATTTTCTCTTTCGTCGGCGAGATCGCGTTCCGCGGGCTCTGGCATTCAGGCGGGATGCGCTCGAGCCGCTCGTCCTCATCGAGCCGCAATTCAGGCGGCGGCGGACAGATCATCGCCATCATCGCGGCGCTGGTGATGATCGCGATCGCCTATGCACTCGCCATCGTGATCCGTTTCGCGTTGTCGCGGCGACGCGAGTATCTGGCCGACGCCGGCGCTGTCGAGCTCACGAAGAACCCGGATGCAATGGTCTCGGCGCTTCAGAAAATCTCGGGCAATCCGGTTGTTAATGCACCTTCTGAAGTGCGGGAGATGTTCATCGAGAACCCGCACGCCGATCTCACCTCGATCTTCGCAACTCACCCGCCGATCTCGAAGCGCATTGAAGCGCTGGTGAAGTATGCGGGCGCACGGATCGCACCGCCGGTGGAGGCGCCTGCAGCGCCGATGGCGCCAGAGCGAACCAAGCGGGGACCTTGGGGCTGAAAAGCTCCACGCGCAAAAAAAAACGGGCGCGGCGGTTGGAGACGCCGCGCCCAGGCTATGGAGCTCGATGCTTCAGTTCGCGATCCAGTGATCGGCGAAGTCGCGGATGAGGACATAAGCCTGCTCCATCATCAGCCGCGCTTCCGGGATGTAGAGCCACGCCAGCCACGCTGCGGCGGCGACGATAAGGATGCTGATGAGGCCGTCGGCGCCGCCATGGGTCGGGCGTCCCGTGACGGTCGCGTATGAGAGCCGACGCAGGGCGCTGAACGGCGCTGAGACCGCCGCATAGATCACGCAGACGATGACGATCACCAGCCAGAGCGGCACGTCCGTCGGGGGCGTCCAATCCAAGATGCTGCCGTAATTCAGGAGGGCGAACAGCGTCACCAGGAAGGCGATCAGCAGGGCGGCCGTGACGATGCTGAACACGAACATCATGAGGCCGGCGAAAATGCGTGTGACGTAGCCTGCAGGCTTGGTCGCCGGAGGGGTGGGCGCATCGTAGACATAGACGCCAGCTTCGCCCCAGGCGCCCTGGCTATGCCAACCCCGCCGCCATGCGCGCCGCTGGCGGCGCCACGCTGTGCGGCTGTCTTCGGCGAACTTGCCGGCTTCGCGCTTGGCGCGGTCGATCACTTCCTGCGCGTTGAACGGCACACCGTGGGCCGCGGCCCATTCTTCACTCGTGTGCGCAGAGGGGATCATGAACATGGCGATGACGTAGGCCAGCAGCAGCCAGCCGCCGGTGATGAGACCGCCGACGATGGTGAGAAGGCGGACCACGGTGACATCGATGTTGAGATAGGCGGCAAGACCGGAGCAGATCCCGGCGATCATGGCGCCGTCGCGGATGCGATAGAGCCGCTTGCGGGGCCCGCTAAAGTCTTCGCCTTCGCCGCGCGGCGGCGCTTCGCGCTCGCCTTCCACCGGACCCATCTCTTCAAGGATGCGCGCCATTTCGTCTGTGCTCACCACGCTCTTGCCCGGCGAGAGATAATTCGCGCACTTGTCGGCGATGGCCTGTTCGAGATCGCGGATGATCTCGGCCTTGTCGGGATTGTCGGCCAGCGCCGTTTGCGCGCGTTCGAGATAAGCGCGCAGCGCATCGTAAGCCGGCTCTTCCAGCTGATACGGATTTCCGTTGAGGTTGATGGTGACGACGCGTTCCATGGGTCAGCACACCTTCATTGAGAGCCGAGGTTTTCGAGCGTGGTGGTGAGATGGCGCCAATAGGCGGCGAGTTCGTCGAGCCGGGCCGCGCCCTTGCTTGTCAGTTGGTAGTATTTGCGCGGCGGGCCCTGGCCGCTTTCCACCCACTGGTAATCCACCAGCTCCTCGCGCCTGAGCTTGGAGAGGAGGGGATAGAGCGTGCCTTCCTGGGTGGCGAAGGGCGTCGGCGCGAGCGCGGCTAGAATGTCGCCGACATAGACGGTCCGGCCCGACACGATCCGGAGGATCGCGTACTCCAGAAGCCCCTTGCGGAGCCCGGCGAACTGCTCGTCTGCATAAGCCATAAAGCTACCTTGGAGAAAAAAGCTAGAAGGAAATGGGAAGGTTGTCAAGCCTGGCAAGGGCGCTCGTGCCCGTCCGCCCGAGGTTGCCTTTGGCGGAAGCGGATACAGTTTGCCTTGGAGATGGAGCCTGACGCTGCACTCGGCCACGACCGCTTGATCGGCGGCCTAGAGATCGTGGGGGCGCTGAGCGATCGCGACCGCGATTTGATCCGCTCGCTACCGCTCCGCATCAAGACGGCGGTTGAGGGGCAGGACGTGGTTCGGCAGGGCAGCCGGCCGATGGAGAGCTGCCTGCTAATTCAGGGATGGCTCTATCGGTACAAGCAATTGGTCAACGGGCGGCGCGCGATCCTCTCGTTTCACATGCCCGGGGACATACCCGATCTGCAGAGCCTGCACCTAACGACTATGGATCACAGCATTGGTGCGCTGGTGCGCAGCACGGTCGCTTTCATGCGCCACGAGGATCTGCGCAACCTTTGCCGGCAAAACGAGCAGGTGCTGCACGTGCTCTGGCGGCGTACGTTGATCGACGCGGCGATGCATCGAGAATGGCTCGCGAGCGCGACGCAACAGAGCGCAGAGGAGCGCATGGCGCATCTTTTCTGCGAGGTGTTCTATCGCATGCGGGCGCTAGGTTTGGCCGACGAAGCAGGCTTCGAGTTTCCGGCGACGCAAGTGGAACTCGGCGACGCGCTCGGCATGTCGGCAGTGCACGTCAACAGAGTTCTGCAGCGACTGCGGCGCGAAGGCTTCATCACTTCGCAGGGTCAGCACCACGGCATCGCTAGTTGGGCGCGGTTGCAGGAGTTGGCGGCGTACGATCCGGCTTACCTGCATATGTCGCCAGGCGAGGGCCCCTGAGCGTCAGACTTGCTCGATGTCGCGTTCACGCACCACGGAGCCGGCGCGGCGCATGGACGGCACTTGCGCTTCGAAACGCCACGCGCGCCAGGGCGGCGCCGCCATGATCGGGCGGCGGTTTTCGGTCGAGCAGGGCGCCCACCAATGCTGGATGATGCTGGCGCCTATGATTAGTCCCGGCACGGCGACAATCGCGCCAACAACGCCCCAGATCCATCCGCCAAACACGATAGCGACAAATACTGAAAGCGGATTGAGCACCACGCGGCGCGCCACGAAATGCGGCGTCACCAACTGGCCTTCGACGAAGTTGAGCGTCCAGATGATGAGCGCCGGCGTCACGGCTTCCCAGAAGGTCGGATAGGTCAGCGCGCCAACGACCAAAGCGAGCACCTGCACGGCGGCTGGGCCGGCGTACGGCACGAAGTTCGCGAAGGCGATGGCCACGCCCCACATCCAAGGATTGGGAAAGCCAATCAGGTAAAGCGCGACGGCGCATGCCGCGCCAACGCCGAAGCTCGTCAGCGTAATGGCGAGCAGATAGGTGGAGATGCGCGACTTGATGTCGTTGAACATCTCGATCAGCCGCTTGCGCGTGGAATGCGCGCTCGCCATGGCGATGACGATTGTCTTCATGCGCCGGCGTTGCGCAAGCAGGAAGAATGTCATCAACAGGCTCGCGGCCACTTGCGCAGCGAACTGGGCGATGCTGGTGAGCGCAATGGAAAGCGGCGTCGCTTGCTGAACGACAACGGGGTCGTTCTCTGATGCAACGCCGACCTGTTGGGTCGCGTTCTGAATCTCTTCGGAGGCGCGTTCGATGCCGGCAAGCGCGCTGCGCACGCCGGCGATCTTTTCCTCCAACACGTGCACGCTGCGCGGCAGCTGCTCCGAAAGCACCGCGAGTTCAGGCAACAGCAGCGTGATGAGACCGGCAAGGAGGCCAATAAGACCAATTGTGATGATCCCCGCCGAGAGCGTCGCTGACATGCGCTTTTCCAGAACCCGAGCGATTGGCGAGAGCAGCACCGCGAGCAGGAACGCAACGGCGATAGGAATTAGGAATTCGCGCGCAGCATAGAGCGTGAAGCCAGCCGCCAGCGCAGTGAGCACGACCAGGCAAAACCCAATCAGCCGCATCGCGCCGACCATGAACGGCGTACGCGGCGGCGCGGCGGCAGCGTCCGTAGGCGACAGCAGCAGCGTCGCGGCCGGATTGATGGGTTCGATCGGGGTCATGCGCCAGCACAACGGAACCGGGAACTCCCGGTTCCGTCGGACTGCGACGAATTAGAGACCGTGATCAGTAGGCAGCGGCGGGGCCTCGCGCAGCAGGGTAATCGCGATGCGCCGGTTGCCTGGCACGGTTGGATCGTCGGCGAACAGCGGCTCGCTGTCGGCGCGGCCGGCGACTTCGTAAATGCGCGCTGACGGGATGCCCTGGGCGGCGAGGATGCGGCGCGCTTCGTTGGCGCGCGCCGCGGAGAGGTCG
>JAEYPY010000119.1 GCA_023410295.1 Pseudomonadota bacterium | reverse complement strand
GCATGGCCGCGTCGGCCGCCACGCTTTCGTCGGCGCTTCAGCCCTGATGACGACCGATCTCATTCCGTTCGGCTCGGCGATCGGCAATCACGCCCATTTGGGCGGCCTCAATGTGGTGGGCCTGAAGCGCCGCGGCTTCACGCGCGAGCAGATCCACGATCTTCGCGCGGCGTATCGGATGCTGTTCGCCGAGGAAGGCACGTTCCAGGAGCGGCTCGAGGATTGCGCGGAAATCTACGCCAACAATCCGCACGTCATGGAGATCGTTGCGTTCATTCGTGCGGATGCGGCGCGCCCGCTCTGCATGCCGCGAGACTAGGTCATGCCGACGTGGCGCAAGCTCGGCATCATTGCGGGCGGCGGGGAACTTCCACTCCTGCTTGCCGAGCATTGTGCAGCAGAGAAGCGCGATTACTTCGTCGCGCGCGTTACGCCCTATGCCGACATCGCGCTCGAGCAGCACCCTGGCGCATCGCACGGGCTTGGCGCCATGGGCGCACGCATGGAGGCCATGCGCGCGGTTGGCTGTGATGCCGTTGTTCTGCTCGGACAAGTGCCGCGGCCGGATTTTCGTACGCTCGATCTCGATGACGGCGCCCGCGCCATGATCCCAGCACTGCTCGCCGCAGCAACACAGGGCGATGACGCCCTGCTGCGCGCTTTGCTCGCAGAGCACGAGCGCGCAGGATTCACCGTCCTGGGCGCCGACGAAGTCATGGCCGAACTGCTCGCGCCCGCGGGCGTCTGGGGCGAAATTCTGCCGAGTGAAGCGCAACTGCTCGATATGAAGCAGGCGGCGCGTGTCGCCGCCGCCGTAGGCGCCTTTGATATCGGACAGGGCGTTGTGGTCTGCGATGGGCTTGTGCTGGCGGTCGAAGCGCAGGAAGGCACCGACGCCATGTTGCGCCGCGTGGCCGAGTTACCGCTTACCGTGCGCGGCTCCGCGCAAGCGCGGCGCGGCGTCCTGCTGAAGCGGCCAAAACCGATCCAGGAGCGGCGCATCGATCTGCCCACCATTGGCGTGCGCACAATCGAAGGCGCAGCCGCCGGCGGGCTTGCCGGCATTGCGGTTGAAGCCAACGGCGCGCTCGCCGTGCGCCGCGCGGAGATCATCGCCGCGGCAGATGCAGCGGGTCTTTTCGTCTACGGTTTCACGCCAACTGAGGTCGGCGAGACTTGAGCGGGCGCATCTTCCTCGTCGCGGCTGAGTCTTCCGGCGACGCGCTCGGCGCCGATCTCGCGCGTGAACTCAAAACCCGTGATCCAAATCTCGACCTTCTGGGCGTCGGCGGCGCGCTGATGGCGGAAGAGGGAATAGAGAGCCAAGCAGACATCAAGGGGCTGGCCATCCTGGGATTCGTCGATGGCTTGTTGGCCTACGGCCGCGTGAAGAAGGCTGTTGCAGCGACGGTCGAGGCGATCGTCAAGGCCAAGCCCGATGCTGTCGTGCTGATCGATTCGTGGGGCTTCACGCTGCGCGTGGCGCAAGGCGTGCGCGCCGTCGATCCCAGCATCAAGCTGGTCAAATATGTCGGCCCGCAAGTGTGGGCGACGCGGCCGGGGCGCGCGAAGACGCTCGCGGAGACTGTCGATCATCTGATCTGCATCCACGATTTCGAGTGCCCGTTCTACGCACCCTACAATCTGCCGTGCACCGTCGCCGGCCATCCTGCCCTGGGCCGCTACAAGCCGGGCGATGGCGCGGCGCTGCGCGCGCGACAAGGATTCAAACCGAACGAGAAGATCGTCCTGGTTCTGCCAGGCAGTCGCGCCGCCGAGATTCGCCGCGTCGGCCCGACGCTTTGGAAAGCGGCCGAGCTGCTCGACCGCGACCGCGATCTGCGCCTGATGGTCGTCGCGGCGGGCGCGGTCCGTAAAGCGGTGATCGAGCAGGCGCCGCCGACCGCGCGCATCATCAACGAGCGCGAGAAGGAAGACGCTTTCGCCGCCGCCACCGTGGCGCTTGCGGCTTCGGGCACGGTGACGACGGAAGTCGCGCTGCAAGGCACGCCACTGGTGATCGGCTACAAGCTGGGCTGGATCACCTGGGCCCTGGCGCGCGCGTTCCTATTCAAAGGCAAGTACGCGACGCTGATGAACGTCGCCGCGGACGCCGAAGTCGCGCCGGAGCTGATCCAAACGCGATTCACGCCGGAAAACATCGCAGCGGCCGCAGCACCGCTGCTTGACGATGAGGCGGTGCGCGAAGAGCAGGTGCGCCGTCAGGATGAGGCGCTGGCGCTCATGGGGCGGGGCGGGCGCCCGGCCGCGGAAATCGCAGCCGACGCTGTGCTCAGCGTGATGCGGTCTCAGCCGCGCGCGTTGACAGGAACATAATCGCGCAGTGGCGCGCCGGTATAGACTTGGCGCGGACGGCCGATCTTCTGGCTGTCGTCTTCCATCATCTCCGTCCATTGCGCGATCCAGCCGACGGTGCGCGCGACCGCGAACAGCACGGTGAACATCGAGGTCGGGAAACCCATCGCTCGCAGTGTGATGCCGGAATAGAAATCGATGTTCGGATAGAGCTTACGCTTGACGAAGTAGTCGTCGTTGAGCGCGATCTGTTCCAACTCCATCGCCACTTTGAGCAGCGGGGTATCTTCGGCGCCGACTTCCTTCAGCACCTGATGGCAGAGCTTCTGCATCGCCTTCGCGCGAGGATCGTAATTCTTGTAGACGCGGTGGCCGAAGCCCATGAGACGAATGTCGTCGTTCGGGTCTTTCACGCGCTTGATGAAATCAGGGATGTTGTCGACCGTGCCGATGCGCTCCAGCATGTTGAGCGCCGCTTCGTTGGCGCCGCCGTGGGCCGGGCCCCAGAGACAGGCGATGCCCGAGGAGATGCACGCGAACGGATTGGCGCCTGACGAACCCGCGAGGCGCACCGTCGAGGTCGAAGCGTTCTGTTCGTGATCAGCGTGCAGGATCATGAACACGTCCATTGCCCGCGCCATTACCGGATTGACCTTGAAGTCCTCGGCAGGCACCGCAAAGCACATGCGCAGGAAGTTCGACGCGTAATCGAGCTCGTTGCGCGGGCTGACGAACGGCTGGCCGATCGAATACTTGAACGCGCGCGCCGCGATCGTCGGCATCTTCGCGATCAGGCGGTGGCTTGCCACCATGCGCTGGTGCGGATCGTTGATGTCGGTGGAGTCGTGATAAAACGCCGCCAGCGCGCCCACGGTGCCGACCATGATCGCCATCGGGTGCGCGTCGCGGCGAAAGCCTTCGAAAAAGCGGTCGAACTGCGAGTGCAGCATCGTGTGATAGGTGATGGTGCGGTCGAAGTCGGTCAGTTGCTTTTGGTTAGGCAGTTCACCGTGAAGCAGGAGGTAGCAGACTTCGATGAAGCTGGATTTCTCGGCCAGCTGATCGATCGGATAGCCGCGATAGAGCAGTACGCCCTCGTCGCCGTCGATATAGGTGATCTGGCTCTCGCAGGAGGCGGTCGAGGTGAAGCCCGGATCGTAAGTGAAGACCTTGCCGTCGCCGTAGAGCTTGCGGATATCGACGACATCCGGGCCGACCGAGCCGCCATAGACCGGCAACTCAAGCTGCTGATTGTTCACGGTGAGGGTCGCCGAAGGCTTCTTGGTGAGCTTGCTTTGCATGGCTTGGTTCGTCCTCACACTTGATCATCGATGCGCGCGAGCGCTTCCTCGCGGCCGAGTAGCTCCAATGTCTGGCCCAGATCGGGCGAGGGGCGTCCGCCCGTCAGCACCGCCCGAAGACCCGGACCGATTTGGCCCAATCCAACGCCCTCTTCCGTAGCGAAAGCCTTAAGCGCGGCGCCAAGACTTAGATGGTCCCAGGCGGGCTCGTTTGCGAGCCTTTCGCGCAGGCGCACAAGGCGCTGTTTGAACTCGTCCTTCATCAGCGATTTGGCCGCGTCGTCAAGCGCAAGCGGTCGTTTCGTCAGCAGAAATTCAGCCTGAGTCGCGAGATCGGCGATCGTCTTTGCCCGTTTTTTCAGCACCGGCGCGGCGCGCGCGAGAATGGGTTCGGCGTCAGCCGGCGGAGGCGCTCCATCACGTCGAGTGACGTACTCAATCATGAGGCGAAGTAAACGGGCATCGTCCGCCTCCGCCATGAAATGCGCGTTGACGGAATCGAGTTTCTTGAAATCGAGCCGCGAGGGCGCCTTGCCGATCTGGCTGAGTTCGAACTGCGCGACGGCGGCTTCCTTGGTGATGATGTCATCGTGCCCAGGGCTCCAGCCGAGCCGCATGAGATAGGCGTTCATCGCTTCGGGCAGGTACCCCATGTCGCGCCATTCGTGCACGGCCTGAGCGCCGTGTCGCTTGGACAGCTTCTTGCCGTCTTCGCCGTGGATCAGCGGGATGTGTGCGAACCGCGGCAGCGCCCAGTCGAGCGCGCGATAGATGACGATCTGACGCGCAGCATTAGTCAGATGATCGTCGCCGCGGATCACGTGCGTGACGCCCATGTCGTGATCGTCGACCACGACGGAGAGCATGTAGGTCGGATTGCCGTCCGCGCGCAGCAGCACGAGATCGTCAATGTCGCGCGCCTTGATGCGCACGTCGCCTTGGATCAGATCGGCGTTCAGGACATCGCCTTCGTCCGGCGCGCGCAGGCGCACCACGAACGATGCATCGGCTGCGGGCGGCGTCTTGCCATCGCGATAGGGCGAGCGCAGCGCGCGTCCCTCCGCGTGCGCCTTGGCGCGTTCGGCTTCGAGTTCCTCATTGCTCATGTAGCAGCGGAACGCGGTCCCGCGCGCGATCATCTCTTCGGCCGCCTCGCGGTGGCGCGGCGCGCGCGCGAACTGGTAGGTGACCTCGCCGTCGTGCTGAAGATCGAGCCAGGAGAGGCCCTCCAGGATCGCGTCGATGGCTTCCGGCGTCGACCGCGCCCGGTCGGTGTCTTCGATCCGCAGCAGGTACTTGCCGCCCATCTTGCGGGCATAGAGCCAGTTGAAGAGGGCGGTTCGCGCGCCTCCGATATGGAGGTAGCCTGTGGGCGAGGGGGCGAAGCGTGTGACGACGCTCATCGGGGAGAACTTGGGGTCAGCAAAGCGCGCGCGTGGTAGCACGCCCGTCGCGCTTTCTCCTAGCCGAGGCCTCGCCGCAGCTTTCGCGCTCCAGCGCGATCGTTGGATCCTCTGGCTCCCTGTGGCCATGATCGCCGGCGCCGCAGCTTGGCTGACAGCGCCGACGGCTCCGCCCGTATGGCTGGGGCCCGCGGTGTTCGTCGCCGGTTTCGCCGCGGCGCTGGGGCTCATGGCATGGCCGACCGCGCGCGTGGATGGGCCGGCGCGCCGTCTGGCAATCGTTCTCGCCGCGCTCTGCGCGCTCGCCGCCGCCACCGGCCTCGGCCTTGCCGCGGGAGAGCTGCGCGGGGTCACGGTCGCGCAGAACCCGTATTTGGGCGGTGAGGAAGCGGTGCGGGTTGAAGGCTGGGTCGTGGCGAACGACGCCAGCG
This sequence comes from Pseudomonadota bacterium, assembly GCA_023410295.1. Lineage (GTDB taxonomy): Bacteria > Pseudomonadota > Alphaproteobacteria > Caulobacterales > Aquidulcibacteraceae > Vitreimonas. The sequence continues at coordinate 2,187 of JAEYPY010000119.1, read as the reverse complement.
ACAATGGTCCGCGACTTCGGCTGCTTGTGCGCGGTATCGACGGGGTCGCGGAACCGCCCCGCTATGTCCGGGTCTCGGTGTCTGAGACGGGACTGCTCACCGCAGGGCGCGCGGCGACCTGCCGCGCGGTGTTGGGGCCGCCGGCTGGTCCAATGGCGCCAGGCGCCTATGACTTCGCGCGCCGCGCCTATTTCGAACGTCTCGGCGCCACCGGCTTCGCCTACGGTCGCTGCCGGCCGGCGGACTTCGCGCCGCCTGCCGGCTGGCTTGATCGCCAGCGCCTGCAACTTGCCGCCGTGCGCGCCGATCTGGCGGCGGCCATCGTCGCGGCGGCTCCGGGGCGCGGTGGGGCCATCGCGGCTGCGCTCGTCACCGGCGATCGCAGCTCGATAGACAGCGACACCAACGCGGCGCTGCGCGATTCCGGCCTTGGGCATCTGCTCTCGGTGTCCGGCATTCACATGGGCGTCGTCGGCGGCCTCGTCTTCGCGATGTTGCTGTGGACGTTGTCGCTGATGGCGCCGATCGCCTTGCGCTTTCCGGTCAAGAAAATTGCCGCAGTCGGCGCACTTCTCGTGCTCGCGGCTTATCTCATCATCTCGGGTTCAAGTGTGCCGGCGCTGCGCTCGTTCGTGATGGCCTGCGTCGCCTTCGGCGCCATCCTGCTCGATCGCCCCGCCATCTCCATGCGCGGCCTTGCGCTGGCGGCGTTTATCGTCGTGCTGATTTTTCCGGAGTCTGTGATCGAACCCGGCTTTCAGATGTCGTTCGCCGCGACCATGGCGCTCGTGGCGCTGTTCGAAATGATGAAGCGCGCGCCGCACGAGCCCGCGCTGCCGACGCCCGGGCCGCTGATCGGCGCGCTGCAAGCAACGACGCGCGGCATCGGGGGCGTGTTGCTTATCTCGCTGGTGGCCGGTCTCGCGACTGATCCCTTCGCGATCTACCACTTCCAGCGCTTCGCACTCTACGCACTGCCGGCGAACCTGATCGCCGCGCCGATCATGTCGTTCCTGGTCGCGCCGGCCGCTGCAGCAGCCGCCATTCTGGCCCCGTTTGGCTATGCTGAACCGGCGCTGCAGCTGATGTCGAGCGCGCTCGATCTCATCGCCGCCGTCGGCCAGACGTTCGGCGAGCGGCCGGAAGCCGTGCGCGCGCTGCCGCGCCCGCCTGACCTCGCCTTTGTGCTTTGTGTGTTTGCCCTGCTTTGGGGTGCGCTTTGGCGCGGAAATGTGCGCTGGCTGGGTGTGCTCTTTTTCGCCGCCAGCATCTTGATCTATGTGCGCGCGCCGCAACCGGTCGTGGCGTTCGATTCCGATACGCGGGCGGTGTTTGCGAGGGTGGAGGAGGGCGGCGTCTCGCGCTGGGCGCTCATGGCCGCCTCGGGCCGCTCGACCTACGCGCGCGACCGGCTGGGCGCAATGCTAGGTCTCGCACCGCCGACGCTGGAGCGGCTCGCCCCACCCGAAACCTGCACCGATACGCTTTGCAGCTGGAGCAGGGCAGGCCAGCGCTTTTTCTTTGTGCGAAGCGCGGAGGGGCTCCGACAGGCGTGCGTGCCGAACGCGATAGTCATCGCCCGTAGGGCGGCGCCTGCGACCTACGCGGCTGATTGCGGTCTCATGGCGTTCGTTGATGCAGATGACCTCGCCACCCGTGGCGGCGGCTTCGTGACGCCCGTTGACGGCGCACTGCAGCTCTCCCGCGCGCATTCGCCGGCCGTGCGGCGCCCGTGGACGCCGCACGCGCGCGCGAGCGATCAGGAATAGCGACGCATCATCGCGACGAGCTTGCCTTGGATGCGCACGCGGTCGGGGCCGAAGATGCGCGTTTCGTAGTTCGGGTTCGCCGCTTCCAGCGCAATCGAGTTGCCGCGCTTGCGCAGACGCTTCAGCGTCGCTTCCTCGTTGTCGATCAGCGCGACGACGATATCGCCGCTGTCGGCGACTTCTGTTTTCTTGATCAGCACGACATCGCCATCGAGGATGCCAGCCTGGATCATGGAATCGCCTTTGACTTCGAGCGCAAAGTGCTCGCCAGCGCCCAGCAGTTCGTCCGGCGCCGAGACGCGGCCGACCTCGTTCTGCAACGCCTCAATCGGCACGCCTGCAGCGATCTGACCGAGGATGGGAATACCGACGCTGGCCCCATTGCTCCGCGCTTCGCCGACGACGCTCGGCCGGAATG
>JAEYPY010000097.1 GCA_023410295.1 Pseudomonadota bacterium | reverse complement strand
TAGCGCGCGATCTCTTGGACCCCCGGCGTCTGGCCGGGAGACTCAGTTGGCCAGCGAGACGCCGGGGGTCCATATTGATCGCGCTTCATTGCGCCGCCACCTTTGCTTGCGTTTGCAGCCAGGCGTGGATGCCGTCGGCCGCGTCCCGGCCTTCGCGCAATGCCCCCACCCCCAGCGAGGCGCCGCGCACGATGTCGCCGGCGGCGAACACGCCGGGCTGGCTCGTAGCGTAGCTCAACGGATCGGCGTTCACCGTGCCCCAGCGTGTCGTGCTGACGTTCCAGCCGCTCAAATCTTCCGCATCGAAGCCGAGCGCGGCGATGACGAGGTCGGCCGGCGCGTCATAGGCGCTGTTCGGCTTTTCCTCCGGCGCTTGGCGTCCGCTTGCGTCCGCCGCGCCGAGCTGCATGCGTGCGGCGCGGACGGCGTCTTTGCTGACCGCCTTCGGCGCCGCGAGCCAGTCGAAGCCGACGCCCTCCTCCTCTGCGTGCGCGACTTCGCGCTGGCTGCCTGGCATGTTGGCGCGGTCGCGGCGATAAAGGCACGTCACGCTCTTCGCGCCTTGGCGACGCGCCGTGCGCACGCAATCCATCGCCGTGTCGCCGCCGCCGATGACGACAACGCGGCGGTCCTTGGCGTTGAGCTCGCCGCTTTCGTAAGCCGGCACAACATCGCCAAGCCCGACGCGATTGGCGGCGATGAGATAGTCAAGCGCCGCAACGATGCGCATTTCGCTCGGCGCATTGAGCGGGCGCGGCTTGTAAACCCCGGCCGCGATCAGCACCGCGTCGTGGCGCTGGCGCAGCTCACCGAAGCTGACGCTCACGCCGACATCGCAATTGAGCTCGAACTTCACACCGCCATCGATCAACCGCTGCGCCCGCTTGGCGATGACATCCTTCTCGAGCTTGAAATTCGGAATGCCGTAGATCAGCAGCCCGCCGATGCGGTCGTGGCGGTCATAGACAGTGACTTGATAGCCGCGCGTGCGCAGCCGCTCCGCTGCCGCCAGCCCCGCCGGCCCCGCGCCGATAATGCCGATGCTCTCCGGCCGCTCGCTGCGCGCGTTGAGCGGCGCGACCCAGCCTTCGCGCCAGGCGGTGTCGGTCAGATACTTTTCCACGCTGCCGATCGTCACCGCGCCATGGCCGCTCTGTTCGATGACGCAGCCGCCTTCGCAGAGCCGGTCCTGTGGGCAGATGCGGCCGCAGACCTCTGGCATGGGGTTTGTCGCAGCGGAAAGCTCGTAAGCGTCACGCAAGCGCCCTTCGGCGGTGAGCTTCAGCCAGTCGGGGATGTTGTTCTGGAGGGGACAATGCGTCTGGCAGAAGGGCACGCCGCACTGGGCGCAACGCGCCGCCTGCTCAGCCGCCTTTTCGGCAATGAATTCGCGGTGGATTTCATGAAAATCCGCCGCACGCTCCGTCGCCGGGCGCTTTTCGGGCCATTTTTGCCCGAGAGACACGAACTTCTGCATGCGTTCAGCCAAGAACGCCCTCCGAATCGACAGTGAGCGGGAGATTATTGCTTTTATGCCGAGTTTCGCAGGTGCAGCAAGAGCAGTCCTGCGTGAGCAGCGCTAAAGGCGCTGAATTGCCGCTTTCGTAAGCGAGCGACGCACATCATGGTCCGGCCCGTTCATTGAGCTGGGGGACACGCCGCTTGGATATTCTCGACCTCGTCCGCGCCGCCTTTCTCGGCGTGCTCCAGGGGCTGACCGAATTTTTGCCGATCTCGTCGACCGCGCACCTGCTCCTGGGCGCAGACATGATCGGCTACGACGATCCCGGCGGGGTCTTCACCGTAATGATCCAGCTCGGCTCGATCCTCGCGGTGATGTGGCTTTATCGCGAGCGCATCTTCAAGGTCGTCACCGGCCTGCCGAGCGATCCGGAGGCGCGGCGCTTTGCGCTGATGTTGTTTCTGGCGTTCCTGCCGGCCGTGCTGATCGGCTTCTTTGCCGCCGATTACGTGAAGCGTGTACTCTATGAGAGCCTTCTGGTGATCGGCTGGGCGCTGCTCATCGGCGGCGTGCTGATGCTGCTGCTTGAGCGCTATCGTCCGACGCCGGTCGTGACCGATGCGGGCAAGACGCCGATCTGGCGCGCGATTGCGATCGGGTTCGTGCAGTGCATCGCCATGATCCCTGGCGTCTCGCGTTCCGGCGCTACAATCTATGGCGGCTTGCTACTGGGGCTAGACCGGCGCGCGGCGGCGGAATTTTCCTTCTTCCTCGCCATGCCAACCATGGTCGCGGCGTTCGTCTATGACTTCATCCAGATCAAGGACGAAATCGGCTCCGAGCGCATCGCCGAAATCGCCGTCGGCTTCGTGTTCGCCTTCATCTCGGCGGCGATGGTGGTGAAACCGTTCCTCGAGTACGTGACGCGCGTGGGCTTTGCCCCGTTCGCATGGTATCGCATTGCGCTAGGCATCGCGTTGCTCGGCGGAGTGTACCTGGGATGGCTCGGCTAAAGCAGATCTGGACCATCGGTTACGAAAATGTCGGCCAGGCTGATTTCGTCGCGGCGCTGAAGGACGCGAACATCAAGACGCTGATCGATGTGCGTGAAGTCGCCAACTCGCGCCGCGCGGGCTTCTCCAAAAAATCGCTCGCCGCAGCGCTCGATGAAGTCGGCATCGCCTACGTCCACATGAAGCCGCTCGGTACGCCGAAGGCCGGGCGCGAAGCGGCGCGCAAGGGCGACACTGATACCATGCACCGCATCTTCGAAGCGAAGATGGTCGAGCCTGAGAGCCAGCTTTCGCTCGCGGAAACGGCTGAGATCGCGGGCAAGGGCCGCACCTGCCTCATGTGCCTCGAGCACGATTGGCGCGTCTGCCACCGCAGCATCGTCGCGCGGCATCTGACCGAAGAGTTCGGGCTTAAGCCGGTGAACCTTTCGCCCGAACCGTCTCGATAGCGCCAAGCACAAGAAGCGCGATCCAGTAGGCGGCGAAGGCGCCGGAGAAGAGGCGCGGACTCCAAAGCTCGGCGTAGGCGCCGGCGACGAGCGGGAATGGCAGAAGCGCGAGCACGGCCATGATCCAGCGCTTCTTCTCCGCGCTGATGCAGAGGCTGGCGATAGCAACGCCATTGAGCGCGAGCGCTGCGTATTTGAGCCAGTGCCAGGGCGCGATCGGCAGATGCGCTTCGGCGTTGGCGATGTCGGCGGCGAGCTGGAGTTGCTTCCAAGTCTCGATTACGTCAGCCAGCGCGCCGATCAGGCCGAACACGATGGCGACTTGCGTCCAGCGATTGCGCAAGCCGCCGAGCATGATGGACGCAGCAGCGAGGAAGAGCGCGTAGGCCGGGATGAAGCCGTAGAGATCGAGCGTGTTGATGGCGTTCTGCGCGGCGATGACGCGCGCGTCCGGCGGCGTGCCGAACACAACAGCGATGTCAGCAGGCGTTTCGGCGCGCTGAAAGGCGCTGACCGCCGTCGCAACTTGCGTGCGCTCGTAAATCTCGGTGACAGCGGGTTGCGCGCCTAGGGCGATGAAGAAGCCGAGCGTGGCAAGCCCGAGGATCAGCGTGGCCAGCGGCCAGGCGCGCGCGCTCATGCGGGGTTCTGCCGGGTTTGGAATTGGCCGTACGGGCGGAAACGCCAGAGATAGGTCGGCGTGATCGCTTCGACGCTTTCCACCTGTGTGACGCCGAGATCCTGGATTGTGCCGACGCCCGGCTCATCGCCGACGACGTTGTCACGCCGGAGCGTCGCCACTTGATCGCCGGTGAGCGGCGCATTCCACGGCAGGAATGAGAAAATGGCGCCCAGCAGCAGGCCAAGCGGGTGGGCGATAAAAAACGGCAGCGGTAGAAGCGGTACGTTGCGTTGGGTTTCGCTGCGCACGACGTTTATGAGATCGCGCAAACTGTAGGCGCGCGGGCCGCCGAGTTCGAACGTGCGGCCTTGCGCTTCAGGTTTGGTGAGCGCAGCGACAACAGCGTCGGCGACGTCACCCACGAACACCGGTTGAAGTTTCGTTTTGCCGCCGCCGGGCATGGGCAGCATGCCGAACGGCGCGAACGCGGCGGCGGTTTGCGCCATGGCGCCGAAGCGGTTGAAGAAGTGATCCTCCGGGCCGAACACGATGGAGGGGCGCAGGATGACAGCGCTCGGCAGGGCCGCCTTCACTGCCTCTTCGCCGTCGTATTTACTGCGTGCGTAACGTGAACCCTTAGGCGCGGCGCCCAGCGCGGAAATGTGGGCAAGGCGCGTGATGCCGCGCTTAGCCGCCGCTTCCGCAATCGCGCGCGCACCTTCAACGTGGAGCGCATCGAAACGTTGCGTCCCCTTCTCGTTCAGCACGGCGACCAGATTGACGACAGCATCGGCGTCTTCGAGCGCGGCATCCACCGAGTCCGGAAAGCGCAGGTTCGCTTGCATCAGCTGAATCTGGCCAACCTCGCCCATGACGCGCAATTCGTGGCCGAGGTGGGGACGCCGCATCGGGATGCGCACGCGATAGCCGCGCTTTGCTAATGCACGGACGACTTGTTTGCCGATGAAGCCTGAGCCGCCGAAAACAACAACCAGTTCGCTCACTGAACCTCTCCATCAGCGCCGATTCAGCGCGCCTTTGCGATAAGTCGCTCTCGGCGCTTGAGGGCGTGTCAGTGTGTGTCGCTATGGAGCGTTTGTCACACATTGGCAATCCTTCGGACGCCGAGGCGGGAGCGACAGCTTGGCTCATGTTCCGTCCGGAACGCGCTGGCGCCGCCTGCTTCAATCCCCGTGACGCGGGGGACGTGTTTCGGAAGGAATGAGAGATGAAAAAGTTTCTGGCTATTGCGGTTGCTGCTGGCGCCCTTGCCGTGGCCGCTCCCGCTTCTGCGCAATCCTGGCAGTCCATCAACCAGCGGCAAGCGAACCTCGACGCGCGGATCGACGCCGGCGTGCGTAGCGGCGACCTGACGCGCAACGAAGCCGCGCGCCTGCGCGCCGAATTCCGCGACATCGCCCAGCTTGAAGCGCGCTACCGCCGTAGCAACGGCCTCTCGTACGGCGAGCGCATCGATCTCGACCGGCGCTTCGACGCACTCTCGCAGCGCATTCGCTTCGAACGCAACGACCGGCAGGAGCGCGACCGCTGGACACCGATCAACCAGCGCCAGCGCAGCCTCGATGCGCGCATCGATGCCGGTTTGCGCAACGGCCAGCTCTCGCGCCGCGAAGCATTTGAACTGCGCCAAGAGTACAGCGCGATCGCGCGCCTCGAAGCGCAGTACCGCCGCAACGGCCTCAGCCAGTGGGAGCGCACCGATCTCGATCGCCGCTTCGACCGCCTGAGCCGGCAAATACAGGCCGAGCGCCGCGACCGCGACAACCGCCGCGGCTAAGCGTTTCGACATGACAGAACGGCAAGCCGCCGGTGCGAAGGCATCGGCGGCTTTGCCTTGTCAGCGCCGCGATTCTGGGCGAACGAGCAGCCATGGCCCGACCGCAACCCGTGCGTCTGCGCGAAGCGCCCGGAGACGTGGCGCCTGATGCGCAGGTTATCGACGTGCCTTACAAAGAGGTGCGTGCGGGCAAGCGTTCGCTGCTCGGTCGCCTCTGGATTGGCGTGAAGGCGGTGCTGATTGCAGCCGCGATCGGCTTTCTAATACCGCCCGCTTGGGTGTTGCTGCAGACGATCTCCGACTATTTCGCGCCAAACTAGGCGCTGAGGCGCTGCAATTCTTCCTCGCTGATATCTTCGTTCGAATAGACGTCCTGCACATCGTCGAGATCGTCGAGCTGATCCAATAGCTTCATCAGCGCTTCGGCGTTGTCGCCTTCCACGGGGATGGCGATGTCCGTGCGCCAGACGAACTTGGCTGAAGCGGGATCGCCGAATTTTGCTGCGAGCGCTTGCGAGACGCCGGCGAGCGCATTCATCTCGCAGGTGATGACGTGCGTTTCCTCGTCCACCACGCAATCATCAGCGCCGGCTTCGATGGCCGCCTCCAGCATAGCGTCTTCGCTGGCGGCTGCGGCCGGATAGCGGATCTCGCCGACCTTTTTCCACGCGAAGGAGACAGAATTACTTTCGCCAAGATTGCCGCCGCTTCTGGTGAAAGCGGCGCGGACTTCGCCGGCGGTGCGGTTCTTGTTGTCGGTGAGGCATTCGACGATGACGCCGACGCCCCCGGGGCCGAACCCTTCGTAGCGGATTTCATCCAGCTGCTCAGCGCCCGCGCCGCTGCCGCGATCGATGGCGCGCTGGATGTTATCCTTCGGCATGTTGACGGCGCGGCCCGCCGCCATGGCGCGGAAGAGGCGCGGATTGGCGTTGGGATCCGAACCGCCGAGCTTCACCGCCGCCTGGATTTCGCGGGCGATCTTGGTGAACATCTGAGCGCGCTTCTTATCCTGCGCGCCCTTGCGGTGCTGAATGTTTGCAAACTTGGAATGGCCGGCCATGGAGGCGAGTGTCTAGCTGGGCGTTGGCTGGCGCTCAAGGCGCCGCGGCCGCTTCGCGCAGGGGGACCAAGATTTCCACGGCCGCATCGATCCGGCCGAAGAGATCGCCGGCGTCGCCGGTGAGGCACCCGGCGTCCCAGCGCGTGCGCTGGTCCTCCCGGCCCTCCTCCGACGACCAGATGATAAAGCCGTACGGCCCATCGGCGATGACGCGGTTGCATTCGAAATGCGTGCCTTCATAGGGACGGAAGATTTCGCGGATGCGGTCGAAGGTTTCGGTGGTGATGTCGAAGGTGACGACGCGATCGCCCTCGGTGAAACGGCCCTCGCCGCCGCGCGGCACGACCCAACTGGAGCGCTCGTTGCCCCAGTACATGTTGCGCAGCGTGATGCTGGTG
>JAEYPY010000051.1 GCA_023410295.1 Pseudomonadota bacterium | reverse complement strand
GAGATGAGAAGGCCGATGCCGGCGATGGCGGCGCCGGCGAGCATTACTGTTGCGCCGGTGATGGCCGAGAGCGCGGCGATCTCGCCACCGCTCAGATGGTTGCGATAGAGCCGCGCTCTGGCGACGGGCACGGTGGCGTAGGAAAAGCCGACGGCGTTGCCGAGCGCGTAGGCGGTGAAGGTCGGGCGCCACATGCGGCGGAGCGGAATATCGCCGCGGCCCATGATCGAAAGCGCAATACGCTCGCAGCCAATCAGGCACGCATAGGAAATGAGCACGAGGCCGATGGCGCTCGAGATTGCGCCGGAATCGATCGAGCGCAGCGCGTGCAGGATTTCGCCGGGGCTGTGCTCGGCCAGTTCGTTGCGGATGACGAAGGCGGCCGCAGCCAGGAAGGCGAGCGCCACCAGGATCGAGAGCCAGCGCGGTATCTTGAAGCGCCGCTTTGCAGGCGCGCTTTCGCTCTCGTCCGCGCTCATCCACCCCACCTTTCGGAAGGTTCTAACGCGGGCGGCGCGGCGGGCTCAACTCCGCACAAGCGCCGGCTACTGGCGCGCGTTGCCGAGCACGCCGTCTTCAAGGAAATCCACAATCGCGAACATGATCCCCATCAGCACCAGCCACAGCAGCGGCGCGAGCATCATGGCCAACGACAAGGGATGGCCAGCCTCGTAGGCGCTCCAGGCGGATTTCGCCGCGACGTAAGCGGCGATCGGGTAAATCCAGCAGAGAAACTCAGCCACGAGCAGCGCTACCTGCGAGCGCCATTGCAAGCGCTCCTCCGGCATGAGCAGGCGTATGGCCAAACCGAGGCAGGCCAAGCTGACGGTCAGGTGGAACAATGAGAAGGCCCAGAGGATTACGAGCATGGGCCCATGATTAGCATGGCCCGAAGAGGCCGAGGAGACCGCTTATGTCCGCTCGTAAGGTCGGCGACCACGTGGAAGCCAATCCAGATGAAGCGCGCGCCGGCGAAACCGGCCACCATGTCCGCTACATCCTGGGAATCGGCGTCGTGCTCGTCGTAATCGGCTTTGCCGTGCTGGGCGGGGCCTGGTTCAGTTGAACCAGCGCCGGCGCCCGGCTAAGCGGGGCGCATGGCTCTGAAGATCGCTGCCTGGAACGTCAACTCCATCCTCGCGCGCCTGCCGACGGCGCTAAAGGTGTTCGAGGAGGTGAACGCGGACGTCTGGTGCCTGCAGGAAATTAAGTGCGAGGACCCGCGCTTTCCCCGCTTCGAGATCGAGGCGATGGGGTTCAACGTCGAGACCTTCGGGCAGAAGAGCTACAATGGCGTCGCCATTCTCTCGAAATACCGGATCGAGGAATTCATCCGAGGCATTCCGGGGCTGGAGCATGAGCACGCACGCTATATCGAGGCAGTGATCGCGGCGCCGAACGGGCCAGTGCGCGTGGCTTCGATCTACGCGCCGAACGGCAATCCGCTCGGGACGGAAAAATTCCAGTTCAAGCTGGCGTTCATGCAGGCGTTGCAGGCGCATCTGCGCATGCTGCTGAAGCAGGAAGAGCGCTTCGTCATCGCAGGCGATTACAACGTCATTCCGCGCGATGTCGATTGCCACGATCCGCGGGTGTGGACCAGCGATGCGCTGTTTCAGCCGGAAACGCGCGCGGCGTATCGGGCGCTGCAGAATCTGGGGCTGACGGACGCCTACATGCAGGCGGACGGCGCGGCGCATAAGTACACCTTCTGGGATTACCAAGCGGGCGCCTGGCAAAAGGATCACGGCATCCGCATCGACCACATGCTGCTCTCGCCGCAGTCGGCGGACCGGTTGGAGAGCGTCGAGATTTTCAAGCAGGCACGGGCGATGGACAAAGCGTCCGATCACGTGCCGATCGTGGCGACGTTTGGATAGCGGGAACTCGCTGCCCGCGCAGACGGTTGAACCCGCATGCCAGATACCGCAACCCGCGACCCTGAAATCTTGCACGCCCGCGAAGTTGTCGATGCGTCGGACATCGAGAAACTGGCGACGTGGCTGGACTCGCGCTTCCGTATTCCGGGTCTCGGCTGGCGCTTTGGCTTCGACACCATCATCGGCCTTGTGCCGGGCATTGGCGACGGGGTCACCGCCCTGCTTAGCCTCTATATCATCGGCCGCGCTCACCAGCTTGGCGCCTCGCCTTGGCTGATGGCGCGCATGGGCTGGAACGTGCTGTTGGATAGCGTGCTGGGCTCGATCCCGCTCGTCGGCGATCTGTTCGACTTAGGCTTCAAGTCCAACACCAAAAACGTGCGCCTGCTCCTGCAGCACGTCGAGAAACGCAACGGGCGACGCTAGTCGTCTTCCGGGCGCGGTTTCGCGGGCATCTCTTCGTCCGGGTCGTCCTCTTCGGACGCGGGGATCGCGTAGGCGCCGCTAAACCAACGATTGAGATCAACGTCGGCGCAGCGTTTCGAGCAGAACGGGCGAAACTTCGGATCTTGCGGCTTGCCGCAGATGACGCATTTGCTCATAGCGCCCTCGCATCGATCCGGTCGCGCGGGCCGGGCTGGGCGTCGAGCGTCCAACGCATGCCGATGGAATTAGAGAGCTGCGCGCGCCAGTCGATCTCAGCGGCATCGAGCCAGGCTTTGACTTCCGGCGCAACCGTGCAGGCGATTTGACGGCCCGTTTGCGCGCGCGCTTCTCGTTCGATCGCGCGCAGCGCCATCAAAGCGACCGTCTCGACGCTGAGGCGGCCATCCGGGTCGCGCAGCTGTTCGTGAAGCGGCCGGCGCAGCTGACTGCGCGCGAGGTCGAACACGCCAAAGCGCGAAAGGCCGCCGAATTGCACACTCCAGGGATCGTCAGCAAACGCTGCGCGCACCGCCTCCTCCAACTGCTTGGCGTGCGATTTGGCGCGCATGGAGACGAAATCAATGGCGATGAGGCCGGCGAGATTTCGGAGCCGCAGCTGGCGCGCGGCTTCGTACGCGGCGGCGATATTGAGATCGAGCGCGAAGCGCTCGGGATCGCCCGAGCCTTGGCGGGCGCCGGCGTCGACATCGATGGCGACCAGCGCGGCGGTGGGTTCGATGGTAAGCACGCCGCCGCCTGGGATGGGGGCGGTGCGGGCAAGTGCATCTTCGATGGCGGCGTCGAGCTTGGCGCGCGTAGCAGGGTCCGCGGCGCGGGCGAGGACGAGTTCATCGTCAACATCGTGGCGACCGATGCGGTGCGGGGCCTCGCCGTCGTGGCCGATTTCTTGGAGATCGACCACCGGGTTTTTGCCGCGTGCGGCTTCGCGCGTAACCGCGACGATAACGCCCGCGCCTTCGCGCAGCGGGACGCGTTCGCGGCGCATGCGGGCGCGGCCGTCTTCGCCGAGCGGGAGGAAGCCCTGCTCGTCGCGCAGGCCGAGATCGAGGAAGGCGCCGCGGCGGCGCTTGTCCACTTCCTTGATGCGCGCGCAGTAAAGCTCGCCCCAGCGTGCGCGGCGGCCTTCGTCGCTGGCCCGGGCGATGCGGAGCGCGATCGGGCGGCCTTCGCGGACGAGCGCTTCGCGCGTCTCGCCGATGGCGGCGTCGATCCAGGTTTCCAGCCGCTCGCTCATCGCGCGCCTTCGAGCAGATTGGCGGTCTCAAAGAGCGGCAGGCCGACTATAGCAGTGTAGGAGCCGACGATGTTGGTGACGTAACGCGCGGCGAGGCCCTGAATTGCGTAGCCGCCGGCTTTGTCCTGCCATTCGTTGCTGGCGATGTAGGCGTCGATCTCGCGCGGCGAGAGCACCTTGAAGCTCACGCGCGCTTCAGCGAGACGCGTGTGCGTGCCGGCGCCTGTGCGGAGAGCGACGGCAGTGTAAACGCGATGCGTGCGGCCGGAGAGAAGCGCTAGGCACGAGCGCGCTTGAGCTTCTGTTTCGGCCTTCGGCAAGACGCGACGTCCGGCGGCGACGACGGTGTCGGCCGCGAGCACCAGCGCGTCCGGCGCATTGACGGCTTCGGCCTTCTGCCGCGCGAGCCGCAGCGCCAAGAGGCGCGGTGTTTCCTTCTTCAGCGGCGTTTCATCGATATCGGCGGCGCGGACTTCGTCGGGCGTGACGCCGATCTGCGCCAGCAGCGCCAGCCGGCGCGGGCTCGCGCTTGCGAGCACGAGGCGCGTCATGGCTTCTGCGGGAAACCGAGGCGCTTGGCGTAGATGCGATCGACCGTGCGCGGGTTCATGAGGCGCGGCAGCGTGACATCCATGAACGGGCGGCGCAGGATTGCATAGCGCACCTTTGGCTTTTCGTCTGTCAGGCAACGCCAGACCAGGTCGCCGACTTGTTTTGGCGCCAGGCCCTTGCGTCCCTGATCGACCATGAACTTGGCCACGCCCTCGAGCATCGGCGCGTAGGGCGTGTTGGAAAAGCGCTTCAGATCGCCCTGCTCGGCCTTGTCCCAGATCGGCGTCGCGATGGCGCCAGGGCCGATGACAATGACGTCGATGCCGTAGAGCATCAGCTCGCGGCGCAGCGATTGCGAATAACCTTCGAGCGCGAATTTCGACGATGCGTAAGGGCCGACGAACGGCGCGCCGTTTTGGCCGCCTACCGAAGAGATCATAATGATGCGGCCGGGCTTGCCCTTGCGCTGCGGATCGGCGCCGAGGAGATCGGCGAAGGCGCGCGTGACATTATGCACGCCGAACAGGTTGATCTCGAACTGGCGGCGCAATTCCTCGGTGTCGAGATGCAGTAGCGGCCCCGGCACGGCGATGCCGGCGTTGTTGACTAAGCCGAACAGCCGCCGATCGCCCAGCGCAGCCGCGACCTGCGCAGCGCCGGCGCGCACGGCAGCTTCATCGGCGACATCGAACAGGAGCGGCGTGACCGCTTCGCCGAACTCGGCCTTGAGGCCATCGGCGTCGGTCTGCTTACGCACGCTGGCGAACACATGCGCGCCGCCCGCGACGGCGCTGGCGACGGCGGCGCGGCCGATGCCGGTGGATGCGCCCGTCACCACGACGGCGCGATCGAGAGAGCCTTGTGTCATTTGAACCGGTACGTGACGCGGCCCTTGGTCAGATCATAGGGCGACATCTCGACCAGCACTTTATCCCCCGCCAGCACACGGATGCGGTTCTTACGCATCTTGCCAGCGGTGTGACCGATGATTTGGTGCCCGTTCTCGAGCTCGATGCGGAACGTGGCGTTGGGCAAAAGTTCGATCACCGTCCCGGCAAATTCCAATAGTTCTTCCTTGGCCATTCTCTCTCCATGACTCGGCGGCGGGGGCCTTATAGGCGCTGGGCCCTAGCCCGTCGATGGCCGGACAAAGCGTTCGGCGATCCGCCGTTCCAGGCCGTCCCGGACGGCCCGGTACTCCATCAGCACCTGGTCCCGGGAGCCTTCGGCCAGGGAGGGGTCGAAGGTCGGCCAGTATTCGGCGGCGAGCCCCAGTTGGGGGATAAGGTCGAGCGCCCGGTGATGCGCCTCAGGGGAAAGCGAGACGATGAGGTCGAACGGGCCGTGCTCGTTCTCCTCAAAGGCGTCGAAACCCTTGGGGCGATGTTTGGAGATATCGACCCCCGCTTCGTCCATGACGAACGCGGCCATCATCGAGACCTCCTCGCCGGGACGGATGCCGACGCTATCGACCCGGACCAGCGAACCGAAGCGGAGCTGCATCAGGCCCGCCGCCATGGGCGAGCGGATGATGTTGTGCGTGCAGGCGAACAGCACGGAGGCTGGCAAGGGACCCGGCGCGGACATGACCATCAACCCCGCGCATGCAGGGCGCAGACGAGGGTGAAGAGACGGCGCGCGGTTTCGAGATCGACGTCAAAGCGATCTTCGAGGCTCGCTTGCAGCACTTCGGCTGCTTCGTTGTGCAGGCCGCGCCGGCCCATATCGATCGCTTCGATCTGGCTCGGCGAGGAGGTGCGGATAGCGTTGTGGTAGCTCTCGCAGATGAGCGTGTAGTCCTTGATCAGTTTGCGCAGCGCAGACATCGCCATGTGGTGCAGCACGACGCGCTCGCCACTCTGGTTGGCGACATCGAGCGCGAGGCGTCCTTCCGCCATGGCGAGCGTCAGCACGTAAGGGCCGCGGTCATCGCCCTTTACGGCAAAGCTGTTGGACTCTTTCAGATCGAAAAGCGCGATGCGGCGCTCGTGCTCGGCGTTCGGGGACGCGGGCGCAAGCGAAGCTTCGTCGAGCAGCACATCGGCCAGGCGGTTGCGCTCGGCGCTCATGCCTTGTCGTGATCAGGCCGGCGCGGCGTGCGCCACGGCGCGCCCATGTCCAACATCAGCGCGTCAAGGCACTCGACCTCAAGTTCGATCTCGCCGCCGCCGGCGAGGACAATGCGCACCGTGCCGCCCGGCGGCTCGGCGTCGGGCGTGAAGCTCACGGAAAGCACGGCGGCGAGCGCGTCCGGCGCATCGAGGCGCAGTTTGCGACTCTTCGCGCCGAGCACGCTGTCGAACGAGAGCGCGGCGCGGGTGCGCTCATAGGGACCGGTTTCTCCCGCGCGCTCCCAGCAGAAGCGATCGAGCAGCATGGCGAGGCGGCGCGCGCGCTTGTCGAAATTGATGTCGCGCACGCGCACCAGGGCGTCCTGCACCGCCGCGCCGATGATCTCGAGATCGGCGGCGTCTTCGGCCATCAGTTTCAGCAGCGTGCTCATCAGGCCGCCTCTTCCTCCCGTTGCCGCGAGATTTGCGCACCGCACCCAGCGAGCTTGGCTTCAAGCCCCTCAAAACCGCGATCGAGGTGATAGACGCGGTTGACCGTGGTCTGGCCCTCCGCGGCGAGGCCTGCCACCACGAGGCTCACCGAGGCGCGCAGATCGGTCGCCATCACCGGCGCGCCGATGAGGCGCGGGACGCCGGTGACGATTGCTTCGTTGCCATGCACGATGATGTTGGCGCCGAGCCGCATGAGCTCGGGTGCGTGCATGAAGCGGTTCTCGAAAATCGTTTCGCGGATCCGCGACTGGCCCTCCGCGAGGCACATGAGCGCCATGGCTTGCGCCTGCAGATCGGTTGGGAAACCCGGATGCGGTGCGGTCTCGAAATCGACAGCCTTCAGGCGCACGGATTTGGGCCGCACGATGCGGAGGCCCCGGCCTTCGGCCTCAACCGTGACGCCGGCGTCCCGCAGAAACTTGATCATCGCCGTGAGGTGCTCGAAGCGCGCGCCGGCAAGCAACACGTTGCCCCCAGCAGCTGCGGCGGCCATGGCGTAGGTGCCGGCCTCGATGCGGTCGGCAACGACAGCGTGACGCGCGCCTTTGAGCGAGGTGACGCCTGCGATGCGGATTTCACTTGTGCCCGCGCCTTCGATGCGCGCGCCCATGGCGTTCAGGAGATCGGCGAGATCGGCGATTTCCGGTTCTTGCGCGGCGTTCTTCAGCACGGTCTCGCCGCGCGCGAGCACGGCGGCCAGCATAGTGTGTTCGGTCGCGCCCACTGAGATAAAGGGAAACGTGATCTCCGCACCCTTAAGTCCGCGGAGCGCGGCGGCTTTGACGTACCCCTGCTCGATGACGATATCGGCGCCCATCGCTTCGAACGCTTTGAGGTGGAGATCGACCGGGCGCGCGCCGATGGCGCAGCCGCCGGGCAGCGAAACGGTCGCGTGCCCGACGCGCGCGAGCAGCGGGCCGAGCACATTGAACGAGGCGCGCATCTTCCGCACCTGGTCGTACGGCGCGATGGTGGAGACCACCTCCGCCGCATGCATCCGGAGTGTGCGGGTTTCCTTGATCCAGGTGATGTCGACGCCGAGCGACTTTAACAGCTGCACCATGAAGCGCGTATCGGCCAGGTCCGGCATGTTTTCGAGCATCACCGGCTCGGGCGAGAGCAGCGCCGCCGCCTGCAGCTTCAGCGCCGAGTTTTTTGCGCCGTAAATCGGGATGGTTCCGTTGAGCGGCGCACCGCCCGTAATGACGATTCGATCCATAAACGTCTTTCGCAATCCCGCGCCCGGCGTGGTTATGGGGTGCGCCTCTGGCGTAAGCAAGGCGCTGGCCGGAAGGCGCTATTTCTTGCCCGGCTTCGCCTCTGGCGCGGCCTTTTGCGCCGCCTTACGGCGGGCGATATTGCGCTTCAGCGCTTCGGCCAAGCGCTGGTCGCGCGGCTTCGGCGGCGGTGCTTTTGGCGCCATGATCGAATCAGCTGGCCGGACTGGTGCCGCGAGAGAGGATTGAACTCTCGACCTCACCCTTACCAAGGGTGCGCTCTACCACTGAGCTACCGCGGCCCCGAAGGCGGCGCTTCTAGCCCGCTCCGGCCAGGGAGGGAAGAGCGGGCCGGCGCCTCTATTGCCGCGCCTAGCCGCCGCCGAGGCGGGCGAGCGCAGCTTGGTAATTCGCCAGCCGCGCGGCGTAGTAATCGGGGGCCGCGCCGGCGGATTGTCGGCGCGCCTCCAGGGCTTTTTCCTCAGGCGTCAGCTCCTTGGCATTGGGATTGAGCAAGGTCTCGTAGGCCTGACGGATGATGGAGATGGCGGCGGAAAGCTCGGCCTTGGTGCGGGTGATCGCCTCTTTGCTGTCGATCTTGAGTTCAGCTGCGATGAGGCCGAGACCGTAGGTCTTGAGCGCGCCGCGCCCGGCTGTATTGGCCGCGATCACGCCGTGGGCGAGGCCCAGCGCCGATAGCGCGTCGCGTCCTTCCGGACCCGCTTCAATGCGCAGAGCGTTGTTGCTGCGCGGACTGATCTTGATGCGCTCGACGCCATCCTGGCGCACGATCTCGGCTTTGCCGGCGCTGCCGACGGCGCGGTTGATGGCGGTGACGAGCGCGGCGAGGTTGTCGTTCTCGCCAATGCGAATCGTGGTGAGCCGGCGTCCTTCGGCGCCGATACGGAATTCGTCACCCACGCGCAGCGCGCTGCGCGCCGCGATTGGCGCTGACGTCGACGCGCCGACGAGGCCTTGCGGCAGTCCGAGCACGTCAAGCGGCGAGGCGCCGCCCGGTTGTACGGCGATGGCGTTGAACGAAAAACCGCCGGCTGAAGAGTTGAAGGTCCGCGCCCAGTCGAGTTCGCCCGCGCTGTCGAGACGGGCGAGGAAGCTGCTCTTGGCGTTGGCGATGCCCGAACCCGCGAGCATGCCGCCAGTGACGCCCGCGGCGTAAACCGCGTCATCGACGATGGCGAGGCTCTTGACGGTATCGTCGTTCGCAGAGCCGAGATAACTGGCGCGATCGAGCGCAGTGGAGACGAGGCCAGCATCGAGCCGTGCGACGAAGCCTTCCTTGCCCGCGACAGCCGCGCGCGCGGTCTCGCTCAGCGTTAAACGGTCCGCGCCGATTTCGCCGCCGACATAGAGTGAAGCGCCGTCTGCGGTGATGGCGTTGATGGCGCCGCCGTGGAAGTAGCCGATGTCGCGCGTCGCGCCGACGTTGAATCCAGCATTGCTGGAATTGGTGAAGCTGCGCACGACGCCGCGATTGTCTTCAACGCCGCCGGTGAAGATCTCCATGCCGCCTGCGCCATCGTCGCGCACGAAGAGCGCAGTGGCGGCGTCAGCGCCGCCCGTGCCGAACTGGCGGGTGAAGAGCTCGGCGCCGCTGGCGGAGTAGCCGCGCACATAACCATCGGATTGGCCGAGCGCGACTTGGCCGCCGAGCGCGGATTCGGTTTTGCCAGCGACCACCAGATTGCCGTTGGGCGCGAAGGCGATGGCGAGCGCTTCGTCGTTGCCGGTCGCGCCGCGGCGGGCGGTCCAGAGCTCTTTGCCGTCGGCATCGAACATGGCGACGAAGGAGTCGGCGCCGCCTTTTGCCGTCGTGCCGGAGAGCGCGCCTTCGACGGTGCCGGCGACAGCTATTTTGCCATCGGCGGAGACGGCGAGCGCAAAGCCGTTCGCGTTTTGCGACGCGCCGAGGATTTCGCTGAAGAGCAGCTTGCCGGCGGAATCGTACTTCAGCAGCGCCACGTCGCGCGCACCCTTGATGGCGCTGGTGGCGGAGTCGCCCGAGAGATCGGCGAGAACATAAACAGAGCCGTCCGCAGCGGCGGCGACGCTGCGCGCGGTCGCCACTTTCGCCGCGCCGCCCACGGAGACGTCGAACGCGCGCCCCGGAAACCAGGCGGAACTGTTGGCGCTTGGCGCGGCGAAGGGCGAGGTCGCGGGGATAAGTTCAGTGACGGCGGCGCCGCGCGACGCGCGCTGCGCAACACCGGCGGGGCCAACGGGATCGTCGGCAGCGCTGATGGAGTCGATGGCGTCGAGCGTCGCGCCATGCGCCTGACCGCCGAGATTGATTTCGCTGACACTGCGCACGGTGTTGGAGGCGCCGCTGACGACGCGAAGCCCTGCGCCGCCGCCTGAGAGCGCTGTCGCCACCACGCCAAGATCGTAACCCTGCGCGGCCAGCGCCTCGTTGAGACGGAGGGCGGCGCTTTCCAGCGTACGCGGATCGCCGGGTTCGAGCGTTGCGCTGACGGTGCGTTCGCCCCAGAGCGTGTTGAAGGTGATGGAAACGGTTTGATCGCTGAGGAGCGCGGCGACGTCGTCGCTGATTCCAGTCGCGGCGTTGGCGCTGGTGAAGCTGCGCGTCGCGCCATGCGCGCCGCCGAGGCCGAAGCCGGGCTCGTCGCCCTGCAGCGCAATCGCATCGCCGTTGACGCTGACCGAAACGAGGCGTTGGCCGCTACTTTCAGCGACTGACCAGTGCGTGAGATCGCCGCCGGATGCGCTGACATAAACGCCGGCTGCATTGAGCGCGGCGTCGAGGCGATCTTGGAAAAGCGCGTTCCATTCGCCGGGCGCAGCGTCCGGATTGCTGGCGCGTTCGAGTGCGCTGATCGAGACGCTGACGGTTTTGTTGCCCGTGGGCGTCGCGACAGTGACTTCGATGTCGAGCGCGCCAGTGTGCGTCAGTAGCGGGGACGATGACGCTGTGTAGTCGCGGATGGCGTCGCCATAGGGCTGACCGGGAGCGGCGCTCGGCAAGCCGCCATTGGCCCAGGCGCCGGGCGCTTGCAGCAGCGCATCGTGCTCGGTCTCGTTCAGCGTGGCGCTTACGGCGGTGACGTCGTGCAGCGTGTCAATGCGTAGCGTCAGCGCGCCGCCGTCGTCGACCAAATAGGCGGCGGCGTTGATGCCTTTTTCCCGCAGTTTGTCATTGAGTTGTCCGGCGAGGGTTGCGGCGTCGATGCCGTCTTCGCCCCCATCGATGCTGATGGTGTGCACCCCGGCGCCGGTGGTGAAGACGAAACTCTGTGTGCCTTCGAAGAGGTCGCTCGCGCCGGCGACGGCGCCGGCTTCGAAGCGCCGCGCGAACACGCCGTCACGCAAGCCGCCGACCATGCCGGGCTGCTCGATCGTTTCAAGGCTCGCGAGCTTGCCGCCGATGCTGAGGCTGCCGGCGCGCACGCCATCGCCTGTGAAAATCGAAAAGCCGAGGTCATCGCCGTCTTCCCAGACTTCGACGCCGGCGGCGACGCCCTGCTCGTGCAGCAATTGCGTCAGGCGTTCGGCGAGATCGTCGAGGATGGCGCGGTCATCGCTTTCGCCATCGCGCATGCGCCAAGCTTCGAGATCGTCGCTGCGCCAGCCGGTGGTGACGGAGATGGTTCGTCCATCCGCGGTTTCGATCTTGAGCACCGCTTCGCCCGCGGCGCGGAGCGCGTTTTCGAACGTGTTCGCACCGGCGGACATGAGCGCGCCGGTGCGCTGCTCGCCGGCATTGTTGGGCGCTGCGCCATACGGCGCGCCTGGGCCGTACCAACCGGTCGCCACCTGCGGGCCGGCCGGATTGGTCGTGGCGCCGGGGCGATCGAGCCAAGTGGGTTGCCCAGCTGCGCCGCCGACGTCTTCAAGCTTGATGAGGCGCGCGCCGGTCGCGGTCGAGCCTACTGCGTAAAACGCCGCGTTCGCGCCGACGGCTTCGAACGCCACCTTCTCGCTGGCGCGAACATCGACCTTGAGCGCATATTGCTTGGGGCCAGTGTAGCGCGTCTCGATGCTGCGGCCGGCGATCAGGATCGTGTTGGTCTTGGGCGTTTGATCGACGGCTTCGAACCGGCTCGATACGCCCGCAGCCGCGAGCTTGCCGTTGATGTGGCTGATGACGTTGCCGAGCGTGCGCGGGATCGAGCCCATCGCCGAGAGATCAATGGCGACGTTGCGCACCGTGCCGCCGAGCGAAGTGGCGACGATGTTGAACTTGGCGTCAGACGCAAGGCCGCTCACTTTTTCGTAGAGCCCGCCGCGATGGATGAGTCCGGTAACGTAATCTTCCGAGTTGGCGGGGAAGGTTTGCGTCGATTGCGTGCTGTCGACGCGGTCGCCTTGGGCGAGGCGGATGTCTTCGAACTCGTTGCTCGCGAAGAAGCGTTGCAGCTCCTCGAGACCGCGCGTGAATTGCGCTTCGGTGCGCGCGCGGTCGGTGCGGGAGAGCTTTTCGTCCGCCGCGTTCTCGGCGAGCGCCTGCAGCATCGAGATGCCGGAGTGGAGCGCGAACAGACGCTTGTAATCACCGGTGGCGCCGAGATCGGAATAGAGCTTGGCGTCGACGTCGAAGAACGCCTTGCGGTCGAACGCACGCTGCAGCAGCGCCGGCGTGCTTGGCGAGACGCCTGGGGTCCAGACCGGGGCGATGGGCGCGTTGGGGTCTTGGGTGAGCTTGGAGATATCGACGCCAATGCCGGCCTTGGCGCGCGCCCACGATGTCAGCAAATCGGCCGTCACGCGCGAATCGCTGCTCGTCCCAAACAGAGCCGCCGCCACACTGAGGTTGATCGAATTGACCAAACTTCACCCGCACTTCGCGAAGCAGCAATCTTCGCGCACGGGTCGTAAACGGGCCGTTCGTATATAAGGGTTAACGGAGAGCTGTCTGCTCGGCGACGGTTCGGAAGATTTCGTACTCAAGCAGGCGCGGCCAGAGCTGGATGCCCTGCCAGATCGAGAGCCCCATCACGAGCACCGCCGCACCGGCAAGCAGCCAACGCGCCGGCGCGACCTTCGTGACGTAACCGGCGAGAGGCGCGGCCATGAGGCCGCCGAAAATAAGGCCGGCGAGCGCCGCACCGCCAGCAACGACGCCGCCTTCCAGCTCGAATCGGCCAGTGAGCAAGGTCCAGAGGAAAGTGAGCGAGATGGCGACCGTCACCACAAATTCAGACGCGTTAACGCTGCCAATGACGTAGCGCGGATGGTGGCCGCGGCCGAGCAAGGTGGAGGTCACGATCGGGCCCCAGCCGCCGCCGCCGCTCGCATCGAGAAAACCGCCGGTGATTCCGATCGGCACGACGTGCTCAAGATGCGGCGGTTCTTCCTTCGGCGGCCGTAGCGCCCGGCGCAGCATAATGACGCCCAGCACGCCGAGATAGGCGACGACAAGGGCCTTGATGAAGGTCGCATCGAAGCCGGTCAGCAAGTACGCGCCGATCACCCCACCCACGACGCCCGCGGGCGCGAGGCGCCAGAATAGCCTCCAATCGATATTGCGATGCATCAGGTGCGACGTGCCCGAGGCGCCAGTGGTGAAGCATTCAGCGGCGTGGATCGTCGCGGATGCCTGCGCGGGCGGCACGCCGAAAGCGAGCAGCACGCTGGACGAGATGACGCCGTAGGCCATCCCCACGGCGCCATCGATCAATTGCGCGAAGAACCCGACCGCAAGGAAAATGCCGAATGTGGTCGCAAGGACTGGCCAGAACTCGCCGTAAACTTCCATGCGCCCTCGTCTCGTCGACCGAGCATAGCGTGTCGGTACCCAGTGCGGCTAGACCGCGTGGGTTCCATGCACCTATGCCGCCAGGGCGCCGCCGGATTGCAGATCATGCTTAAGGCGCGAAAGCCATGTCATAACAGCGGGATAATCGCCTAACGCGAAGCCGCCGAGGTGGGCCTTGCGGGTGTAGGCGTAAAGCGCGATGTCGGCGAGGTTAAAGCGCGCGCCGCCGAAATATTGCGATTCCGTAAGATGGTTGTTCATGCGTGCGAGCGCGGCCTGGCCCTTCGTCAGCAGCGCGGGATCAAGGTCTTGTTCGCGCATCTTGAGAAAATGAAGCCGCGCTAAGCGCACCGCGATCGCCGGTTCGTGGCTGTATTGCTCCCAGAACAACCACTCCATCATCTTCGCGCGCGCAAAGGCATCGCTAGCCACGAGGTCCGTGCCCTCGGCCAGGTAGAGCATGATCGCGTTCGACTGCGCGAGTTTGCGGCCGTCGGCGAAAATCACGAGCGGCACTTGGCCCGCTGGATTGAGCGCGAGGAATCCGGGCGTGCGGGTGGAGCCGTCGAACGAGCTGGTCTCGATCCATTCGTAAGGCCGGCCAAGCAGTTCGGCGACCCATTTCACTTTGAGGCAGTTGCCGCTGTCGGAGCTGCCGTAGATTTTGATCGCATCTGTCATGCCGCCTCCTCATGAGCGCGGTACGAACGGCTTGGCTACGCAGCAAGCGAAACGCGCTCACAAAGGATGTGAACGCGTATCGTTGGCCTAGCGGCGCGACTCATCCCGCGCAGAGCGGAATTCCGCGTTCGCGCGCCATTCCGGCCAAGCTTCGCTGTCGGCGAGCTGGCGGCCAATTGTGTAGAGCAGCTCCAGATCCTGCACGCCGCCCGACATGTCCCAGTCCGGCGTTACTTCGTCCGAAGGCTTGTGATAATTCTGCGAGACATATTCGGCATTGAGCGCGCGGCCGCGCTCGACGCCGCCTTCGACCAGATCAAGCCCGTTCGAAATGTAGAGTACGGGGATGCCGAGTTGGGCGAAGTGCAAGTGGTCGGAGCGATAGAAATAGCCAGCTTCCGGCGATGAGTCGGGCTCCACGCGCCGGCCCTGCGCACGCGCGGCGGCCGTAATCATGTCGTCGAGCTCGCTCTTGCCATAGCCGACCACCTCGATGTCGTGCGTCGGCCCGACATTGTTGATCCCGTCCATGTTGATCGCGGCGACCGTGTTGGCCGGCGCGAACACCGGGTCTTGCTGATAATAGAGGGCGCCCAGGAGGCCCTGCTCTTCAGCGGTGAGGCCGATGAAGGCGACGGTGCGTTCGGGCTGACCTTCGGCGGAGAAGCGGCGCGCGAGTTCGATGAGCGCGGCTGTGCCGGTCGCGTTGTCGAGCGCGCCGTTGCAGATATCGTCGCCATCTACCGGCGGACAGCGGCCGAGATGATCCCAGTGCGCGGTGTAGATGATGGTTTCGTCCGGCCGCTCGCTGCCGGGCAACACGCCAACGATGTTGTATGTGGTGCGTTCTTCCCAGCTTTGCTCAAGCGTCAGTGAACCGGTGAGGTTCATCGGCACGGCGCGGAAGCCGCGCTGTTGCGCGCGTGCTTTCAGCCGCTCGAAATTGAGTCCGGCGCGGCGGAAGGTTTCCATCGCTACGTCGTTGTTGATCCAGCCTTCGAAGCCGGCGCGGCTTGCGCCGCGATCGGCGCGCACGACGTCCCAACGCGCGCCTCCGGTGGCGGATTGGATGACCGCCCATGGATAGGCGGCGGGCGCGGTTTCGTGGATGATGATGGCGCCGGCGGCGCCTTGGCGCGCCGCTTCCTCGAACTTGTAGGTCCAGCGCCCGTAATAGGTCATGGCGCGGCCGCCGAAGCCGCGGTCGTCGCCAGTTTCGAAGTCGGGGTCGTTGACGAGGATCACAGCGATCTTGCCGCGCATGTCGACGCCCTCGTAATCGTTCCAGCCGAGCTCGGGGGCGACCACCCCGTAGCCGACGAACACAAGCTCGGCGTCCTCGATTGCGACACTGGGTTCGAGCCGCTTGGTCCACGCCGAGAATTGCGTGGCGTACTCATAGGTGCGCGCGCCATCGCGGCCGCTGAGCGTCAGCGTCGGCGTATTGGTGAGCGAAGCAGCGATGAGAGTCGTTTCCTGTAGCCAGGAACGCGTCCCGTCATCGCCGGCAACACCGGGCTGCAGACCGGCGGCTTCGAAAGCGCGCTGCAGATAATCCAGCGTCAGCCGCTCGCCGTTCGTGCCGGGCGCGCGGCCCTCGAACTCATCCGAAGAGAGCACATTGATGTGTTCCATCAGCGCTTCGGACGAGAGCGGCGGGCCAGCGAACACGCGCTCAGCCGGCGCAGTACCCGAGCCGCTTTGCTGACTGGACGTGGCGCAGCCTGCGAGTGCAATCACAGCCGCAGACAAGATGTGGCGTAGCTTCATGGCTTCCCCCAGATTCGGTGGGACTTTAGCTGCTGGGCGCGGCGATGGAAGCGCTTAGCGACCGGCGGTGCGCGCGGTGCTCAGAGCGGCGAACAATTGCTCGGATGTGTAGGGCTTGCGCAGCAGCACCCAGTTGGCGCCCCGGTCGGCAAGTTCCGTATCGACATAGCCAGTGCTGACGACAGCGCGCACTTGCGGCCTGAGCCGCTCGAGCGCCTCCGCCAAGGCAAGACCGCTGACGCCCCCCGGCATCACCATGTCGGTAAAGAGAATGTCGAACGGCTCTCCCGCCTCGATGAGTTGAAGCGCCTGCATACCGTTGGCGGCGATGATGGTGTCGAACCCAGCATCGCCCAGTTGCAGGCAGATGGCTTGGCGCACCAGCGCATCGTCGTCGACGACGAGCACGCGGCCGTGATGTGAGTCCAGCGTCTTCGGCTCGGAGATTGTGTCGTTCGCGGGCGCCTCGGCGCGCGGCAGCAGCAGCGTGACGCGCGTGCCTTTGCCAAGTTCGCTCTCGATGCGCAGATCGCCGCCGCTTTGCTTGGCGAAACCATAGACCATAGAGAGGCCCAACCCGGTGCCCTTGCCGATTTCCTTGGTTGTAAAGAACGGCTCGATGGCGCGCTGCGCGGTTTCGGGGGACATGCCGCAGCCAGTGTCGCTGACAGCCAGTGTTGCGAACTCGGGCGCTACGCCGATCGAGATCGTCAGCACGCCGCCTTGTTCGCCCATGGCGTCGCGGGCATTGATGCAGAGATTGAGCAGCGCCGTGGTCGCCAGCGCGGGATCGGCAAGCGCGAAAACCTGACCAGGGGATTCCACCCGCACATCGATGGTCGCGCCAAGGCCGGGCCGAAGCAGCAGCAGCGCTTCATCGACCAGCGAGTCGAGGCTCATTACCGCCGGGCTCAAGCTTTGCCGGCGGGAAAATGCGAGCAGATGGCGCGTGAGCTCGGCGCCGCGTAGCGCAGCGCGCTCTATCGTTTGAGCGGCGAGATCCAGACGCGCATCTTGCGCCACGCCTCGGCGCACGACTTCCGCTGCATTGAGAATCGCCGCCAGCACATTGTTGAAATCATGTGCGATGCCGCCCGTGAGCTGGCCGATAGCTTCGAGCCTTTGGCTGCGGCGGAGCTCCTCCTCGGCACGGCGCATCTCGGTAATGTTGCGGATGACGAGAATAGCGCCGTCGATCTGCCCCGCCTCGTCCATGAGCGGCCGGGCCGTGCCGAGCAGCACCGAGTCGGGCGCATCGGCCTCCCTCATGCGGAATTCTTGTCCGTCCACGAATTCGCCACGCAACGCACGAGCGATGGGCCAATGCTCATAAGGAAGAACGCTGCCATCGATATCGAGGATGCGGCCGATATAGGGCTCGCTGATCTCGTCGCTGCTGCGGGCTGGACCGCGGAGGCCGCGCGCTTCACGGTGTCGGCGATTGGCGAATATTTCGGCGCCGTGCCGATCCACCACCAGGACCGCTTCGCCCATGTTTTCGATAATGGATTCCAGGAGCGCGGCGCGCCGCAGCGCAACGCGTTCGCGCGCAAGCGCATCAAGCACCACATCGATGGGCGCCGGCTGCCCCGCCGGCTCGTTCGCACTCATCGCCTACTCCGCCACCCGGCTTACGAGAAAACGCTGAGTCCCGCCATCCCGCGCAAAGACATGCTGCAGTTCAGCGATGTTCGCGCGGAGTGAAGCGGGCAATACCGCTAGGCGACACCCAGCTTCTTCTGCAGGTCCGTGGAAGATGTCGTGTAGAGGAAGACGAGCCGTTCCCCCGGGCGCGCGATCTTGAATGCGGCTTGCGCCATCAGTGCGCCCTCGTGGAAGCCGCAGAGGATGAGCTTCAGTTTGCCGGGATAGGTATTGATGTCGCCGATGGCGAAGATGCCGGGCTCGCTGGTCTCAAACTTCTCCGTATCGACGGGGATGAGGTTCTCATTCAAGTTGAGGCCAAAGTCGGCGATGGGGCCGAGCTTCATGGTGAGGCCGTAGAAGGCGAGCAGATCGGTGCAGGCGATCTCGTAGCTGCCTTTCTCCTTGGTGTTGCACACGACGGCGCTCAGCTGCCCATCGGCGCTGCTGATGCCTTTGAGATCGGCGATCTCCAGGCGCACTTTGCCCTCGGCCACGAGCGCGCGCATTTTCGCGACCGAATGCGGCGCGGCGCGGAAATCGTCGCGGCGATGGATCAGCGTCACGGACTTGGCGATCGGCTGCAGGTTCAGCACCCAATCAAGCGCGCTGTCGCCGCCGCCGGCGATGACGAGGTCACGGCCGCGGAAGCGCTCCATCTGGCGCACGGCATAGTGGACGCTCTTGCCTTCGAATGGCTCGAGCCCTTCGATCTTTGGCTTGCGCGGCACAAACGAGCCACCGCCCGCGGCAATGACGAGTACTGGCGCCGTGATGGTCGTGCCGAGTTCTGTCTTCAACCGAAAGCGCTTGTCCGGCAGCCGCTCCAGCGACTCCGCCATCTGCGCAAGATGAAACGTCGAATGAAACGGGGCGATCTGTTGCAGCAGGCGGTCGGTAAGCTCCTGACCTGTTACGATCGGCAGGCCGGGAATGTCGTAAATCGGCTTTTCCGGATAGAGCTCGGCGCATTGGCCGCCGGGACGATCCAGCACATCGACGACGTGCGCCTTGAGATCGAGCAGGCCGAGTTCAAACACGGCAAAAAGGCCGACGGGCCCTGCGCCGACGATAATGACGTCGGTTTCGTAGGCCTCGCCGGGCTTGGCTGACTCCACCTTGTGCGGCGCTGCTTCCATGCTCGTCTCCAGGGCTCTCACTTCATGTAGGCGCTTTTCGCCGCGCCGTCGCCCTGCCCCAACGCCGCTGGCGGCAGCTAGCGCGAGCGGCCGCGCGCGCTGACGGGCCAGATGTCCAACAAAGTGCCATCCCGCACCACATGGTAGGAATCGTAAAGATTGACCGTGGGGTCACAATGCCGCGGCGCGAGGACGACGTGGTCGCCGATGCGGAAAACGTGATCCATGGCGATGAGAGCGCCGTGCTCGTCGCCCATGAACACGAACATCGCCGCTTCCGGCGCGCCGTCCACTACTCTGGGCGTGCCGCCGTCCGTGGAGAGCGCTTTGAAGCCGGCATCGAGCGTCGCCATGCCTTGAGAATTCGCGCTGATGACGTGCGTATCGACGAAGAGCGCTTGCTCGAACAGCTGAGCGCCATCACCGCGCAGGTCGCAAACCTCGTACTGGCGGTCCATGAAAACATAGGAGCCGACCTGAAGTTCGGTGAACACGCCGAGGCTCGCGTCGATCTGGTGCGTGCCCGTGCCGCCGCCGGTGACGATCTTGGGATCGTGGCCAGCGGCGCGAAGCTGTTCGATCACAGTTTGCAGGTAGGCCGTGCGTTCTTCGATGGCGGTGCGGCGGTCGGCGTAAGCTTCGATGTGCTGCTGCGCGCCGCAATAGAACTGGACGCCGGCGAAGCCGAGCGAGCCGTGGCTGGCGATGCGCTCGGCGAGCGCGACGGCCGCTTCCGGCGAGGCCACGCCGGTGCGGCGAATGCCGGGATCGATATCGACGACGATCGGCAGCGGCCGGCTGGCTTCATGCGTTGCGTGGGCGAGCGCATCGACGTTGTCGGGGTGATCGGCGACGACCATCAGATCGCCGATGCGCTCGTGCAAGGCGACGAGACGGGAAATCGCCTGCGGCGTTACGACGGGAGAAGTAATCAGGATGGCGTTGATGCCGCCGTTCGCCAGCGCTTCGGCTTCACCCAGTTTGGCGCAGCAGACGCCCAGGGCGCCGGCGGCCATTTGCAGGCGCCCGATCTCGACGCTCTTGTGCGTCTTCGCGTGCGGACGCAACGAGAGGCCGTTCTCCCTGGCGAACGCTGCCATCGCCGCGATGTTGCGTTCAAGCGCATCGCGATCGATGACAAGCACGGGCGTGCTGAGCGCGGCGCGCGAGCCCTGCTGGCCGATGAGGTGGCGGTGGAGGTCGAGGTCGCTCATTCCGCCGCCTTAGCCGCTGCGTGGCCGGCGAACAATGCGCCGAGGTGTTCGTTCAGGAATTTACCGGCGGGGTCGTGCTTCTCTCGCACCGCGCGGAAACGCGTTGCGTCGGGATAGAGCGCATCCACGTCGCGCGCGGTGAGGCTGTGGCGCTTGGCCCAATGCGGGCGCCCGCCGTGCGCGCGGAAGATCGGCTCGATTTCGCCGAACACGCCTTGCCACGGCATTTTGGCGAACTGGTGCATCGAAATCGAGAGCCGCGCCCCGCCGTTGAATGGGCTGAGCCAGATGTCGTCGCCGGCGGTGATGCGAAACTCGAATGGAAAGGTGACGGGCAGCGTCTTCGCCTTGATGCGCTGGATCGCCTCGTTGACCGCAGGCCAGCCAGTCTCCAGCGGCATCTCATATTCCATCTCTTCAAAGCGCACGGTGCGGTCGGAGGGGAAAATCTGGTACGCGGGCCCGACGCGGCGCTGACGCACCCCGCCGCCGACGATGACAGGCTGCAGCATGCTCGTGAGCGCGGGAAACATGGCGCAAAGCTCGCAGATGACGCGGAAGGCCCGGTCATCGACATCGTTCTTGCGTTTCAGCTGGCCTTCAGGAGACGCCGGGTTGAGTGTCTTCAGGATGGCATAGTCGTTATAGGGAAAGACCCAGAACTCGACATGGCGGTTGGCGGCGACAAGCTCGCTCCAGCGCGCCTCAACGTCCGCGAGCTTGTGCGACTCCACCCGCTCTTCGAGATGATACACCGGCAAGACATCAACTTCGATGCGCGTGGCGACACCGAGGAGGCCGAGAGAGAGCCGCTGCGCCTGATAAAGCTCAGCATTCTGCTCTGCGCTGCACGTGACCACTGAGCCGTCCGCCAGCACCAAGCGAAAAGCACGCGCCGCTGTCGACAACGAACCCAGCTCGGCGCCGGTGCCGTGTGTGCCGGTGGCGATGGCGCCGGCGAGCGCTTGTGGGTTTACGTCACCTTGGTTGATCAGCGATGCGCCCTCGTCCCACAGCGCCTTGGTGAGCTTGGCAAGACTCCAGCCGGCGGGCGCCCACGCGCGTGTGCGGTCGGCGTTGAATTCGACCGCGCCTTCCAACTCGGCGAGCGAGAGGAGCACGCCATCGGTTTGGCAAAGCGGCGTGAACGAGTGCCCCGCGCCGGTGACGCGCAGTTTCGGCGCGCTGGCGACGATCTGGCTGAGTTCGGCTTCGGTCTTCGGCCGCAGGATCGCGCTTGGCCTGCTCTCTACGCTCCCGGACCAGTTACTCCACGCCGCCATCTAGACACCCCGCGCTTCGCCGGGTTCTGGTTGGCATAGACGGCGGCTCAGCCGCAAGCGCTCAGGCTTGCTCGGCCGAGATCACGATGCCGGTGACGTTGTCCGGCGCGCCGCGGGAGAGCGCGAGCTCCATCATCAAATCGATGCCGCGCTCCAGCGGCGTGCGGCGCAGGCTCTCAGACATCTCCCGCTCGCTGACGAGATTGCTGAGACCATCGGAGCAGAGGAGAAAGCGATCGCCGGGCTGGATGAGGCCTGAGACGCTCTCAAGGTCGAGCTCGTTGTCAGCGCCGACGGCGCGGGTGATGACGTTGGCTTTGGGGTGCGCGCGCGCTTGCGCCGGCGTGAGCACGCCGGCATCGACCATCTCCTGCACAAAGCTATGGTCGCTGGTGAGACGACGCAGCGAGCCGTTACGATAGAGATAGGCGCGGCTGTCGCCGGCCCAGAGGCAGGCATAGTGGCCCTGGTGCGCGAGCAGCGCGACGACCGTAGCGCCGACAATGCCGCCCTTCTGCTCGGCGGCATGATCGCGGAGGCTTTGGTTTACTTGCTTGAGCCCGCGCTCGACGGCGTCGCGAAACTGATAGGCGGAGCCAAAGCTATCGATACGATCGAGCGTATGCGCGATGAACTGGCTGGCGTAATCACCGCTGGCGTGCCCCCCCATGCCGTCCGCGACCGCCCAAAGCCCGACGTTCGGACGATTGAGCAACGCGTCTTCATTGAGCGTACGCACCTGTCCCACGTGAGTGCGTCCCACGGAGAGAAACTTGAACGCTCCCAGGTGGTCGCTGCGGTGGCTGCGCATGGCGAGCAAGGCTGTCACGATACTGTCCCCAAGCCGTCCAGCTTGCGGACGTGCTTCTCATAGCCTGTTTTGAAGGCGCGGTTCACCGCGCTTTCCACATTTTCCTGCGCGTCAGACATCAGTTCGCCGTGACGCTTCTGAAATTCGCGCCAGCAGGCGTCGACCTTGGTCTGGAAGAGCAGCGACTGGCCTTGGATGCCTTCTTCCACCTTCGATGGTTTCAACTCTTCGAACGCAGCTGCAATTGCCGCGCGCGAGCCGGCCATCAGGCAGAGTAGGTGCTTCTTCAAATCCTGGAATGACTGGTTGACCGCCGCGGCGCCGCCGAGGAACGGGCCTGTCTTGGAGCGGAGCAGATCAACACCGACGCGATGCGCGTCACCCCATTTGAACGGGTTGTTGTCGCTGGCGCCAACCGTGGTGCGGTTCATCTGATAAGCAGTCTTCAGCGACGTACGCTCGCTCATAAGATCGCATACGCCGAGCACCGCCTGTTGATAGACCGCGCCGGCGCGTCGCAACACTTCGGCCGGGTCTTCGCCCATGAAGAGCGATGGATCGAGACCGGCGCCTTCGCAGAAAGCTTCGAGCAACGCGGCGTCCGGCAGGCGCCCGGATGGCGCGGCGTTGGCGGTGTCTGTTGGCCCCGACCAGGCGCTGCGCACCATGAACGCCGCGGCGGAAACAGCCGGCTCCTGCAGCATGGGAGAATGAAACGGCGCATCGAGCGAACTTGCGTCGGCGGATGGCGTCGCGTCATTCGCCGGCGCGGGCGCGGCTTCCATCATCACCATGAATTGGCCGAGATGAATTTGCTCGCCCGGTTTGAGCGGCGTGGGGGCGTCCTTGGCGAGCCGCTTGCGGGCCGGGCCGAAGAAGACGCCATTGGCGCTCATGTCCCGCACGAAGACGCCGGATGCATCGACGCCGATGGCGCAGTGACGGCGTGAGAGTTCGCAAGCGGCGTCGGCGATCGGCCAATCGGCGGCGGGATCGCGCCCGAGCACAAGCTCGCCTTCGCTCAGCGTCCGCGTTTCGATCGGACGGAAGGGATCAGCGGTGTGGAAGAGCCTCAGCGTGACCATTGCGCGCCCCGTTCGGCTTCGCCAGCGCCGCCATCATTGGCGGGCGGCATGATCATGGTGGCGTCAAGATTGAGCGGTTTGGCATGCGGAATGTCGGTCTCGGCGCGCTGCTGAACCGAGGCGACGAAGCGGTTGAAGGCTTCGAAGAGATCGCCGACTTCATCGCGCCGCGTATGCGAGAGGCGGAAATCGAGATTTCCGGCGGTCGCATCGGCGAACGCCGCTTTGAGCCGCTTCAGCGGCCGCAACACGAGTTGCGAAGCGCCTACGGTCAATGCCGCGACGAGAATGATGGTGAGGACCCCGAGCCCGATCAGCATGAAGCGCGTCAGCATCGCCGCAGCGTCGAGTCCGGTGCGGCGAATGCTGACCTCGACCAACCCCACTTGGCGGCCGGCATATTCGATCGGCCGCGCGAAACGGAAGCTGTTGACGCCCGCGGATGAGCGCACGGTCGTGACTGAGAGAATGGGCCGATCGCCGGCGATGCGGCGCCCTGTCGGCGGGATGTAACGCGCGCCGATGAGATCAGGGGAACTGGCTGCTTGAATAACGCCTTCGTGGTCTACCACCAGCATTTGCGACACGTTCGGGTCCGCCGCCGCACTGGAGACGAAGGCCTGCGTCGGCACCCAATCGCGCTGTTCAGGGGGGAGAGAGAGATTATCGGCAGCAGTCAGGGCGGCGTTGCTGGCGACGAAGGAGACGATCGAAGCGCCAGAGGCGATCGCAACGCGCTCCATCGCTTTATACTGATGATGCAGCACGACGCCGATGCTGACCGCGAGGGCGACAGCGGTCACCGCGCTGGTCAGGAGAGCCATGCGCGCCGATACCGGCAGACGCCGGCGCACGCCTTCGCTTTGCGCGGACGCGTAAGCCGCCTTCTCGCGTTGTAGCGCTTCGAATAGCTGGGCGCCGTTCGGGAAACGCTTCTCCGGGCGCTTGGCCAGCAGCTTGTCGATAATGAAGCGCAAGCCGCGCGGGCATTCGGGGCTGATGTCGATGGGCGCTGGATCTTGCTGGGTGATCTGCAGCGCGAGCGTCGCGGCGCTGGCGCCGTCGAAGGCGGGGCGCCCGGTCAGCAATTCATAGAGTACGACGCCGACGGAGAAGAGATCCGAACGGCCATCGAGGTCGCGGCCGAGCGCCTGCTCCGGGCTCATATAGCGCGGCGTGCCGAGGACTTGCCCGGCTTGCGTCTTCACCGCCTGCTCGGTCGCAGCACATTGCTCAACACGGGCGATGCCGAAATCCAACAACTTGACCGAGCGGCCATCGGCGCCGAGCACGATGTTGGACGGCTTGATGTCACGGTGCACGACGCCCTGTTCGTGCGCGTAACGCAGCGCATCGGCGAGCTGGCAGCCGATCTCGATCACATCAGCAATCGGAAAACGGCCGCGCTTCTCCGCTACCTGGTCGAGCGGCGCACCATCGAGCAGTTCCATGGCGATGTACGGGAAACCCTCGATCTCGCCGACATCGTAGATGGTGACGATGTTGGGATGCGAGAGCGCGCCAGCAGCGCGGGCTTCCCGGAGGAAGCGCGTGGCGAGCTGGGGATCGCGGCAATACTCGCGCTTCAGCACCTTGATGGCGAGCACGCGATTGATGTCCGGATCGTAGGCCCGGTACACGTTCGCCATCGCCCCTTGGCCGATGCGCGCTTGGATTTGGTAGCGGCCGACAATTTTCACGGCAAGTTGCTCCCTCGGCGCGGTTCTGCGCTCGTTTGTTCAATCATGATCACCCGCCGGACCGCAGCGATGCTTGCAGGCGTAAGGCGCGATCGAGATCGCGCTGGATGGCGCTGTTGCCTTCGTCCAGCGCTTGCGCCTGGCGCAGCAGCGACACCGCGCGCTCAACTTGCCCCGCGTTCAGGTGTTGGAGACCTTGCAGGCGAAGCTGATTGGCGCGCGCGGGGTCCAAGCCAGCGGGCGACGCGGCCGTGCTTGGCGGCGTTGCGGATAACGGCTCCATCGGCGTGCTCGACGTGGCGACGACGTTCACGCCCGGACGACGCGGAATCATCAGCGTCTGCCCGGCCGTAAGCTGATTGGCTGCTTCCAGCTGATTGTAACGCGCGAGCGCATAGAAGAGCAGCGCGTCGCCCTGAAAGCGCTCGGCCAGAACCGACATCGTCTCGCCTTGGCGCACCGTGTACGCGCGCGGCGTGCCGGCGAGGAGATCAGCGGGCTCGCGCTCGATCTGATCCATAAGCCGGCGCGCGACGCTGTTGCTGGGCTGCTCTTCGAGCGCGGCGCGCAGTTCCGCGCGCGCTTGGCGCTCGTCACCGGCGCCCAAAAGATCGACGGCGCGGCGCACGCGATCGCGCGGCGAGAGCCCCGGTTCAGCCGCCGGCTCCATTCCGGGCAGCGAAGCCGTCAGCGATGGCATTTCGGGCATGTGTGCGCAGGCGCCGGCAAACAAGGCGGCGGTGAGCGCGATCTTGCGGACGAGTGAGCGTCTCATGACAGGCGTCTCCTCAGTTCTTCTTGTTCACGGCGCACGCGCGAGCAGGCGCGCGCCAGCCAATCGGTGTTGGTGACAGTGGCGACGAAATCGTGGGCTTCGAGCGGGCGGGCAAAGTAGTACCCTTGGAAGGTCGAGCAGCCGAGCGTGCGCAAGGTCTCCACTTCCTCGTAGCGCTCGACTCCTTCGGCGAGGACCGCCAGTTCCAGACCAGCGGTGAGATCGATCAGCGCCTTGCAGATGGTGCGGCTGTCGGCGCGCTGATCGACGTGGGTGACGAACTCGCGGTCGATCTTAAGCTTCTGAAACGGCAGGCGGCGGAGATAGGCGAGGCTGGAATAGCCGCTGCCGAAATCATCGATGGAAAGGCCAAAGCCCGCTTCGCGCAGCTGCTCGAACATGGCGAGCGTGCGGTTAGCGTCTTCCATGGCCGCGGTTTCGGTGAGTTCGAGTTCGATCTGCGCCGGCGACAGCCCGTGCGCGGCCACGGTGCGCTTGAGCGCGCGCGGCAGCGCGCTGTCCCGCAATTGATGCGCGGAGAGATTTACGGCGACCTTGATGTCGGTGAGGCCGGTTTCGCGCCAGTTGCGTAGCTGGCGGCAGGCGGTGTTCAGCGTCCATAAGCCGAACTCATGCACAAGCCCGGTTTCTTCGAGCACCGGCACGAACTGCGCGGGTGAAGCATATTTTTCGCCGCCGCCGCGCCAGCGCAGCAGCGCTTCGCAGCCGACGACGCGGCCCATCGCGAGATCGACGAACGGTTGATAGACCAGCGCCAATTCGTTGCGCCGCACCGCGTGGCGCAATTCCTGTTCGAGTGTGAAGCGGCGCTTGGCTTCCTGCGCGCTTGGCTTGGCGAAAAACGCGATGCCGCCATCGGCGGTGCGCTGCGGGCGCGCCAGCGAGACGAAGGCGCGGGTGAGCAGCGTTGCGGCCTCGTCGGCGTCGAGCGGAAAGAGCGAAGAGCCGAGCTGGATGTCCGGGATGATGGCGGAGCCGGCGATCTGGAGCTCACGCATGAGCACGTAGCCGAGCGCCTCTAATTCGGCGGTCGCGGCTTTGGGCTCGACGTCGGCGCCGAACCAGACGGCGAAGCAATCACGGTCCACCTGCGCGATCGGCCTGCCTGCCTTCACCGCGTCTGTAAGGCGCTTGGCGGATTCCACCAGCACGCGCTCGCCGGCGGCGGGATCAAACGCAACGATGTGATCGTAGTTGGCGATGCGGACCAGCCCCAGCAGAGCGGGATCGTTGGAAAGATCAATGTCGCGGCCGACCGCCGACAGGAGGTCATCGCGCATGGGCAGGCCGGTAACGGGATGCTTGCGCGCGCCGCCGCTGAGAGTCTCGAGCTGCGCGGCGATGGCGTTGAAGTTGGCGATGAGGCGACGGTGGTCGTCAATGATACGGCCGCGTTCAGCGGCGGTCTGGCGGCGCGCGTGCTGTTCGAGCATCCGCGCCAGAAGCGCTATCGGGCGCAGCGTGCGGATCAGGGCGAGGATCGAAAGCAGCGTCACCCCGATGGCGACGATGGCGAGCGTGCGCGGGCCATTCGGCGCGGCGCTGACATAAATCAGGGCGAGCAACGGGAAGAGCGCGGCGAGCACCGCGAAGCTCACGGCGCGTGCGCAGACGCCGCCGGCTACGAGGCGCGCATACGCTTGCTTGCCTGTCTTTAAGAGGTTCACGCCCCGGAGCCCTTCACCTTTCGAAGAGCGGTTCTACCGTCGGTCGTGCTTACTTCCCGTAAAGCTAGATGCTTAGCGTTTGGTGGAAATGGAACTTTAAGCTGTCTAAACGGTACCGGCCTGCTCCACGGCGAATAAATTCGACAACGCAGCGCCGAGTTCGTCGCGGTCGTATGGTTTACGCAAGACTTTGAAGGCGCCGTGCGCGCCTTCGGCTTTGCCACCGTAACCGGTGGTCAGAAGGATTGGCAACTCGGGTTTGCGTCGCCGCACCTCGTGCGCGAGCTCGATGCCGCTCATGCCGCCGGGCATAATGATGTCGGAGAAGAGCACATCGATGCGCGCGCCGTCATCGAGCTTGGCGAGCGCTTCCCTGGCGGTCGCCACACGGGTCGGGTTGTAGCCGAGATCGGCCAGCATCTCGCAGACAAGCTCGGCGACGGCGTCGTCGTCCTCGACGACCAACACCGCGCCTGCGCCTGATACCGTCGCGTCCTTGCGTTCGATCGGACGCGGCGGCGCCGGCTCATCTGTCGTTGGCAGGATGAGCGTAACGGTCGCGCCCTTGCCGGGCTCGCTTTCAATCTCGCTGCGCCCGCCGGATTGAAGCGCGAAGCCATAGACTTGGCTAAGGCCCAACCCCGTGCCTTTGCCGACTTCCTTGGTGGTGAAAAAGGGATCGAACGCGCGCTCAAGCACATCCGGCGGCATGCCGGCGCCAGTATCGGTGACGCTGAGCGCAACCGCATTGGTCGCGTTATCGAACTGCGTCGACCGGAGCTTGATTGTTAGCCGCCCGCCGTTCGGCATCGCGTCGCGTGCGTTGACGGCCAGGTTGAGGACAGCGAGGTCAAACTGACCGGGATCGATTTTCACCGGCGGCGCGTCACGATCGAGATCAAGTTCGATAATGATGTCCTCGCGCAGCGAGCGCTCCAGCAACGATTGCAGCCCCTCTACCCGATCCTGCACCAGCACCACTTCAGGGGAGAGCTTCTGGCGGCGCGAGAATGCGAGCAGCTGCTTGGTGAGACCCGCGCCGCGATCGACCGCCTGGCGCATGGCGGCGACGATGCTGGCGCGCTTTTTCTCATCGTCGCGCGTTTCCAGGAGCCGCAGGCCGCTGGAAACCACCATCAGCAGATTGTTGAAATCGTGCGCGATGCCGCCGGTGAGCTGGCCGATCGCCTCCATCTTCTGCGCCTGGGCCAGCGCCGACTGCGCCTTGCGCCGCTCGGCGATCTCGCTGCTGAGCTGTTCATTCGTCGCAGCAAGCTCTTCGGCGCGCCGGCTGAGTTCGGCATTGGCGCTTGAAAGCACGCGCTGTGCGGCGGCAATGACCGCGACGACGATGCCCGACATGACGATCAGAAGCGCAAGGCCGATATAGCGGATACCGCGCGCGCCAACGTCCCCGCTCGAGAGCCGCACGAACACGTAGCCCAGAAGCTGGCCATTCTGCTCGACCACAGCCGAGGCGCTGGCGTGATTATCGGCAAAGCGCGATGGCAGCACCGAACTCATGGTCCGCGGCGGCGGCCCTTCCGGGCCTTCGCGGCGAGCGAAGATCTGACCATCGGCGGTGTAGGCGGCGACGGCGCCGACGGCCGGGTTCGCGGCGAGCGCATCGAGCGCGGTTTGCGCTTCTGCAAAATCCTGGAAGGCCAGCGCAGCGCTGACGCTGGCGGCGAGCACGCGCGCGTGGGCCTCTGCATCATCAACCCGGCGCTCTCGGAACTCCTGCTCACTGAACACCGCGCCGAGAATTCCAGCAATAACCAGAACCACGGCCGTCACCAGCGCTAGCATTGGCGTCATACGCCAGATGCGGAGGACGGGCGGCTTGATCATCCGCGCACACTCAAGGCGATGTTGAGCAGGCGCGAATTGATGCTGAGCCCGCCAGCGCTGGCGTCCGTACGATCGATGTGGAAACGCACACGCCCGCCGGATAGGACGAAGTGCACAGATCCCCGCGCGCTTGCATGCTGTGCATCCGTCACCGTCAGAACCGGATCGCCGCGTACGTCGCGGAGCGCGGCCGCCACCGATTGCCCCTCGGCGCCGGCGAGATAAAGCACATGGCACCCACTGCCGCGGCTCACGGCGCCGAGGCGCCGCACGACAAGCGTACGCCCATTGACGCGCTGATCGGTGGCTGCGCGTTCGGCGAGGCCAGCAATTGCAGCGTCTCCGGAGACACAGATCACCAGCGGCGCGTCCGCTGCGCTAAAGGCGATCGCGGGCCACTCCACAAAAGAAGCAAAGCGGGTGAGGAAAGTCGCCTTGACGGCATTTTCCTGCGCGCGTTGGGCCATTGCCGGCGGCGTCTCAGCCGCCATGGCTGCGATCACCACGAAGATCGCGCACGCGAGAGCAGGTCCACGCATGTTAATAGGTCACACGCGCCGTTACGTGCACGCTGCGCGCCACTTCGCGCAACACGCCGTCGATTGATTCAGGATGCCGTTCGTCCAGCAGATTCTCCCCGACCAGCGCCAGTTCGACATTATCGCTCACGCGCCAGCCGAGGCGCGCGCCGAGTTCTTCATAAGCCGGCGCGACCGGAGTAACGCCGTCGATGGCCCGCAGCGCCAGATCGAATTCCAGATCGTCGCTTAGGTCCATGCGGGAACGCAGAAACACCTGATAGCTGGGATCGTCGCCGCTGCCGTTCACGTCCGCGGACAATGGTTCAACGCGAAACTCCTGTTCGAGCAGCGTGACGCCGGCTGAGAGGCGCCAGTCGTCCCTCAAGCTGAGATCGCCCCACGCTTCCAAGCCATACACTTCGCCCTCTAGGCCGTTGCCGACACGAAAAGGAAGCACGCCCGGCGGCGTCATCGTTGAAGTGCGTAAATCGTCATAGTCATGGTAGTAGAGATTGACCGAGAATGACGCGTAATCGACGGGTTGGCTGCGATATCCCAGTTCGTACGCGATCAGCGTTTCCGATTGGAAACCGCCGGCCTCGATGAAGCCCGGAACCTGTAGTTCGCGATCGATGCGCGAGGGCGTTCGCACGGCGCGCGAGACCGCAGCCCAAACCATCGAGCGGTCGTCGGGACGCCAGGAAAGCCGCGCGTTCGGCATGTACTCGATGTCCGTAAAAGTGTGGTCTTCGAGCTTGAGACCGAGCGTCAGCGCGAGGTTGTCGCGCAGCGCCATCTCGTCCTGAACGAACAGATTGGCGGTGCGCAGCGTGCGGCGTTCTTGTTCAAATGTCGCGGCGTTTAGCGTGTTGACGAATTCGCTCTCCGCCAAGCGGTAACCGCCGCCCCACACGATCTCATGCGCGCCGCCCAGACCGAGATTGTGTTGGAAGGATAAGTCCCAGGTCGAGAGCGCATCGCTGATGCCTTGGGCGCCGATAAACGCAGTCTCGCGCTCGGCGTTGGAATAATAGGCCTGCGCCTCGAAGCTTGAACCATCCTCGAACAGGCGCACCCAATTGCCGAGGATGTGGCCGCCGGTGTGCGCACCGCCGGCGTCGATATCGTCCTCGTAAAGGCTCGCCTGCAGCATGTACTGGTTTTCAGCGCTGCCCCAGTCGGTGCGGAAACCGATCTCGGCGCCGCCCCAATCATCACCAGCATCGCCGCCGCCGAACACTTCGCTCGGGCCTTGCTGAAAGCCATTGGCGAAGACGCGATAATTCAGATCGCCGAGGCGCCCGCCATAGCGCGCCTCCAGGCGCTGATCGCGTTCGCCAGCGAACGCGGCGATACGCGCGCCGTGCGTTTCAGCCGACGAGCGGGTGATGACATTGATGACACCGTTAACGGCGTTGGCGCCCCAGAGCGTCCCGCCCGGACCGCTGATCACCTCGATGCGCTCGATGTCTTCGAGCATCACGTGCTGCTGGTCCCAGAACACCCCGGAATAAAGCGGCGTGTAAACGGTGCGGCCATCGATCAGCACGAGGAGCTTGTTGGAGGCTTCGAACGAGTTGAAACCGCGCGCGCTAATGGCCCAACGCTGCGCGTCGATCCGGGCAACTTCGAGGTTGCGCGCCAATCGCAGCACTTCCGGCAAAGTCTGCGCGCCGGAGCGGCGGATGTCGTCGTTAGTGATGACGTCGATCGCCGCCGGCGCGGTGCTGAGCGGCTCGGCGCGGCGCGAGACTGAAGTCACTTCGAGGTTGGCGAGTTGCTCAATCGTCAGCCCGCGCAGCTCGTCAAGCTGCGCCATTTCCTGCCCGTGCGCGGCCGCACTCCAGGCAAACGCCGTCAAGACCGCCGCACCCAACGGCGCGCGCGTAATGACCCGCTGCTTCATGAACCCTCCGCCGGTCTAACCGACTGCAACGCGGTTGCTATGAGGGGGGTTCCCTGAAGGACTTAGATCATTGTTTATCCGCGGCTTTTTATTCCGCCCGCGGATCGAAATAGGCCCCGCCGGCGCGGAAACGCTCAAGCCGCACCAGTTCGCGCGGGTCGATCTTGCTGCGCCAGCTGACGACGCCATTGCGGAGGTCGGCGGGCGTCAACACCAGCGGCTCCCAGGCAGGCGCGCCGATCACATTGTGCAAAGTGTAGCTGAGCCGCGGACCGTTTTCGAAGCTGAAGGCCAAGAGGCCGACGTTCACACTCCGCGTCCACACCGGCCGGATGCGCACCTCCGGCATCTGGTCGACAAAATCCAGGTCCGGCAGGTTCGCGAGCGGTGAAGAGCACAGATCGTAGAAATCGTAACCACCCTCATCCGACCACGGGATGCAATTGAGCTCGCCCATGTGGCTGTCACCGGAAATGCCGAACACGCCTTCGATGCGCTGATCGCGGATGAAGTTCAGGAGTTCGTCGCGCTCGTGTTTGTAGACAGCCCATGAATCGCCGTTGCGCTCGGCCATCGAAAAACCGCCGCCGGAGACGAGCACTTTGAACGGCGCGCGGCTGGCGCGGAGTTCGTCCTTCAGCCACGCCTTCTGCTCGACGCCGAGCATGGTCTTGCCGGGTCCATCCGGCACATCTCCAGGATCGCGATAATAACGGCCATCCAGGAAAAAGAAGTCGACGCCGCCATAGGCATACTTGAAGAAAATGCCTTCGGTTTGCGGCGCGCCGTAGCTTGGGTTGGCCCAGTATTGTTTGAACACACGCAGCGATTGCTCGCGGATCGGATTGGTGCGGTCAGAATCGTTGAGCGCGAAATCATGATCGTCCCAGATCGCTAGGCTGGGGACGCTGCGGATCAGCGGCTTGAGCCGTTCGATCTCCCGCTGGCGGCGGTGGAGGTCTGCGAGCGCGGCGGGCTGATCGGTGTCGGCGTAAACATTGTCGCCGAGGAAGAACATGAGATCAGGCTCGAGCGCTTGCGCGACCGAGAAGATGCGCTGTTCGGTATCGATCTGCAGCCGCGCGCACGACCCGAACGCCGCGCGAAACGCAGCGCGGCCGCGCGGCGCTGTGCGCGTGCGATACGGCAGCGGTTGGTAGCGGTCGAGCACGCCATCGAAACGGAGGCGGTAGAAGTAAGGCGTCGCTGGACTGAGACCCTCCATGCGGGCGACGACGCAGAAGTCGTTCTCTTCCGTTGCTTCAACGGCTGGCCCGCGGCGTGCGTCTGCAAAATCACGCCGCGTCGCCACTTCGAGTTCGACGTTGAACGCCCCGCTCGTCCGCACCCACACAGCAATGGCGTTGGCGCTCGGTGCGCCAACCATCGGGCCCTGCAGCGCGCGCGGATAACCCAACGCACGCGCCCATGCACTCGGCACGAAAGGCAGCGAAGCGGCGAGAAGACCCGCCTGCTTCAATACCGAGCGGCGATGCGGACCATTCATGAGCGTTCCTTCTCAGAAGCGGCGGCGGCGCGCATTTGTTCGGTAAGCGGCGCGATCAAACCCGGCGCGCCGGCGCAGATACTGCCGCCGTGAAGCTGGAGCGGCTCGCCGTCTGCGTCGGTCACAGCGCCCCCGGCTTCGATAATGATGCCAACCCCCGCGGCGATATCCCAGGCCGCGACGATGCGCTCGACATAGGCATCCCAGCGCCCGCACGCCGTGTAAGCGAGATCAACAGCGGCCGAACCGGTGCGGCGCACGCCTGTTGCGCGTCGTGTCAGACGCCCCACTTCTTCCCGGAAGAGATCGTGTCCCGGCTTGCCGGCATGGGGAATGCCGAAGGCGATAACGGACTCTTCAATGCGCGTCTTGTCCGAGACGTGGATTGGTTTGCCGTTCAGGAACGCCCCGCCGCCCTTCTCCGCCCACAGCATCT
>JAEYPY010000024.1 GCA_023410295.1 Pseudomonadota bacterium | reverse complement strand
GGCCCATGGTGAGGCCAAAGCCGCTATCGTTGATTTGATCGACTGTCCGCTCCAGCTCACCCGCTTTCCAGGTCGTAACGTGCAGGATCGGGCCGAACCATTCCTGGCGCAGTTCTTCAATCGCATCGAGCTTAATGAGCGTCGGCGGCACGAAAAGACCGCTGTTGGCAGGCGCTTCGAGCGCATGAAGCCAACGCGACTTCATCGACTGGCGATAGGCTTCCAGCTTTTCTCGTGCCGCTTCGTCGATGACCGGACCGACATCGGTGCGCGGGTCGGCG
Source organism: Pseudomonadota bacterium (assembly GCA_023410295.1). Classification (GTDB taxonomy): domain Bacteria; phylum Pseudomonadota; class Alphaproteobacteria; order Caulobacterales; family Aquidulcibacteraceae; genus Vitreimonas. The sequence goes on along the minus strand of JAEYPY010000024.1, from coordinate 18,288 downwards.
GGATCGCCGATCACCAGCGTGTTCATCGCGCCCTTCAGCATGTCCAGCATGCGCTCGGCGACGTCTTCCTGCAGTACGAGCAAGCGCAGCGCCGAACAGCGCTGGCCGGCGGAGCGGAAGGCCGAGGTGACGACGTCCATCACCACCTGCTCCGGCAGCGCGGTAGAATCGACGATCATGGCGTTGAGCCCGCCGGTCTCGGCGATCAGCGGCACGATCGGACGGCGCTCATCTTCGAGCAGCGAGGCGGCAATGGCGCGCGCGGTGCGCGTCGAGCCCGTGAACGCAACACCGGCAATGAGCGGATCGGCGGTTAGGGCGCTGCCGACGTCCGGACCGCCCGGCAGGAAGTGCAGCACGTCGCGCGGGATGCCCGCTTCATGCGCAAGCTGCACGGCGCGGTAGGCGATCATCGGCGTTTGCGGCGCCGGCTTGGCGATAACGGAATTGCCCGCAACCAACGCCGCCGTGACTTGGCCGAGGAAAATCGCCAGCGGGAAATTCCATGGCGCGATGCAGGCAAAGACGCCGCGTCCGGCAAGCACGAGCTCGTTGAGCTCGCCAGTCGGCCCCGGCAGGCGTTGCGGCGCGAAATCGCGGCGCGCGCACGCGGCGTAGTAGCGGCAGAAATCGACCGCCTCGCGCACTTCGCCGACGGCGTCGGGGATGGTCTTGCCGGCTTCATGGACGGCGAGCGCCATCAATTCCGTCCGGTTCGCTTCGAGAAGATCGGCAAGCCGCTCCAGGCACGCGGCGCGCTCCTCCACGGGGCGCGCGTCCCACCCGGGCGCGGCGTCGGCGGCGATTTCGATCGCGCGCGCGACATCGATCGGGCTCGCATTGATGACTGCGCCGACGCTGCGCGTGCGGTCGGCGGGGCTGCGCACGGGCTGCGCTTCGCCAGCAATCGGTTCGCCCGCAACGAGCGGCGCGGCGACGAACTTGGCTTCATAAGACTCGATCGCCTTGGCGACCTCGTCCAGCACGCGGGCGTCATTCAAATCGAGACCCTCCGAATTGGTGCGCGCGCCGAAAATGTCGCGCGGCAGCGGGATGGCGGGATGGGGCATGGCTTTAACGTGTGCGATGCGCTCGGCGGGATCTTCGAGCAGCATGTCTTCGGTAACATTAGGATCGGCGAGCTGGTGCACGAACGAGCTGTTGGCGCCGTTCTCAAGCAGGCGCCGCACGAGATAGGCTAAGAGATCGCGGTGACCGCCGACAGGTGCGTAGGTGCGGCACGCGTAGCCTTCTTCGCGCACGAGCCGCTCGTGCAGCCCTTCGCCCATGCCGTGCAGACGCTGAAACTCGAAATCGCGCCGATCGCCGGCGAATTCGAGGATCGTCGCCACCGTCAGCGCATTGTGGCCGGCGAAAGCGGAGAAGATGTGCGGACTCGCCAACATCTCGCGCGCGCAGGCGAGGTAGGCGACATCCGTGGCCGCTTTGCGCGTGAACAACGGATAGCCGGCAAGGCCTTCGACCTGCGCGCGCTTGATCTCGCTATCCCAATAGGCGCCCTTCACCAAACGCACCATCAGGCGCCGCTTCGTTGCAGCGCCTATCGCCTCGGCCCAGGCGATCAGCGGCCGCGCACGTTTGCTATAGGCTTGCGCGGCAAAGCCCAGATTGTCCCAGCCGCTGACCGATGGGTCGCGTGCGATGCCCTCGATGATGTCGAGCGACATCATCAGCCGGTCCGCCTCTTCCGCATCGATCGCAAGGCCAACGCCAAGGCTGGCCGCCTTGCGCGCGAGCGTGCGACCCAACTCGATCAGCTCAGGCACGCAGGTTTCGGCTTGCGCGGTCTCGTAGCGCGGATGCAGCGCCGAGAGCTTGACCGAGATCGTGTGATTGCGATTGAGCGGCGAGCGCGCGACGGCTTCGATCGCGTCTTCGTAGGCTTTGAAATAGCGCTCGGCGTCTTCGCGCGTGCGCGCAGCTTCGCCCAGCATGTCGAAGCTCGCGGTGAAGCCACGATATTCATCGCGCGCTGCCCGTTGCAGCGCTTCATCTATGGTGCGGCCCATGACGAAAGTCTCGCCCATGATCCGCATGGCGCCGCCCACGGCGGTACGGATGAAGGGCTCGCCCGCGCGCGCCAACAGCTTCCGAACGCTGGACGTCTCGGCGTCCTCACCGACCAGTGATCGCGCGAGCACGAGCCCGAACGTCGCCGAGTTCACCAGGATCGAATCCGACTTCCAGGTGTGCGCACCCCAATCGGCGCCGCCGAGTTTGTCGCGAACCAGCGCGTCGGCGGTCTCATCATCCGGCACCCGCAGAAAGGCCTCCGCGAGCGCGAGCAGCGCGACGCCCTCTTCGGTGTTCAGCCGGTATTCGTGCAGGAAGCGGTTGATCCAGCCGGAGGCATGCGCGCGGCGCACGTCGGCCAGCAGGCCCCGCGCGCGAGCGAGCACGCGCTGCCGCGTTGGCGGCTCTAGCCGTGCGTCCGGCAACAGCTCCGCCAGAACAACAGGCTCCGGCGCACGATGGAGCGCTCCCATGCGCGCACGCGCCGCCTGCCCAGCGTCCGGTTCCGACATGCCATTCCTGTCCGAATTTTCGCCAGCCATAGCAGTAGATGGGGTGAAGGTGCTTGCTTTCTCGGGGGCTGAAGCCGAAGTTCCTTCCGCCATACTCGTATTTTACCGAAGCTTCTTCATGCTGGATGAGACCGACAGGCGCATCCTTCGCGCCCTGCAGCGCGACGGGCGCATGACCAACCAGGCGCTGGCTGAGGCCTGCAACATTTCGCCGGCCGCCTGTTTCGACCGGGTCAAGCGGCTCCGGGCCAATGGCTACATCCTCGGCACCATGGCGCTGCTCGATCCGGCCAAGCTTGATCGGGCGCTGCTCATCTTCGTCGAAGTCCTGCTGGACCGCACCACAGGCGACCTCTTCGACGAGTTCGCCGCCGCGGTACGCAAACAGCCTGATATCCTCGAATGCCACATGGTCGCCGGCGGGTTCGACTATCTCATCAAGGCGCGCGTCGCCGACATGACCGCCTATCGCACCTTCCTCGGTGAAGTGCTGGTGCAGATGCCGGGCGTACGCGAAACGCGTACCTACGCCGTGCTTGAAGAAGTGAAAAACACCAGAGCGCTGCCTGTGTAGGCAGGCGGCGCCTCAATCATCGACTAAATGCGGCTCAGGGCGCTCGTGCAGCTCTTCCCAATGCACGAGCTGCGGCGCGCCGAGTGCAGCAGGCTCGCCCGCGCGGAAGGTCCATTCGCCGCGATCGCAATCGGCGGCGCGAACGTAGCCATTCAAATAGAAGCGCCGGTCGCCTTGCGTGGAATTGGCGCCTGAGCCGTGGATGGTGAAGACGTTCCAGAGCGCGACATCACCGGGATCGAGTTCGAGATCGATCACCTTCGACGGATCGAGGCCATGCGCCGCGAGCGCATCGTCGGCCATCTTCTGTCCAAGCGAATGGCCCATAAGGCCGAGATCCTGTTCGCCCAAGCGATGCGAGCCTGGGAGGATGCGCATGGCGCCATTGGCGGCGCGGTGCGGATCGATGGCGATGCCGGTCTGCACGTAGCAATCTGGCAGATTGCGATAGGCCGAACGCGGACGGCGGGAGCGTACGTCCTGGTGGAAGGCGAACTCGGCGGCCGCCGCGCCGGGCGGCTTCCAGTGCAGCTGGTTGATGATCTGCTTGATGTCGCCGCCGATGAGCGGCCGCAGCGGCTCCAAATAGCGTCCGTCGCGGCGTACGCGGTCCAACACCGGATCAGTGTAGGACGGCCATTGGACCAACTTGACGACTTTGCCGAGGTTGGCGTCCTCGCCGACGCGGTAAAAGAGATTCCCGTGACGCCAGCTGCGCAGATGGCTCATGCCGGTCGCCCAATGACGATCGAACGAGTTGGCCATGGCTGCGACTTCGTCCGGCGAAAATAGGCCGCGCACAATCGCGTAGCCCTCCTCGCGGAACTGCTCAATCGCTTCGGCAATGCGCGTCATTTACCCACCCACACAGCAAAGACATAATCGCATGCGCGGGCGGCCACGGCCACATCGCGCTGCAGTCAGGTGTCAGTTCCTTGCTTAATGTCGCGCGTGGCGGGAAAGCGGCGGCTTCAGCGCCTTGCAGCGGCTTTAGCCGCGCCAGTCGCGCCAGCTCTGCGCGTCGCCTAGCGTTTCCGCAGCAAAAACGCCCCGCGCGACCGCACGAGCCAGACAGTCAGCAGCCAGTGCGCCGAAGCGCGCCACTGCCAACGCGCGCGGTTCCGGCGCAGGTTTCGCCGCCGTCGCCAGCGCGAAGACGACATCGCCGTCGAACGGCGCGAACACCGGCCGGATCGCCCGCGCCAGCCCCGCGCTCGCCATCTGTGCAACGCGCTTGGCCTCGGCGGCTGTCAAATCCGCATCGACAGCGACGCAAGCGATGGTGGTGTTGGCGCGCGGCTGCGGATTGAACTTGGCGCCGCTCCAGTCCTCTGCATCGACGTTATGATTTGTTTCCGGCTTTACGCCGCCGAACTCGGCATCGATCTCGAAGGGATGCGCCCAGAACGCAGGCGAGCCGGGCATTGTCGTCGAGCCCCAGCAATTGACGCAGGCGAGCGCGGCGACCGTGAAGCCATCGCTGGTGACGATCGACGCTGCGCCCTGCCCGCCCTTCAGCATGCCAGCGCGCGCGCCAAACCCCGCGCCAGCATTGCCGAGCTTCACCTCGCGCGAGCGTGCTGCATAAGCTTGCTTGCCGAGCGCGGCATAAGGCGGCGCACCGCCCCAGGCTTTGTCCCCGCCATTGGCGAGATCGTAGAGAATGGCTGCCGGGATCACCGGCGAGCGCGGCACGCCGGGCATTTCGATCAAGGCAAAGCCGCGCCCTTCGGCGCCCATCGCCGCAGCGACGCCGTCAGCAGCGCCGAGCCCATAGACTGAGCCACCGGCGAGCACGATCGCATCAATTGCATCGACCAGGTTCTCCGGCGCCAACGCATCGGTCTCACGCGTACCCGGCCCGCCGCCGCGTACATCGACGGCGCAGACCGCGCGCCGATTCGGCACGATCACCGTGACGCCCGTGCGCACGCCCAGATCCTCAGCGCAGCCGACGCTGAGACCTTCGACATCAGTGAGGGAGTTGCGTTCGCCAAGTCTTGCCATTGCGGCGTTATGAACCAGCGCCAGCCCTGTCGGCAAATCCCGTTGCGGCAAATTTGTCAAACTGGCGTGCGCGTGTAGGTAAGGCGCATGACTCTGCTTCTCTGCCGCCGCGCCGGCGCGCTTCTCTTTGCTTTCGCCCTCGCGGCTTGCGCCAGCTTCGATCCATTTGCGTCGCCAAGGCCGCGGGGCGAAGCGATGGTGACCGCCGCTAATCCGCACGCAGTCGCGGCGGCGCTTGAGATGCTGCGCGCTGGAGGCAGCGCCGTTGACGCGGCCGTCGCGGCTGAACTCGTGCTGGGCCTCGTCGAGCCGCAATCGTCCGGCATCGGCGGCGGCGGCTTTTTGCTGTTCTACGATGGCGCGAGCGAAGAGATCACCGCCTATGACGGCCGCGAACGGGCGCCAGCGGGCGCGACGCCGACAATGTTTCTCGACGGAGAGGGGCGGCCGATCCCATTCATCGATGCGCAGACAAGCGGCCGCGCCATTGGCGCTCCCTCTCTGGTGGCGATGCTGAAGCTCGCGCACGAAGACGCGGGCCGTTTGCCGTGGGCGCGCTTGTTCGAGCCGGCTATCCGCCTCGCCGAGCATGGCTTTGAAGTCTCGCCGCGCATGGCGCGCATCCTCGCCGGCGCAGCGCGCGCGGGGCGCTTGCAGCAAGATCCCGGCGCGCGCGCCTATTTCTTCGACGAGAGCGGCGACCCGCGTCCGGCCGGCTATCTGCTGCGCAATCCCGAGTACGCCGCGACGCTGCGCGCGATTGCAGAGCAAGGCCCGCGCGCGCTGAGCGAAGGGTCGATCGCGGACGCCATCGTCGCCGCCGCGCAACGCGGCCCGCTGCCTGGCGCGCTCACTCACACCGATCTCCGCGCCGTCACACCGCGCAAGCTTGAACCGGTGTGTGCGATCTACCGCGTCTATCGCGCCTGCACGATCGGTTCGCCCTCGTCAGGCAATGCGACGCTTGCCATCCTGGGTCTCTACGAGCGGGCGCGCCCGGCGCCGGAAGGCGCGCAAAGCGTCGATGACTGGAGCGCCTTCCTCTGGGCGAGCCGCCTCGCTTACGCCGACCGCGATCATTACATGGCCGACGATCAGTTCGTGCCGGCGCCAACGCAAGAACTGGTCGCGCCAGCTTATCTCGATGAGCGCGCGCAGCTGATCGACCTTGCGCGCGCGCCGCGCGGCGTCACCCCCGCAGGCACGCCCGCGGGCGAGGCGCTGCGCGATCGCTGGGGCCAAGCGTGGAGCGACGATTCCGGCACGACGCACATCTCCATAATCGATGCCTGGGGCAACGCCGTCTCGCTTACCGCCACGGTGGAGTCGGCATTCGGCAGCCAGCGTATGGTCGGGGGTTTCCTGCTGAACAACCAGATCACCGATTTCTCCTTCACGCCGACGCTGAAAGGACGCCCCGTCGCCAACGCGGTCGCGCCCGGCAAGGCGCCGCGCTCATCGATGTCGCCGCTGATCGTCACCGACCGCGAGGGAGAGCTTCAACTCGTGATCGGCTCACCGGGCGGCTCGTCCATTATCGGCTACGTCGCCCGCACCACGATCGGCATCCTCGATTGGGACCTGACACCGCAGCAAGCAATCGATCTTTCCAACGCCACCGCGCGCACCTCGCCTGTCGCGATCGAGCCCGCTCGCATGCCGGCTGGCGTGGCCGATGCGCTGACCGCGCGCGGCTGGGAGCTACGCGAAGTTGGCGCGCTCGAAGATAGCGGCCTCCATACAATCAGGGTGACGCCAGAAGGCCTCGTCGGCGGCGCCGATCCGCGCCGCGAGGGCGTCGTGGGCCGCATCGCCGCAGGCGAGTAGCGCCGCCACGGCGCAAAGCTGTGGTTAAATCTCCCCGCACGCGCGTTCATGCGTGAGTTCCCGTCGGAGTTAGCGCAAGTCAGAGCCATGCTCGCGCGCATGCTCTCCCCGGCCGGCGCCCTCGCCTTCGCCATCGCGTTCGTCGCAACGCCAGCGCTCGCCCAAGCGCCGGGGCAGCGCGGCGACATCTGCGCCAATCGTGACGGCGCTTATTCGCGCGAGCGCCAACTGGCTGCGTGCACCGGCATTATCGAGGCCGGCGTTTCGCCCATTGGCGAGATGGCCAACGCCTACAATTATCGCGGCGCCATCCAGCGCACGCAGCGCAACTATGCCGCCGCCGTCGCCGATTTCACCCAGGCAATCCGCTACAACCCGAACTTCTCAAACGCCTACGCCAATCGAGGCAGCGCCCGCGCCAGCCTGGGCGAGCACGAACAGGCGATCGCCGATTTCACCCAGGCGATCCGGCTCAACCCGGGTTTTGCTAACGCCTACAACAATCGCGGCAACTCGCACCGCGCACGCGGCGATTATGCGCTCGCCATCGCCGATTACACCACAGCGCTTGAAATAGAACCGAACGCCGCTGGCGTTCTCATAAATCGTGGGCGCGCCTTCGCCGGTCAGCGCGATTACGCTCGCGCCATCTCCGATTTCGACGCCGCCATCCGCCTCCGGCCCGACAACGCCAGCGCCTTCCTCTATCGCGCCGACGCGCTGCGGGCGCAGAACCAGCACGCGCGCGCCATCGCCGACTACGACATCGCCATCCGCATCGATCCCCAACTCGCCAGCGCCTATAACGGCCGAGGCTTCTCACGCCGCGCGCTCGGCGACGTCAGCCGCGCCATCGCCGATTTCGACCAGGCGGCGCGGCTGGAATAGTTACGCAGCCGGCAGCGTAATGCGGAAAGTCGATCCTTCCGCGCCTGTGCGCGTAAGCTCCAACTCGCCGCCCATCGCGCGCGCCAGCTCGCGCGCGATAGCAAGGCCAAGCCCCGTGCCGCCCGCTTCCGGCGCGGCCGAGACGAAGGGCTGAAACAGCCGAGCGCGCAGATTTTCACGTACGCCCTGGCCTTTATCGATAACGTCGATCTCGCAGCGGCCTTCGATCCGCAACGCGCGGATGGTGATGATCTTCTCCTCGCGCGACGGCTCGCTCATCGACTGCGCCGCGTTGCGCAGAAGGTTGGTCAAAATGCGGTGCAAGTGCTCGGGATCGGCGATGCAGGCGAGCCTGGGCTCCACATCGATGCGATAAGCGATCCCGTCGGCGCCGCCCAGCACATCGCCCGCGGCTTCTTCCGCGATCGCGGCGACGTCAACGCGCGCCAGTTCCGGCGCCTTCTCATCGGCGCGGCCGTACTTGAGCGTGCTGGCAGCGAGGCCGGCCGCACGGTCTATGGTCTTCTCAAGCCGCGGCAACAAGCGCTTCACTTCCGGATCTTCGGAATTCTTCAGCCGGTCGGCCACCAGTTGCGCAGTGGAGAGCATGTTGCGCAGATCGTGGCCAATGCGCGCCACCGCACCGCCGAGCGCGGCCAAGCGTTCGTTCTGCCGCAGTGCGTTGCGCACCTGCTCGGCCATGTCCGCCGCCGCACGCTGAGCGCGACCGATTTCGTCGCGGCGTGAACTGCGCGGGAATGCGATGGAGACATCCTCCGGCTTGTCGCGAAAGCGCTCGATCGCTTGCGTCAGTTCTCGCATTGGCTGCACGAACGCCATCGTCATCACCGAATAAAGCAACACCGCCGCGGCGATCAGGATGGCCATCGACATCCACAGAAAGCGCGAGGCGAATTCATCCATCGCCCGCTTCAGCGGCGCCTCGTTGAGCACCACTTCGATGAACTCGCCGCTTTCAAAGCGCGGCCGCGCCATCACCCTGAGCACGCGGCCGTCAGGCGCAAAGAAGCTTTCCATCGCCCAGAGGAAGCTCTGAACGTCATCGGCGTCGGTATAGTCGTAGGTGACGAGTTCTTCGCTCGGCGGGATTTCCTCGAAATTCTCCAGCAACAGCTCGCGCGAGCCTTCGCGCTGCAAAGCGGCGCGCAGCACTTCGGCGTTCGTCAGCAACTCGAATTCCAGCGTATCGGCAAATTCGAGATTCGGTGCGCCTTCCAATGCCAGCGCTGCAACCTGCGCCAGATTCATCCGCTCCCGCAGCCAATTCTCGTGAAATGCCGCCAGCGCCGGCGCGAAGACCAAAATTTCCCCCACCACCACGGCGACCACAGTCAGCGCCAGCAGCCGTCCGGCGAGGCTGGTGGCGAAGTCGCGGACCCACTCAAGCGGGCCGCTGCGGCGTGGAGGGGCAGGAAGGGCCATGCGCTACATGCCCTAGCGCAGCCCGCTGATGCTGTCCTGGGGTGGAACCGCTGTGGATAAGTCCCTCCTCACCGCGATGCCCGCAGCCGGCTCCGGCGGCCGCTCGCCTTGACGCCCTGGGGGCTCTGGGGTAAGCCCCGCGCCTTCATTTTCCGCCCAGAACAGCAGGACGTATCGCCGTGAGCACCAAGCGCACCTATCAGCCCAGCCGGCTCGTCAGGAAGCGCCGCCATGGCTTCCGCGCCCGCATGGCCACCAAGGGCGGCCAGAAAGTGCTGGCGCGCCGCCGCGCCAAGGGCCGCAAGCGCCTCTCGGCCTAAGCCCCAAGCCGGGCTATCACCCGGCGTCATGGATCGACCTTCCCTCCAGCGTCTAACCAAGCGCGCGCAGTTTCTATTCGTGCGCGCCGGCGTTCGTGCGGCCCGGCCCACTGTCATGGTGGAGGCCCGCCGCCGGGCTGAAGCCGGCCCGATCGGGGTTGGCTTCACAGCCAGCAAGAGGGTCGGCGGGGCTGTCATCCGCAACCGGGCCCGCCGCCGCCTCAGGGAAGCCGCCCGCCAGCTCCTGCCCGTCCACGGCCTTCCTGGGGTCGATTATGTCCTCGTGGCGCGGCAATCCACCCCGGACGCCGACTGGGCCGCCTTGCTTGACGATTTGAAGAACGCATTGATAAGGCTCGCCGCCGATCTAAAACCGGGCGCTTCCGAGCCGCGCCGCACGCGCGCCAAGCCCGCCGGGCGGGCCATTACCGAAAGCGATTGAAACTGATGCAACCGAGCGGCGGGCCGGGGCCCAACGAAACCAGAAACGTCATTCTCGCCATCGCGCTCTCGCTGGCGATCTTTCTGGGCTTCGAGTTTTTCTACAATGGCCCGGCGCGCGAGCGGGAGCTTGCGGCCCAGCGCGCGCAGATCGAGGCGCAAATCGGCGGTGACGACGCCGCCGCGCAGGGCGCCACCATCGGCAGCCCCGAAGCGCCGACGACGCGCGAGCCCGCCAATCGTGAACAAGCTCTCGCCAGCACGGCGGCGACACGCATCGCGATCGAGACACCCGCCGTCGATGGCTCACTGCTGCTACAGGGCGCGCGGCTCGATGACCTGAACCTGCGCGGCTATCACCGGACCGTCGAGGACGAGAGCCCCGAGGTCACTCTGCTCTCCCCCATCAGTACCGAGTTCGGCCACGACATCTTCTTCGGCTGGGAGATGCAATCGGGCGAGACGGTTTCGACGCTCGCCGACGCCAACAGCCAATGGCAGGCGCCCGAAAACGCGCGCCTCACGCCGCAGACGCCCGTCACGCTGACGCTCGACGCCGGCAACGGCGTCACTGTCGAGCGCACCATCAGCGTCGACGACAACTACATGTTCACGATCGCTGACGTCGTGCGTAACGCCGGCGGCGCGCCGGTCTCGTTCCGGCCGCTCGGCGTCGTCCGACGCGCAGGCATGCCGCAGGACTACCGCTTCAGCCAGATCGTGCACCAGGGCCTCATCGGCGTCTTCGGCGACCGGAATTTGCGCCAGATTGTCTACAAAGACGCCGACAAGCACGTGCGCGATCGCGGACGCGGGCGGGTCGGCGAGGATGAGCGGATCGAGGAAGAACAGGCGCAAGGCGGCTGGTTCGGCATTACCGATCACTATTGGCTCGCCGCCATCGTTCCCGATCAAAGCGAGCGCTATTCGGCTTATTTCGATGCGCGCAGCGAAGACAATCGTAACGGCTACCGCGCCGCCTATCGTGGCCAATGGCATCAAGCACCGGCTGGCGGGTCAGTCACCTACACGCAACGCGTGTTCGCGGGCGCCAAGGAAGTTGAACTGCTGCAAGCCTACCAAACCGACCTCAACATCCCGCGCTTCGACGATGCGGTGGACTGGGGCAATTTCTGGTTCTTGACGCGGCCGTTCTTCAACTGGCTACTGCACCCGCTGGCGCAGTTCGCCGGCAATTTCGGGCTCGGCATCCTGCTGACGACGATCGTCATCAAGCTGTTGCTCTTCCCGCTCGTCTATCACTCGTTCAAGGCGATGGCGAAGATGCGCGGCCTGCAGCCGAAGATGAAGGAAATCCAGGAACGCTACGCCGCCGACAAGCAACGTCAGCAACAAGAGATCCTGCGCCTTTATCAAACCGAGAAGATTAACCCGGTTTCCGGCTGCGTGCCGATCCTTCTGCAAATCCCGATTTTCTACGCACTCTATAAGGTCCTAACCGTCACAATCGAAATGCGCCACGCGCCGTTCTATGGCTGGATCAACGATCTTTCGGCGCGCGATCCGACCTCGATCTTCAACCTGTTCGGTCTGCTGCCGTTCGATCCGGGCGCTATCCCAGTGCTCGGCGCATTCCTGCTCATCGGCGCTTGGCCAATCATGTACGGCGTCTCGATGATGCTGCTGCAGGCGCTGTCGCCGCCGCCGGCCGATCCGATTCAAGCGCAGATCTTCCGGCTGTTGCCGATCGTGTTCACCATCATGTTCGCCGCCTTCCCGGCCGGCCTCGTCATCTACTGGACCTGGTCGAACGTGCTCTCGATCCTGCAGCAATACGTCATCATGCGACGCCAAGGCGTCGAAACGCAGCTGGATGTGTTCCTGAGGAAGCGCTTCGGATCGCGCGCGTCGCCGGCGGAATAGCGGCAGTCGGCAGTCGGCGCGACATCGGCTCCGGGATTCCGGATCACGCTACGCGTGTCCGGAATGACGAGGGAAAACATGACTGATAACGAACGAGAAGAGTGGTTAGAAGCAGGCCGGCTTCTCTTCGCCGGGCCGATCGAGTTCGAACTCGGCGTCGTGAGCATGGACGGGCTGCCGAACGCGGATCGTCCTGAGGTCGCCTTCGCCGGCCGGTCTAATGTCGGCAAGTCCTCGCTCATCAACGCCATTACCGGGCGCAACAAACTGGCGCGCGCATCGACTGAGCCGGGCCGAACGCGCGAACTCAACTTCTTCCGCGTCGGCGATCGCCTCCGTCTCGTCGATCTGCCGGGCTACGGCTACGCCAAGGCGCCGAAGGGCGAGATCGAGCGCTGGACCTCGCTGATGCGCGATTACCTGCGCGGGCGCCCGTCGCTGAAGCGCGTGCTGCTGCTAATCGACTCGCGCCACGGCCTCAAACCGCATGACAAGGATGTCATGGACGCGCTCGACAAGGCCGCCGTCACCTATCAGCTCGTGCTGACCAAATCCGACAAGGAAAAGCCCACCGAAATCGCCGCGTTGATTGCCGCCACGCAAAGCGCCATCACCAAGCGTCCCGCTGCGCACCCGGTGATCATCGCCACCTCCAGCGAAACCGGCCTGGGGATCGCGGAACTCCGCGCTGAAATCGCGGCCTTGGCGTAAGCGGCCGAACCGCTTAGGAACCGCACCCGTGAGCAAGCCCCCGCCGCAAGACCGCCTGAAGGCGCTGGAAGAAGGTCTGACCAAGGCGAAGACGCTCGCCGAGGCGCTGCCCTACATCCAGATCTACGACCGCGAGACGGTGGTGGTGAAATATGGCGGCCACGCCATGGGCGATACAGAGACCGCCCGCAAATTCGCCGCAGACATCGTCCTTCTGAAGCTTGTCGGCATCCATCCCGTCGTCGTTCATGGCGGCGGGCCACAGATCAGCCGGATGCTCGACCGGGCGGGCGTCAAATCGCAATTCGTGGACGGCCTCCGGGTCACGGACGCCGAGACGATGGAAGTGGCGGAGATGGTGCTGTCTGGCAGCGTCAACAAAGAGCTAGCACACCTGATCACGGCCGCCGGCCGTGAGGCGGACGTGCGCGGCGTCGGCCTTTCCGGCAAGGACGCGCGCCTCATCACCTGCGAAAGAGCGGTGCGCACGCGCAAAGACCCCGAGAGCATGATCGAGCAAGTGGTCGATCTCGGCTTCGTCGGCGAGCCGAACGAAGTGGACCCCACGCTGATACAGGCGCTGATCAACGCGCCCGAGGATTACATCCCCGTGGTGGCGCCAATTGGCGTCGCCGAAGACGGCAAGACCTACAACATCAACGCCGACACCGCCGCCGGCGCGGTCGCCAAGGCGCTTTCGGCCAAGCGCTTCCTGCTGCTTTCGGATATTCCGGGCGTACTAGACCAGAATGGTGATCTCATCCGGGAAATGACCGTCGCCGATGCGCAGAGGCTCATCGATACGGGTGTCGCTACAGGCGGCATGATTCCCAAGCTTGAAACCTGCATCGCCGCACTCGACAACGGTGTCGAAGCTGCGGTCATTTTGGACGGGCGCCAGCCGCACGTCCTGCTCATGGAATTGTTCACCGAACATGGCGCTGGCACGCTCATTCATTAAGCCGGCTGCGTTTGCGGCGGTCGTTGGCGCGGCGCTGACTGCGCTCGTCGCGTTCGGCAGCGGCCAAGCCGACGCGCAACAGCAACAGCGCCCCAGCGGCTGGCAGATCTGCAACGAAACCAGCTACGTGCTCGAAGCCGCGACGGGCCGCCCCGATGGGCGCGCCATCGTCGTGCAAGGCTGGACACGGTTGCGTCCCGGCGAGTGTCGCACCGCGGTCGGCGCGCCGCTCGCCCGCGGTACGCACTATCTCTACGCGCGCACCTCCTCGGCCCATCGCGGCGGCCGCCGGCAATGGGGCGGCGACGCCCGCCTTTGCATCGACAACACCAGTTCCTTCACCATCGAGAACCCGCCGCAATGCGCGACCATGGGCCTGGAAGAGCGCCGCTTCCGCCGCGTGCAGATCAACAAGCGCGACAGCTGGCGCACGTCGTTCTCGGAAGCCACCCAATACACGCTGACACGCGCGCGCCAGCAAGGCTTGCAGCGCCTGCTCGACGATGCGGGCTATGATCTGCGCGAAGGCCGGCGCGGCGCCGATCCTCGCCGCATCGCTCAAGCCATTGCGCAATTCCGCCAGACGGCGCGTCTTGCGCCCAATGCCAGCGAAAGCCAACTTATCGACGCACTGGAAACGGCCGCGCGCCGGCGTGCGCAGCAGGTCGGCCTCACGCTCTGCAACCGCGCTCGTGGCCGCATGTGGACAGCGATTGCGCGCCGACGCGGCGAGGGTTGGGAGAGCCGTGGCTGGTGGCCGCTCAATCCCGGCGGCTGCGTACGAACGATCGACGAAGTGCTGATCCAGGAAACCTATTTCGTGCACGCCGATCTGGAGAGCCCGGACGGCCCACGCTACTTGGCGGCGGCGTCGGAGCTGTTCTGCACCAGCGGTGCGCGCTTCGCCATTCTCGGCCGCGAGCAATGCGACACGCGCTATTACGACACCACGCTGTTCGCACGCATCTCGGCGCGCAATCGTGACGGCCTTGTCGTCGACTTCGAAGAGCACGACTTCCTGCCGGCGGGCGAGCGTCCGAACGCGGCGCAGATCGCGCGTGACGAGGCCGATGCGCCCGCCCCGCGTGAAGCGCCGCGCCGCGGTCTGCCGCCGCCGACGGCGCCGACGCAGGATCGCCCGGCTACGCCATGAGCATGGCGCACATCCGCGACTGGGTGTTCGATCTCGACAACACGCTCTACCCCGCCTCCGATCTCTACGACGAAATCGGCGCGCGTATGACCGCCTATATCTCGCGCAAAGTCGGTGTCGGCGAAGCCGAAGCGCTCGAACTGCGGGAGCGCTATTTCCATAAGTACGGCGCCACCATCGTCGGCCTTGTGCGCCACCACGGGATCGAGGCCCGCGATTTTCTCGCCGATGTTCACACCGCCGATCACTCCGTTTTGGTCGTCGACGACGAACTGCGTGCGCTGATCGAACAACTGCCGGGGCGCAAGATCGTCTTCACCAATGGTGGCGGCGGCCATCCAGAGCGCGTCTTGGCGACGCTAGGGCTGGCTCACTGCTTCGACGCCATCTTCGACATCGAAGCCTGCCACCTCGCACCGAAACCGCAGCCGGAGAGCTATGCCCGTCTCATCAAGGCGCACGCCATCGATCCGCGCGGAGCGATTCTCATCGAGGACACACTGCGCAATCTCGAACCGGCGCATGCGCTGGGCTTCACCACGGCCCTGGTGGGCCAGATTCATCCCGAACCTCGCCCCGCATACGTCCACCACCACGCTCCGGAACTGAAGACGCTGCTGCGCGCGTGGATTGCCCGCTGACCGGCTTCCCGTGTTGCGAACCGGGCGCGCCCGGCCTAAGCCCGCGCCATGAGCCACGAACAACTCGCCACCCAAATCGACGCCGCCTGGGAGCGGCGCACTGAGCTGTCGACCGCCAGCAAGGGCGCCGATGTCGAAGCCATCGAAGCGGCGCTCGATCTTTTGGACACCGGCGAAGCGCGCGTGGCGCAACGCGGCGCTGACGGCCAATGGGAAACGCTGCAATGGCTGAAGAAAGCCGTGCTGCTCTCCTTCCGCATTACGCCGAACCAGCTCATCGGCGCCGCGCATGGCAACGCCGATCCTTCGCCCGGCCCCTACTGGGACAAGGTGCATTCCAAATTCCTCGGTTGGGCCGAAGCCTCATTTGAAAAGGCTGGCTTCCGCGCCGTGCCTGGCGCTGTTGCGCGCCGCGGGGCGTTTATCGGCAAGAACGTTGTGCTCATGCCGTCCTTCGTGAACATCGGCGCGTATGTCGATGAAGGCACGATGGTCGATACCTGGGCTACCGTCGGCTCGTGCGCACAGATCGGCAAAAACGTGCACATCAGCGGCGGCGCCGGCATCGGCGGCGTGCTTGAGCCGATCCAGGCAAACCCCACGATTATCGAAGACGGCTGTTTCATTGGCGCGCGGTCGGAAGTGGCCGAAGGCGTCATCGTGCGCGAAGGCGCGGTTCTGGCGATGGGTACGTTCATCAGCCAGTCGACCAAGATCGTGAATCGCGCGACGGGTCGGATCACGCGCGGCGAAGTGCCCGCCTACAGCGTCATCGTGCCCGGGTCACTGCCTGATCCGAACGGTGGGCCGAGCCTCGCTTGCGCGGTGATCGTGAAAACCGTCGACGCCCAAACGCGCGCGAAGACCGGCGTGAATGAGTTGTTGCGGGATTA
This sequence comes from Pseudomonadota bacterium, assembly GCA_023410295.1. Classification (GTDB taxonomy): domain Bacteria; phylum Pseudomonadota; class Alphaproteobacteria; order Caulobacterales; family Aquidulcibacteraceae; genus Vitreimonas. The sequence continues at coordinate 1,999 of JAEYPY010000024.1, read as the reverse complement.
AGGAGCAGGACAGTAAGGGAATAGGGATCGCCAATTCCTATTCCCTAGTCCCTTACTCCCCTATTCCCTTTGCACTTCAGTGCGCGTGAGCGTGCCCGTGCTCGCCGTCATGGCCTTCGCGGCCGGCTTCGATCGACACGGTGATCGTCGAACCATCCGTCGCGGTTTGCGTCCAGGTGTCTCCAACATTCTTACCATCGACGAACTGCGTGCACGCGCGCTCGCCGCCTTGCGGCGTCAGACATATCTGATCGCCCGCCACTTCATACGTGCCATGAACGCGCGAACCGTCGGGCGCATGAACGCCGAACGAGTTGTCGGCATTGAAGTGATAGCGCGCTTGCGCGCCGTTGGCGTACGTGATTACGACCGTATTTTCGTAGCTGTTCGCCATGGTCTGCGCGAACGCCGCGCCCGAACAGGCGACGCCGAACGCGACAAGTGCCGCCAGCTTCTTCATGCGTATTCCTCCACCTCGACTGTCCCCTACGCCGCAGCTGTCGCCGCCTGGGCGCGCCGCTTGGTGATGGGCACCCAGCGCTTGTAGGTCAAGCACCGCCATACCCATTCGAGCGGGCCCATCGCGAACACCGAGAGCCAAAGCGGCGACCAGATCAGCTGCGTCAGCCAAACGCCGCCGACCACCAGCCAGAGTTGCTCGCGCGTAACTTCGCCGAAATAGCCGAGCCGCCAGAAGATCGTCGTCATGATCAGCGACTGGGCGATGTAGTTGGTGAACGCCATCCGCCCGGTTGCGGCGAGGGCCTTCATCAGAAAGTCGATCACGCCAGACTTCAGGATCAGGATGAAGAGGCTGACGTAAGCGAGCGTGCAGATCGGCGAGAGCAGCGACGTCACCAGCATGCCTTCGCCCTGCACCATCGCAATCGGGAAGCCTGCCTCGAACTCGCGCAGCCCCTGCATCCACAGCACTGCAAACGATGCGCCGCCCAGCACGAGGAAGAGCACGTAGAGCCAAACCGGGCTCTTGCCGCTCATGAATCCCCATTTGAACAGCGCCATGCCGATCATCATGATTCCGACCGTGCGCGGTGTGATGAAAATCAGCGCCTGCAGGAAGAATGTCAGCCACCATTCCATGTTTTGCTGCAGCGCGCCGAGCGGCCCGCCCGTGATGCGTTCGGCGATAGTGGCGAATTGTGCAGCCGTCAGCGACATCGCCTGCGCTTGCTGCTCCATGACCTCAGGCGGGGCATACTGCATCGCCCACGCGCCGAGACCGATCAATGCGCTTGAGAGCAGCGTCCAGAAAATGCCCCAGAATAGGCGTGTGCCTGGCCGCCAAGAACGGCAGAACAATACCAGGAAGCCGCAGACGGCGTAGTTCAGCAGAATATCGCCGTACCAGATCAGCAGACCATGGATGAGGCCGAACAGCAGCAGCCATGAAAGCCGCCGGCGCAGTTGCGCGCCTTTGTCCTTATCGCTGCGTTCGCCGCCGACGAGATAAAGGCTGACGCCGAACAGCATCGAGAACAGCGTGATGAACTTGAACTCGAAGAAGACGTGCATCACCAGCCATGACCAGAGCGAGTCCTGGTCGACTGCCAGCGGAATGGCGCTGGGCATCATCGCCGAATGCCAGGTCGCGGCGAAGTACGGCGCGTTGACAATCAGGATGCCCAGGATGGCGAGGCCGCGCAGAACATCCAGGCTCTCGATTCTCGGCTTGCCTTCTGTCGTCAGGCTCATACGTCTTCCCCCGCTCTCGAACCAAGGCTAGATCGGCGCCCATGGCTGCTTCCAGTATCGCCGATCCGATCCCGCTCGCCCAGGCCCTGATGCGCTGTCCGTCGATTACTCCGGTGGATTCGGGGGTTATGGGCGTAACCGAAGCCGCGCTTACGGCGCTCGGCTTCAAGATAAGGCGCTATAAGTTCGGGCCGGTCGATAACCTCTATGCGCGGCTAGGTGCGAGCGCCCCCAATTTCTGCTTCGCCGGACACCTCGATGTCGTCCCGCCAGGCGAGGGCTGGTC
>JAEYPY010000259.1 GCA_023410295.1 Pseudomonadota bacterium | reverse complement strand
GATCAAGCGCAGCGCGCACGGCGTGCGTGACATCAGTTTCGTTGGCGGCGTCGCCGGTGAGAGCCAACACGCGCTCGCGCGCAGGCGCCGCGGTGCGGTCGAAGGCGGCGACGCATCCGCCGGCAGCCAGATAGAGCTCTTGAAGCGCGCGGCCAATGCCGCCGGCCGCGCCGCTGACGAACAGCACGCGCCCGTCGGCATTGAGCAGGTTTAGGCTCACGCCGCTTCCTTGAAGCTCAGCGATGCGAGAATTTCCGAGAGCATGTTGTAGCGCAGCGCGGCTGAGCCGGCGACGGCCTGGATCGCCATCTGCTGTTTCTCGGCGGTGTCTGCGTAACGGTGACAGAGTTCGAGGCCGATCGCGGCGTGCTCGTCGTCGTTCTCGACATGGACGTGGAAGAATTCGAGCTCGTCTTCGATAAAGCCCATCTTTTGCATCGCCGCGATGTAGGTGGGGTAGAGTGTCGGCAATTGGCCTTCGAGCGCCACCATGATGCCGGCGCACGATTCATGCATCGGGCGGATTTGCGAGAGTTCCCAGATCCAGGCGCGCATCGCGCGCGTGGAGGGAAGCACGCGGCCTTCGCGCTCGGCGTTGATCACGTAATCGTCGGACAGGCCGCAGGCGCGCGCAAATTTGAGCAGCAGGGCGGGGTGGGCTTTGTCCGGCTGGTTCGGCGGGACTTCGCCGGCCAGATTCTCCATGATCAGTTCGCGTCCGTCATCGTCAGGCATGCGCGCGTAGAGTGCGGCGAACTGCGGCGGGATCGCGACGATGTAGTAATAGTGCTGCACCGCCCATTCGCCGAGCTGCTGTCGCGTGAACTTGCCCTCGGCCCAGGTGACGCTGAAGGGATGCTTGCCCGAACCGCGCGGCTTGCGTGCATCGTAGAGCGCTTGGGTGAAATCGGCGGCGGACAAACGTGTCATGGCTTGGCTTTCCTGTGGCTAGACGGGGCGAGACGACGCTTTGGATTCCTCCATCGCGTCCATGCTGACCGGCGCGCCGGTCTGGATGATAAGCGCCTTCTTGCGAATGAAGCGCTGGATCGAGGCGGGCCCCATGCGAGAGCCGCCCATGCCGGAGAAACCGAAAGAGTTCTTCTCGGGCTCGTAGGTCATGATGGTGAGGGCGCAATCGTTGACCGAGAGGCCGCCGGCGTCGATCTGTTCGGCGATGGCGCGCGCTTCTTCGACGGTCGCGCCGATCACGGCGCCGGAGAGGCCGAAGCTGGTGTCATTCGCCAGCGCAATGGCTTCCTCGACCGTATCGAACGCCATCACTGGCAGGACGGGGCCGAAGGTTTCGTCTTTCATCACGGCCATATCATGCGTGACGTTGTCGAGCACGGTGGCCGGACACCAAAGTCCGCCGCCGCGCTCCAGGATTTCGCCGCCGGCGCGGACGCGCGCACCCTTGGCGACGGCGTCCGCAATGTGCGCGGCGATGATCGCGGCTTGCGGCGCATGAATCACGGGGCCGATGTGGCCACGATGGATATCAGGCCAATTGATCTCGAGTGCGGCAGCCTTTTCCACCAACCGGTTGACGAAGGCGTCATGGATCGAGCGATGGACGTAAACCCGCTCGATCGAGAGGCACGCTTGGCCAGCATTGGAAAGCCCGCCGCGCGCGACGGCGTCAGCGGCGCGGTCGATGTCGGCGGAAGCCAGCACGATGACGGGGTCTTTGCCGCCTAATTCAAGCGAGGCGGGAATGAAGCGCCGCGCCGCTGCTTCCGCGACTTTGCGGCCCGTTGCGACTGAACCGGTGAAGCAGACGAGATCGACATTATCGATCAGCGCCTGGCCGGTGCTGGCGCCGCCCAGAACGAAGGCGACCACCTCTTTCAGTTCGGGAACGGTTTCGAGCGCTTCGATGAGCGGCGCCACGAAGCGCGGCGTTATTTCGGACGGCTTGATGATCGCCGCGCAACCGGCGGCAAGCGCCGGCACGGCATCGATGAGGCTGAGCGTGACGGGAAAATTCCAGGGCGAGATGAAGCCGGCAAGTGGATAGGGGATATACTGGTTTTGGTAGCGGATGGTCGAAATCAAAACCGAGGCGTGCTCTTCGCCGCGCATGTCCGCGCCGAGCAGCTCCGGCGCCAGCTTGGCCCAGCGGCGAATATTGCGCACTGCGCCGTCCACCTCGGTTTCCGAGAGCATCCAGCGTCCGGTGTCGTGGGCGAGCGCAGAGATGAGCGCGGTGCGGCGTTGTTCGATCGCGTCGGCCCACGCGCTGAGCGCTTGCGCGCGCGCCGCTACGCTGAGCGCGCGCCAATGCGGCTGCGCGCGGCGCAGCTTCGAAGCGACCTCGCCGACACGCTCGCCGCTTGCTGCGTCGAACTCAAAGTCCACTTGGCCGGTGCGCGGATTGCGCACGGCGAAGCGGAATGAACCTGCAGCGTCTGGCATGGCGGCCTCGGGTTAGTCATATTGATATAATAACAAGACAAGCGTGCGCGCAATGGCTTTTAACCTGCCGGCGCCGCCTTGCTGGCGTGCTTCAGCGCATCAAGTTCGTAGGCGAGCACGCGGAAGAGACGCGTCACGAACACTTCGTCCCATTCCAGTCGTTCGGCCTGGGTGGCTTCGTCCGGGACGTAGGCGTCGACCGCGCCAGTTTCCAAAACGCCTTTTGCTTCAAGCACCTTGATGAGGGAGTCCAAGCGTTCGTAGAGCGCGGAGGTTTGCGCCGCAGAGGCGAGCAGCATGGCTAACAAGCGGTCGCAATCGGCGCTCTCAAGAATCTGCGGGCGCTGACCCGAAGAGGCCGCAGCGGCGCGGGTCACGGCTTCGAGCTTGCGCAATTTTCCGTCTCCTATTCCAAGTTGTATGACGTTATAATGATAGCACGAGCTACCAGGGTGTGCAGCACAAATGGCCCGAGTTCAAAGCGCGCGGAATGAAAAGCTCAGTGGAGCAGGGCAGGTCGAGGGGGTGAACCTCAATCTGCGCGCGCCGCGCTACGCGCAGGTCTACGCCGTATTGCGGGACTGGGTGCTGCAGGGCGTCTACGCGCCCGGCCAACGCATGCCGTCCGAGAGCGAATTGTGCGATTCGTTCGACGTCTCGCGCATCACTGTCCGGGCGGCGGTGGAGATGCTGGAAAAGGAAGGCCTAGTTCAGCGCATTCAAGGGCGCGGCACTTTCGTCCGCGCCGACTTGAAAGACGTCCCGGGACGCGGTGATCTTTCCGAGCTGGTGCGTCGCGTACGACAGCTCGACGCGCGCTCTACGCCGAAGGATGTTCGTATCGAAGATATTCTCGCCGATGACCTCGTCGCGCGCGACTTGCAGGTCGAACGGGGCGAGCCGCTGACTCACGCATCCTATGTACGCTTGCGCGATGGCGAGCCTGTCGGTGTGGCAGACATCTACGTGCCCAAGCGCCTGGGTGTGACGCTTGATATTTCGGATTTCAAAGAGCCATCACCGACATTGCTCGAGCGTAAGGGTGTGGAGCTTCTGGGCGCCCACCAATTACTCGGCGCTGCGCTGGCGGATGCAAAGATCGCGTCGCGTCTTTCCATTCCGGTCGGAGCGCCCGTGGTGCAGGTGCGCTTGCTCGTGCTTGCGGTCAGCAGTCAGCCGGTGGAACTCCTGCTGGCGCATTATCGTGCCGATAGGTACGTGCACCACGTGTTCCTGGCGGCGCGGTCTTCCTGATCAGGACGCCTCGGTGGTGGCGTGCGGACCGGCAACCATGTCAAGAATGTCCTTATATGGCATGCCCGGCGGGCTCGCGGCGCGCTCGAAATCCGCATGAATGAGGCGCATCACGCGCTGCACGTAAGCGGTGCGTTTGCGCGCGCGCGCTTCGGCCAAAGCGGCGTCCGGGACAAAATTCTCGACATCCTCCGGCTTGAACGGGCCCTTGGCCGCAACGTGGGTCAGGTTATCGAGTTTGTCGTTGAGCATGCTGACTTCGGCCGCCAGCGCCACGATCATGCTGAGCAGGCGCTCTGAATCCGGATTGGCGAGCGAGTCGGGGCGGCCGCCGCGGGAAGCTTTGGGGAGAGGGGGAATATTCATCTTCAATCCTCAGCTCTTGCGCGCGCCATAAGCCAGCCAGCCGCCTTGCTTGGCGTTCAACGTCGGCGCCACCTCTTCAAACACTTGGTCCGAAGCGAAGCCGGCTTGCACGGCGGGTTTCACGAGATCCATTTCCGCAAGCGTGGACCAGAACGGCTCGTTGTTGTGCGTGGCGTCCCAGTTGGTGATGAACTGGTCCACCGCGTCGGTGCGGCGCACGGGGACCTCGATGTGGAGCATCACGCCGCCTGGCTGGAGCAGACGGTGGCATTCGGCGACGATGTTGTAGAGCGCATCGTAGGACGTTTCGTGCAGCAGGATGTGCGAGACGATGAGATCGAAATGGCCATCAGGAAATTTGGTCTTCTCGGCGTCGCCCTGCACCCAATGTACCTTCTTGCCGAGCGCTTCGGCGCGCGCGTGTGCGTAGCGCAGCGACGGCGCGGAAAGGTCGAGCGCATAGATCTCCGCTTCCGGGAAAGCATCGCAGTAGGGCAGCGTAGAGAGGCCCACGGTGCAGCCCAAATCCAGCACGCGCTTGGGCTTGAGATCGGGGAATCGGTTCTTGACGAACGCAGCGCCGGCCAGGCCTTTGTCCTCGTTGAGCGCGCCGTGCTTGCCCATCGAAAAAATAAAGGAGCCAAGGTCGCTGCGCGCGCCGGCCCAGACATCGTCTTGCGTCCGTTCAATGAAGTAGGAGCCCGGCACGCAATGGATGTCCACTTCGCCCTGATAAGGCGGCGGTTTAACGCTCGGATCCAGCGTGAGCGAACCCTTCACCGGTCCGTTGGTCAGCTTGCGATAGCGATCGATCAGGCTCGGCAGTTCGCGCTCGCAAACCGTGGAGGTGACGTCGAGATAAAATTCCTGCTGCGCCCGCCCCAGCGCGCTCCACCAGCGATACGCGTCGTCTTCATTCATCGCATCGCCGACTTCGCGCCAAGTTTGCGGACGGCGCCCGTGCAGTTTTTGCCAAGCCGGCGCAGCGCGGTGTTCGTACACGTCCGGCAATTTCGAGCGCAGCGGCCCGCGCAATTGGCCCTTGAGAGCGACGGCGAAGTCGAGCAGCGCCTGCTCCTCGAAGTTCGGCATTGGCGACATCGCGTGGGGAAGAGGGCGGGGCGTGCTCATTCTGCGGCTACTCCTGAAGCTGTGGCGGCGTCGCGCATCAAGGCGTCCCAACCGTCGTCTGTGCGCGGCTTTGTGGTGGGCGCAGCTTCATGCACCCAACCGGTGGGATCGAGCCGGCGCGCTGGGCTCGGAATCACATAGACTTTGCGGTCCCACGCGCTCGCAACCTTCTCGTGATCGATCTCCCAGCCGGCGTCGATCATGCGATAGACGAGGTGCCGGAACGTCGACTCCATCTCATCGGCGCGCACCAACAGCTCCTCGCGGAACGGCGTTGGACCAAGCGCGGGGCGCACGTGAGAAATGACGGCGATGTCCTCGTTGATGGCGTTGCGCCGTCCGCTGAGGCGTTCGGCGTCGTGCTCGGGCTCGATCGCGTAGTTGCGCGCCTGGAGGCCGAACTGACGCGTGGTTTTCGCATCGACGGGAGTCGAGGCCGAAAAGGTCACCTGTGAAATGCCTGGACGGAAAGTCGGGTTGATGCGGTGACACACGCCGAGCACGGAGAATTCGAGCTCGACAGTGGTTTTTTCCCGTTCCTCGGAAAGCAACGCGCCAAGCACGCCTGTTTTCTGCGACGCCCGGGGCGCCGGCTTTTCACGCTTGAGTTTGGCGCCGTATGGCGTTCGCACAATTGGCACCGAGACGGCGCGCGGGTCGAGGCGCGAGCCAAAGGTCGCGTGAACGAACGCCAAGTGCGCGGTGTCGAGCGAGTTCTCCTCAAGCTTCTGCCAATTGGCCGGCACATCGACGACCATGCGCGTCGTGCGCCATTTGTCGGTTTGTTCGTATTCGGGCAGCAGGCGCGGCGGAGCGGGACGCTTGTCCTCTGGAAGATCGCCCAAAAATACCCAAACCCAATCGTAGACTTCGGCGGTGGGGTAGGAGTCGATCTTTGCGCGCTTTGGGATGGGTTGGTCGGCGCCCATGGACGGGATTTTCACGCAGGCGCCGCCGGCGTCGAACTGCCAGCCGTGAAATGGGCACGCGATTGCGCCGTCAATGCATTTCCCGCGTGAGAGCGAAGCGCCGCGGTGGATGCACACGTCGGAAAGGCAGACCACCGTGCCGTCCGCTAGGCGATGCAGCGCGAAATCAAACCCAAGCATCCGCACGCCCAGCGGTTGCCCGACAGCGACGTCTTTGGATTCCGCGGCCACGTACCAATTGTTCATCAGCATGCCGGACCACTCTCAAACACGATTTGCACACGTCATATTATTATAATAACATTCCGGCTTAGCGCAATTGATGTCAAGGCGCGCGTTTGCGCCGCGCAGGCGGAGGACGATTCCATGGCTGAGACCGGCGGCGCTTTCGTGCGTCATGACGGAACCTATGAAACGGCGCCTCTGCGGAAGGATCAGGTGGCCGTCGCCGTCGTGCAAACGCCGGTGCGGGCGGTAGACGGCAACAATCCCGAGCCGGGCATTCAAGAGAACTTGAAATATCTGCTCAACGCAATCGACAAGGCGCAAAACACCGGAGGCCGCTGCGATCTGTTGTGCTTCCACGAGTTTCCGCTGCACGGCTTCGCGCCGTGGGACTTGAAGCAATATCTACGCGTCTCGCGTCACCCGGACGGCCCCGAGATCACGGCGATCGGGGAGAAGGCCAAGCAGTACAATTGCTATATCGCGCTTGGCTGCCAGATGCTCGATGACGACTGGAAGGGCCACACGATGAACACGCAATTGCTCATCGGACCCGATGGGAAGTTGCGAGCGCGGCATTGGAAGCAGCGCAATATGCGCGGCATGTGGCCGGGCGTAGAGCAGTTCACCACAACGATCTACGATGTGTACGAGCGCTATGTGGAGATGTACGGGCTCGACGCCGTTATCCCGGTGGAGCGCACCGATATCGGCAATATATCGATGTCCGCCGTGCAGTTCGAGCCGGAGCTATTCCGCTGCATGGCGCTCAAAGGCGCCGAGATCATTCTGCGCACCGCGACCGGCGGCTGCGAGTGGGACGACATGCGGCTCACCGCCTACCACAACGATGTCTTTGTCACGATCGTGAACAATTCAATCGACGTGGAACGCAGCAACGAGAACTACTTCGTCGAGCAAGCGCCCAAGAACAATTGGGTCGGCCGCTCGGCGATCTTCGGGCCGAAGGGCGTTGTGCTCAATGAGGCCGGCATGTTCGAAACCAAGCGCCGCGCGGTGTTCGATATGGCCGACTTCCGTAAGCGCCATCGCATTCCTGACGTGCACTACTTCCTCTATCGCCATGTCTACGAAGCTTATCGTGAGCGCTACGATCCGGGCCTGTGGCTTGAGCGTGTGCCGGAGACCAAGCGCGACGCGGCGGACTACCTAAAAGATAAGCTGCGTTGGACAAGCTACTGGCAGGGGTAAGCTTCGCTATACCGGCGGTGTCAGCACCGGCGGCATCAGCGCTTCGTTTCCTCTGAGACGGTACGTACTGCGGAGCCACTGCACGATCGGAGGTGCATCCGAAGGCGGTCGCGGGTCGACAGCACGATCGACCAGCGAGCTGTTCATCTGTCAGATAAAAACAAAACGCCGGGCGTTTGAGGCGCCCGGCGTTTCGTTTTGCGGTTTATCCGCTTAGAAGCTGGCGCCTACGGTCACGCCGCACATCCGGCCCTCGCGGGCGCGGACGTAATAGTGGGGCGTGCCGAGGAAGTCCCGCGATTCAAAGGCGGTGACCGGCGTCGAGTCTTCAAGCAGGTTATTGCAGAAGCCCATGAAGCGCAGGTTGTCCGATTGCAGGCCGGCGCGCAGGCGCACCTGCTCGCTGCCCGGAATCCAACCGACGTTGCCGGCATCGACATAGCGGCGGCTATCGGCCGATACGTCGGTGCGCGCGTACCATTCAAAGTCGCCAAAGGCTGGGAGTGTCAGTTCGACGCCGAGCGTGCCTTGATGCTCGGGCGTGAACTGCATCTGGGCGCCATCAATGCGGCCGGTCGTTACGCCGCCGACGCATTCGACACGCGGCAGGTTCGCGCAATCGACGAAGCCGGCGAAGCTGCTGGTGACAGCATCGACATAGCGAGCGTCGTTATAGTTGTACGACCCATCGATCGCGAGCCAGCTCAACGGTTCCCAGCGGGCGCCCACTTCAAAGCCATCCACTCGGGATTCGCCGATATTGCCTGTGATCGACGTTGCAGGCGTTACGCCCGTCGCGAAGACGAGGAGCTGCTGGTCGGTCCAGTCGATGCGATAGAGCGCAGCGGCGACTTGCAGGGCGCCATCAAGGAAGCGACCCTTGGCGCCGAGTTCGTACGTCCAATTGCTTTCCGCGTCGTACTCGAGCTCCGAAGGATCGACCGCTTCGGGATTGGCGCCGCCGGACTTGGTGCCCTGCGCCGCCGAAAGATAGAAGTTCAAGGAATCTGTGGGTTCATACTCAAGGATCGCGCGTGGCGAGAAATACTCGAAGTTGTTCGTGTAATCCCCCAGCGTGCCCGCATCAGAACCGTAATTATTTTCGAGCACGGTATCACGCTTGCGCTCCCATGTGTAGCGACCCTCGACGGTCAGCGTGAACTGATCCAGGAAGTGATAGTCGGCCGAGGCGTAGAGCGAATAAAACTCGCTGCGGATGAGTTCGCCGAAATCGACCAGCGCCTGGCCGTTCACCGGAGCAGGGGCCGTGGTGCCGAACGCGGGATCAGCAAAGCGCACATCGGCGCGGTTGTTGCGCTCGTAGCTATAATAGGCGCCGACGACCCAGTTGAGATCGCCGGATTCGCGCGGCTGCAGACGGAGATCCTGACTGAACTCCCAGCGGTCCTCCAAATCGCCGCTCGCGGTCTGCCGCCAGACGCCGGACAGCAGCGTGCCGTTCGGAGTCTGGTCGAGATCGACAAGCGTTGCGACGTCACGCTCGACATAACCCGTGCGAGCGCTGACCGTGTAGGCGCCAACATCGAGGTCGGTCACCAGCGCGGCGCGGAACGACTCGCGCGTGCTGAGTGCACGATCGTCGAAGCTGAAGGTTTCCGAGTAATCGGTGATTTCCCCGGCGACGCGGCGGCCTACCTGGACCGGCGCGCGGCGTGTCGCCGCCGGTTTGGCGACGCGGCGAGGGCTGCTGTCGGGAATGACGATAAGAGGCGAGGGGCTGGTGTCATCCTCCGTCCAGGTCAGCGACCCGAACATGGTGAGATTAGTAGTCGGCGTAAACAGCGCCCCAACGCGCACGAGGCTCGCCTCGGTGCTGTTGAGCTCTTCGCCATTGAGCTGATTCCGGAAGTAGCCGCCGCTGTCGGACAACGAGGCGTCTAAGCGCACCGCCAGCACGTCTTCGACGATCGGAGTCGAGCCGTAGAACGTGAAGCCGGCCATGTCGTGTTCGCCGATCGTGACCGATCCGCCATATTCAACGTCGTTTCCGGGCCGGCGCGTGATGTAGTTGATCGCGCCGCCGAACGTGTTGCGTCCGTAGGCTGCGCTTTGCGGCCCACGCACGACTTCAACCCGCTCAAGGCCGATGAAGCTCATATCGACGCCGCTCATGCCTGGCGAATAGACGCCATCGACGAACACGCCGACGTTCGCGACGTCGCCCGAGGAGCGGCCAAGCTGCGTCATGCCGCGGATCAGCGGACGAGAGGATGTGGAGCTTGCCGCTTGCTGGAACTGCAGACCCGGCGTCATTGCAGCCAGGTCACTCATCGACGTGATCTGGCGCTCTTCAAGCTGCTCGCCGGTGAGCGCCGTGATTGAGATCGGTGCTTCGAGCACGGTTTCCGTACGTGAGCGCGCCGTCACCACGATAGTGTCGAGCCTTTGGCTATCGTCCACCTCGGTTTCGGCTTCCGCTGCGGCTTGAGCCGCCGCCAGGTCAATTGGCGCCGCGAAATACGCGCCAAGCACCGCGAGCAGCGCCGTCGTCTTCTTCATAACACAACCTCCCCGCCGGACGGCCCCCGCCGCCCAGTCAGGCAGAGTATGTTGTCATAAGAAGATGATGACAAGACAGGAGTTGCGTGGAATGTCGCAACGTTTCAGCCCTTCGTCACGAAGAGGTAGTGGTCATCCTGCCAGACGCGCACACTTAAGACGTCGCCAGGCCGAACATCAACCGGCTCCGGGAAAGAATAAAGTGTCTTATTCCAGACAGATACGGTGTCGTCGGGGTGATTTTCGTACATCACGTTCGACGTCAGCTGTACGCGTAACCATTGAAGCGCGCCGTAGCAACGGCCCGCTGAAAGAATTGGCACCTCGATGGTCTTATCCGCCGGTTCCAGAGAAGCGACGTCATAAAAGTCGTATTGGATGATCGGAAAAGCGTCGGAATAGGCTTCGTAGGGGATTTTTCCTGGGATCGCTTGTCGCCAGGGTTTGAACTTCGCGAACGAACTCACGTCGAAGCCGCAAGCCTTATCGAGGCCGAGCAAGTATGCGATGTGCTCACCCCCGACGAGCAGACCCATGGCGGCGCCTCGCTCGGGGATGATGCGGACGTCGGGTGTGACCAGTCGTTCGACGGCGTCTTTCAAGCTTGGCAACGCGCCCTCGCCGACGAAATCATCGGCGAGAATCTCCGAGACGAGCACATCGGCGCGGCGTGGCAGATCCACACCGACGCGTAGATTGCGAGAATGCGACGGCACGATCGAGACGCGATCGGCGAAACCGTTGCGTGCAACGATCTCGCGGGCTTCTTCGGCGACTTCGCCGACCATCTCACAGCTCACGACTTGCGCTGCGCCAGCCTCGGCCGCCAGCATCGCGAGCAAGCCGGCGCCAGATCCGATCTCCAGCACCAGATCGTCGGGCTTCACAACTTCCCGAATCGCGGCGCGGTAGGCGTCATTGCGCTTCGGTTCATTCATCATGGGGATGTGCCAGGAAGGAATCAAATTGGAGCGCGCCTGGGCAAGACCAAACTGAGCCGGCGTGTGCTCCGGCGCCGCCAAAAGCGCCTTTTTAAAGGATTCTAGCGCGAGTTCGTCCTGGTTCAGTTCGATGTAGATCATGCCGAGATCGGTGAGTGCGCCAGCATGGTCAGGGGAGGCGCGCAAGAATGCGGCGTAACTTGTCGCGGCTTCCTTGAAGCGGCCTGCGTCATGCTCGATGCGTGCGAGCGTGAGGTGCAGGCGATGGTCGTCCGGCGTGGCTTGCATCGCCGTGCGAGTTACCGCGGCGGCGGCGGCGAAGTCGCCTAATGCATGTTGGATGGCCGCGCAGTTGCGGAGCGCCTCTGGGTTCTGAGGATCGAGGGCAAGCGCCTGCTGCACCGACGTGAGTGCGGCCGCAAATTCGCCGCGCGCGCGCAGGACGTCCGCGAGATTGTTGTGCGCGCGTGCGCTCCCCGGCGCCATCGCAATGGCGCGACGATAGGCGGCCTCAGCGTCCTCCCACCGCTCGCTCAAGCGGTACGCCGCTCCAAGCATGATGAGCGCGTCAGGACTATCGCTATTCTGAGCGCATGCAGGCTCCAGCAGCGCGATCGCCGAGGTAATGTCTCCACGGCGCAGCAGGCCGCCCGCTTGAACCAGGGTCTGTTTCGGGTCGACCGTCATCTCGGCTCCGGTGGCAAAGGACATATTGTCATAAACACATGACGTGTTATAAGCCTACCATGTCTTGCGCGCTTGTTCTGGAGCCTCCTGTCTCCCCCGCAGACCCGGACTCGCTCCGTCGGGTCTGCGCCACGTATCCAACAGGGGTCGCCATCGTCTCTACCTTGGATGAGGCGAGCCGTCCGTGCGGGCTTACCATTAATTCTTTCATCTCGGTGTCGCTGGACCCGCCACTGGTTCTGTGGAGCTTGAGCAGGAAATCGCCAAACCTGGAAACTTTCAACCGGGCGGTCCAGGGCGCGATCACCATCCTCGCGGCCGACCAGAGCCACCTTGCCGAGCGCTTCGCCCGGCCGCATCCGGACAAGTTCGCCGATGTTGCGGTTCATGCCGACGACGAGGCGCAGGCGCCGGTAATCGACGGTGGCGTCGCTTACCTGAAATGCTCGCCTTGGAGCGTGGTCGAAGCGGGCGACCATAACGTGTACATTTGGCGAGTAGATGCAGCGTCCGTCCTTTCAAGTGCGCCGCCACTCATGTTTCATGGCGGGGCGCTTCGGCGCGGGCCCGTGTGAGGGGCCGGATCGTGTGGATGCCGGGGAGGGCTAGAGGCGCTTTATGCTCAAACTGATTGTGCGGCGCTTGATGGTCGCCGTGCCAACCATCTTCGCCATCATCGTGCTTTCGTTTCTCATCATCAAGATGGCGCCCGGTGGTCCGTTCGACGCCGAGGCGGAGTTCGATCCGGAGATCTTCGCGAACCTGGAGCGGGCCTATTATCTTGACCGCCCGGTCTGGGAGCAGTTCTGGCGCTATTTCACCAATCTGCTGCAGGGTGATTTCGGACAATCGTTTGTATTCCGCGACCGTTCAGTGGCGGACATCATTGTTCAAGGCTTTCCTGTCAGTGCTCAGGTTGGGCTGTGGGCGATCGCCATCGGCGCGTTCGGCGGCATTGCGCTCGGCATTATCGCGGCGCTGCGGAAGAATAGCGCGGTCGATTACGGCGTCATGACGATCGCTATGACGGGCATCGCCGTGCCGACCTTCGTCACGGCGCCGACACTGGCGCTCGTGTTCGGGCTCTATCTCGGCCTGCTGCCGATCTCCGGTTGGGGTGGGGGCAGCATCCAGAATATGATCCTGCCGGTGGCTGCGTTGGCGCTGCCTAAGATCGGAGTCATCGCGCGCATAACGCGTGGGGGCATGCTCGAAGTGCTGCGTGCGAACTACGTGCGCACTGCGAGGTCGAAGGGCCTGCGCGAGAGCATCGTCTTGTGGCGTCACACCTTGCGGGCGGGACTGACGCCCGTCGTGAGTTACCTCGGTCCGGCGATCGCCGGCGTGATGACCGGCTCGGTGGTGATCGAACAGATCTTCGGGTTGCCCGGCATTGGCCGCAGCTTTGTCGAGGGCGCAATCAACCGCGACTATCCCGTGGTGATGGGGATCACGATCCTCTACGCCACGCTGATCATCTTGATGAATTTGATCGTCGATCTGAGCTATCGCCTGCTCGATCCGCGTGTGGAGGCGTCGAAATGAGCGCCGTCGACCTCAACCACAAGCCCGCTATCGCGAAGGGCGGCGACGCTCGCTCACCCGCGCGCCGTGCGTTCGATCGTTTCGTACGCAATCGAAGCGCGGTTGCCGGTGTTGTAATCATCGTCCTGATGGCGCTGGCCTCGATCCTCGTTCCGATGCTGAGCTCAAAGGGGATCGAGGAGGTGAGTTGGGAGTACGTGCTGTCTCCGCCATCATTGGAGACGGGCTATCTCTTCGGCACTGACGTCAACGGCCGCGATCTTTTCGTGCGCACTTTTTACGCCGGACGCATTTCGCTCGCGATCGGTCTTCTGGCGACGAGCATCGCATTCGCCATCGGCGTCGTGTACGGGTCGATCTCCGGATATTTCGGCGGCACGCTGGACGCCTTCATGATGCGCGTCTGCGATGTGCTCTATGCGCTGCCGACGCTGTTCTTCATCATCATCCTGGTCACCGTGCTGGGCGCGAAAAACATCTTCATTGTCTTCATGTGCATTGGCGCGGTGGAGTGGCTGACAATGGCGCGCATCGTGCGCGGTCAGACCCTCTCGGTGAAGCAGAAGGAATATGTCGAGGCCGCCAAGACGATCGGCCTTCCGACGCAGAAGATTCTGGCGCGCTACATCGTGCCCAACGTCACCAGCGCCGTGATCGTTTACGTCACGCTGCTTATTCCGGTGAACATCCTGATCGAAAGCTATCTCAGTTTCCTCGGGCTTGGCGTGCAGGAGCCGCTGACGAGCTGGGGGCTGCTCATCTCGCAGGGGAGTGTCGAGATGCAGAGCGCGCCGTGGTTACTGCTATTTCCGGCCGCGTTTCTGACGATCACGCTGTTTGCGTTCAACTTTATAGGCGATGGATTGCGCGATGCGCTCGACCCCAAGGACCGATGATCCGCCGGTGCTGGAGTGCCGCGACCTAACGGTGCGTTTCTCCGGTGACAACGGCGAGGTGCGGGCCGTCAATGGCCTCAACCTGACCGTCCGGCAGGGCGAATGCTTCGGCGTCGTTGGCGAGTCTGGTTCTGGCAAGAGCCAAGCCTTCATGGCGGTGATGGGCCTGCTGGCCGAAAACGGCGCAGCCAGCGGCAGCGTCAAGCTGAACGGACGCGAGATTCTGAACGCTCCGCGCAAGACGCTCAATACCATTCGCGGTGTTGACATGGCGCTGATCTTCCAGGACCCAATGAGCTCGCTTACGCCGTTCCTGCGCATCGGCGATCAGATGTGCGAAACGCTGATCGAGCACTCCAAGACATCGTACGCGCAAGCGCGTGCGCGTGTGCTTGAAGTCTTGGAGATGGTGCGCATTCCCGCGGCCAAGCGGCGCTTTGGCCAGTATCCGCACGAATTGTCAGGAGGGATGCGGCAGCGCGTACTGATCGCGCAGGCCTTGCTCTGCAAACCGTCGCTGCTCATTGCGGACGAGCCCACGACGGCGCTCGACGTTACGGTGCAGGCCGAGATTCTGGACATCTTTGCCGGCCTCAAGAGGCACACTAACACAGCCATCGTCATGGTGACGCACGACCTCGGCGTGATTGCTTCGATCTGCGATCAGGTCGCTGTGATGTATGCCGGGCGGATCGTCGAGACGGGATCGGCGGAATCGCTTTTCTATAATCCGCTGCACCCTTACACGCAGGGTTTGCTGCGTTCGATCCCGAGCATCACCGACGATCCGAACGCCGACGCAAAGGTGATCGGCGGTCAGCCTCCGAACCTGGTGAACCTGCCCGCAGGATGTCATTTCAATCCGCGTTGCGACCAGGTCATGCCGTTGTGCCGCCAGAACCTGCCTGAACTGCTCGAAAAGCGTCCTCAGCATTTGAGCGCGTGCCATTTGGAGAACGCGCAATGAATGCGCCGCTGCTGCTGGTGGAGGACCTCAAGGTTCACTTCCCGATCCACAAGGAAGGGATGTTCCGCACGCACACACAAACACTCAAGGCAGTCGATGGCGTAAGCTTCTCGATGCAACCGGGTGAAGCGCTCGGTGTCGTCGGTGAATCGGGCTGCGGAAAATCCACGTTAGGCCGCGCCATCATCAACCTCATCAAACCGACATCCGGACGGGTCATCTGGCAAGGACGTGACATTGCTTCGCTGTCGGTGGCGGAGATGCGGCCGCTGCGGCGCGATCTACAGATTATTTTTCAGGACCCATTCTCCAGCCACAATCCGCGCATGACGATCGGCAGGATCATCGCCGAGCCGCTGGAAGTCTTCAGTCCAGACATGACGGAGGCGGCGCGGACGGCGGAGGTGCTCTCCATCATGGAGAAGGTCGGGCTCAACAGCGAGCTCATCGGCCGCTATCCGCATGAACTCTCGGGCGGCCAGTGCCAGCGCGTCAGCATCGCGCGGGCGATGATTTTGAAACCGAAGCTCGTCATTTGCGACGAACCTGTGAGCGCGTTGGACGTATCTACCCAGGCGCAGATCATCAACCTCTTGCGGTGGTTGCGCCGGGAGTTCGGCGTGGCGATTCTCTTCATCAGCCACGACCTCTCGGTCGTGCGCCGCTTGTGTGATCGTGTCCTGGTCATGTATCTCGGCAATGTCGCCGAGATTGGCGCGCGCGACGCAATCTTCGACGAGCCGCTGCACCCTTACACAAAGGCGCTCATCTCCGCTGCGCCAATTCCCGATCCGCGCCGCGAAGCTGCTAAGGAGCGCGTAAGACTGGGCGGCGATATCCCGTCGCCGATCGATCCGCCAAGCGGGTGTGTATTCAGGACGCGCTGTCCGAATGAAGCGCCGCCGTGCCGCGCGCGCAAGCCGGAGCTGGAAGTTGTCGATAATCACGGCGTCGCGTGCCATTTCGCGCGCACGCCGGTGAAGGAAATGGCGGAGTAGACCTGCGGTGACGGGAGACGAGTCGGATCACGTTCTCATTGCGGGCGCAGGACCCGTGGGGTTGGCGTTGGCGCTCTTTCTCGTTCAACGAGGGGTGCGCGTGCATGTTTTGGAGACGGAAGCTGCGCTGAGCGAAGACATGCGCGCGTCCACGTTCCACCCGGCGACACTGGACCTTCTCGCCCCCAGCGGCATATCCGACGCGCTGCTGCCGCAGGGCCATCGAGCGGACAAGTGGCAGTACCTGAAGTTCGAAACCGGCGAACGCGTCGTCTTCGATCTCAGCGTGCTGGAAGGGCTGACGCGCTATCCGTTTCGCCTGCAGTGCGAGCAGTTTCGGCTCACGCGGCAGATCGTAGAGACTTTGGCCAATAACCCATTGTTCACATTGAGCTTCAACGCGCGGGTTGTTGGAGTCGGCCAGGATGGCGATGGCGCGTGGGTCGATGTCGAGCAGGCGGGAAAGCTGGAAACGCTCCGCGGCGCCTACGTGGTCGCCTCTGATGGAGGGCGCAGCGCATTACGCAAAGCAATGGATCTGCGCTTCGAGGGCGAGACCTATCCAAAAACATCGATCACGGCCGTGGTCGATTACGACTTTCAATCGCGGCTGAAGGACGTTCTGTTCGTCAATTACGTATGGACCGCAGACGACCACTTCAGTTTGATGCGCGTGCGCGACAACTGGCGGGTCGGCTTCTCCCCGCAAGTGGGCCAAAGTATTGAAGACGCTGTGAGCGTTGAGGGCGTGAATCAACGGCTGAAATCGCTTTTCCCACGCGATGAGGACTATCGGCTGGTCCATGTCGGTTGGTATTCAGTGCATCGGCGCGTGATCGATAAGTTCAATCACGGTCGCGTCCTGTTCGCCGGCGACGCTGCGCATCTTAACAGCCCAGCCGGCGGCATGGGCATGAACAGCGGCGTGCACGATGCGCACGAGTTGGCGGTGCAACTAAGCGCAGTGATGCAGGGCGGTGACCCTAGCTTGCTCGACCTCTATAGCAGGCGCCGGCGCACGATTGCGGTCGATGAAGTCCAGGCGCAGTCGGACCGCAATTATAAGCGCCACCGTGAGAACGACCCCGCCAAACGCGCAGAGATCTGGGCGGAGTTCCGAAGGATTACGGAAGATAGAGAAGCGATGCGCGATTACTTGTTCAAGTCGTCGATGCTGGACTCGCTGCGGCGCGCTGCGAGCATCGTCTGATGCGCGATTTTACCTAAAGCATGTCGAGCATAAGGCCGGCGCGTAGAAAATCGCGCCGCGCTTCCGGATCGCGCACGCAAGTCGTGATGTAGGAGAGCCAATCGTCTCCCTTGGACACGGCCTGGTCCGCGCGTCCGAGCAAGTAATCCACGGCAACGGCGCGCCTCTGTACCGCGCAATCCGCCAACGGCGCGAGCGTCCCGTTTTCCAGCGCATCCGCCGCGGCGTAAGCGAAGGCGTTTGCGTCATGGACGCCGCAATTCATGTTCATGCCGCCGCGGGTGGAAGAGATGTGCGCCGCGTCGCCCATCAGAAATGCCGCGCCGACTTGATAGATTGCAGCGGCGCGCTTGCCGATGGTGAAAACGTCTGCGCTTGGCGCCTCAATCTGCTCGACCTTGTCGCCGAGGAAGGGGCGGATGCGGCTGTTATAGTAGGACGGACTAAGCGCGATCTCGTCCGCGATCCCGGCTTCGGCACGTGTCACGATGCGCCAACAGTCGGGCATTTTCAGAAAGGCGAGCGAGCGACCGCCGACGAAAATGTAGGTGAGCGGTTTGATTCCTGGCAGAATCTTGGAAAGGTCCATGCGCGTCATCACGCGCAACACGCGCTCGGGGTAGGTCGATCCTTCGAACGCCACGCCGAGCTGATCGCGAACGGTGCTATTGGCGCCATCGCACACGAAAACCGCGCGCGCTGTGTGTTCTTGTTCGACGCCATTCGATGCGGTCTTCACCCACGCGCGCTGCCCTTCGGTCCGCACCTTGGTGACCGTTGTGTTGAAACTGATATCGACGTCGCCGCGCGCGTTGATCTTGTCGAGCAGAAGGGAGACGACCGCCGCCTGCTCCAGGTGGATGCGGTAGGGGTACTTCGTCTCGTCGGCAAGTTCCGCGCAATCGAACAGGGCGAGCTCGTTGTCTTTGTCGTCCCGGTACTGAATGAAATCGACTTTCTGTCCCATCGACAGGATGTCGTCCATGATGCCGAAACTGTCGAAGATTTCGAGCGTCGGAGGATGAAAGCAGCCGGCCTTTGAAGCCCGGTTTGGGAATTGCCGTTTCTCGAACAGCCGTACCTTGATGCCGAGCGAGGCCATGCGCAGCGCGGCGGTGAGTCCGACAGGTCCGGCGCCGACGACAATGATCGAGTCTTCCACGTCTAATGCTCGGCCATCAGCGCGCCGAATCCCGTCCGCCGATCATTGATGCTCAGCGACCGCAGCGCGTGCCAATAAGTCGTGGTATTGGAGGACAGAACGGGGATGCCATGGCGCTCCCACGCGACGGCAGCGACGCGGGCTGACGCCATGTTCGTGCCAGGCTGCAAAATGACGTCGGGCTTGTCGGCGGCGAGCTCATCCAGAAGTCGAGTGATGTCGTCAGCTCGCACCGAAGCGATCGACAGCGGACCGGGACATTCCAACCCTTTGATCCGGCATACCGAATGGCCCGCGCTTTCGAGAAATGTCCTGACTTGCGCGTCACCGGGCGCCCAGAATGGGGTGAGTACGGAAACCCGCTGCCCGACACCGAGTACGTCGAGCGCCGCCAGAAACGCGAGCGATGGCAAAATGACGGGCGTCCCGCCGGCGTGTGTCTCCAATTCGGCCTTCATCTTCCGCGCGCCTACGAATCCGCCGCGGAATGAATTGATCGAGTGTGCGAGGACAATCATGTCCGGTGCGCAAGGCACGAGGTCGCCGATGCCTTTGAGGATAGTTGCGTTGCCCCGCTCAAGGCGTTTGGCGTATGTCTCGACGTCCCCGGGCGCGATGCCGGCGGACGAAGGTTCGATGCGAGCGACGTGGTTGGTGACGCCGGGCGGGCGCAGATCATCGAACTCAGGCTGAACGATCGTATTCGTGGTCGGGACCATCACGCCAATCTTCGCGCGGGAGCCCAATGCGTCAGAGCGTCCGCTTGGATCGAAGAACATGTTTTTGCCGTTACTATGCGGTTTGCGTGGGGTCTGCAGCGGCGCAGATTTGCCTTGTCTCCGCGCGCCGAAATGTCATAACAGCATGACAACATACTGATAGTCAAGGAAGCGGCATGTCCGGCGGAAGGCGAAACCAGGACGCATTGGGCGGACGCGGCAAGGTGGGCGTATTGGCGCCTGCCACTAACACCATCGCGCAACCCGAGTACGAAGCCATGAGGCCGCTGGGTGTGACTAATCACGTTGCTCGCATGAAGCCGTCCGACCGCGGCAGCGCGGCAGGAGACCTTGAGAAGTATCGCAAGAGCTTGGAACGAGGACCCGATCACATCAAAGAGGCAATTGATCAGGTGATTCCATGCGAGCCCGACATCATCGTGCTGGGCCACTCGATTGATACGTTTCGCGGCGGGCGAGCGGGCGCGCGCAAGCTGCGTGAGGACCTGACCGCCCACGCCAAGGGCGCGCCGGTCGTGCTTCCATCGGAAGCTTTCGTATCCGCGCTCGAGGCGATCGGCGCCGGCAAACGTCTGGGCGCGCTGACGCCGTACTTTCCGCCTGGCGATGAGCAGGTGGTTTCTTTTTTCGCCGATGCTGGCTACTCAATAGAGCGCTTGATCGGACTCAAGTGCCCGACGCCGCTGGCCATCGCAGCGACGCCTGAGCGCGATGTGATCGCGGCGTTCAAAGCGCTCGCAGAAGCTGGCGTCGACGCCATCATTCAGCCCGGCACCAATCTCGCCACTTCCCGCCTGGCCGCCGAAGCCGAGCGGTGGCTCGGCGTTCCGGTGCTGGCGTGCAACACGGTCGTCTATTGGCGCACGGTTCGCGACCTCGGCATCAAGGATCAAACCGACGCGTTTGGCCTACTTTTCCGCGAGCACTGAGAGTTTTTAGAGCGGCGAGTTTTGCGGCGTGTGACGGATTGAGTTACGCGTCAGATAGACGTGATGCTCGTAGCGGTCGGCGAGGTAATACGCGGTACTGCGCTCAATGGCGCGATTTTCGTCATCGAGCACGATAAGGCGAATTCGCACCAACGGGGCGCCGACTGTGACGCCGAGTTGGGTCGCCAAGTTCGGATCCGCCAAGCACGCGCCGATCAACTGACGCGCACCCGAGACCGTGATGCCGTGTTTTTCAAGCAAGGTCAGCGTCGTTTCGGATTTGATCTCGTCCGCGGTGAGATTAGGGGCGACGTCTAGCGGCATGTAAGAAATGCGGCAGCCGGTCGGCTTGGAGTCCATCGTTCGCACGAAGGAGATTTCGCGGACCTTGGAACCCTTGCGTACCTGCAGGTCACGGCAAATTTCATCATCTGCCGTCACCTCGCGGATACGCACATTGGTGACGCGGCTTTTCTTGGACAAGCGTGTCGTCTTGCGAATGAGCTGGTCCATGTCGCCGATGTTCGGCGCTGCGCCGATATCTTCGGCAACGTACGTGCCTTTCCCTTGCACGCGGGTGAGCAAGCCCTCCGCGACCAACAGGTCGATCGCCTTGCGCGACGTGATACGAGAGACATTGAACCGTTCGCACAGCTCGCCCTCGGCCGGCAGGCGATCGCCGGGTGCGTAGACCCCGTCGAAAATCCAGCCGCGGATCACCGAGTAGACCTGGTGATATCGAAGCGGGCGAATGCTCAGCTCGGCGCTGTCTGCGGGCACGGGCGTGCTCCTTGTCTTCACGGTTGGTGCAGCGGTTATGCTGCAACTGTTATAAGGCGCTTCGCCCCGTCACCAAGCGTGTCTTTGATATTGACCGCTCTTGGCTCTGACAAAATGACATGTTAATATGACAACATAATACCCTCCACACGTGAAAGAATGATCTTGCCCGACACGTCGCCAAGCCTCTCGACCGATCCGCGCCCGCCACAACGAATTTCCAGCATTGCTGGCGCGCGCCGGGGAGGGCTCGCCGGCGGATTCGAAATACCGGTGATCAACCCCGCCAACGAAGAGCGGATCTCGACGCTGCGGGAAGACGGACCCGAAGAGGTCGATGCGGCGGTTCGCGCTGCGCGCCATGCGTTCGACAACACCAGTTGGCCTAAGCTCGAACTCGGCGAACGCAAGGCGATCATTCGACGTGCGCTCGATCACGTGCGCGCTCACGCCGATGAGTTGGCCTATCTGGACTGCCTTGATACGGGCGTGCCGCTCTGGGATATACGCGGCCGCAAGATCGGTCGCGTGCTCGAGAATTTTGACTTCTTTCTTGAAGTGGCGAGCTTGGCCGCCGGACAGACCTTTCAGCAGAATCCGAAATATCTCACCTACGTGACGCATGAAGCCGTCGGCGTGGCGGCGATCATCGCGCCGTGGAATTCACCGATGTCGCTGGCCAGCATGCAGATCGCGCCGGCGCTCGCGTTCGGAAACACCGTAGTGGTGAAGCCGTCCGAGCATACGCCGATTTCGCTCTATCGGCTTGTGGAGCTGCTGCTGGAAGGGGGCATTCCCGAAGGCGTCATCAACCTCGTGAACGGTCGCGGCCCAGTCACTGGTGCTGCGCTGGTGTCACATCCTGGCGTCGACCTCGTCAAGTTCATCGGCGGCACCGAGACCGGGCGCGCCATCATGGCGGCTGCCGCGCAAGGCTTGAAGAAAGTCGGGCTAGAACTCGGCGGCAAATCCGCGAACATCATCTGCGCCGACGCCGATCCCGAGGACGCGCTCGACGGTGCGCTGTTGGGTATTTACACCAATAATGGCCAGCAATGTCTGGCCGGGTCGCGCATCCTAGTGCAGCGCTCGATCGCCGACGACTTCATCGCGCGCTTCGTTGAGCGTGCGAAGAAGATTCGAGTCGGCGATCCGCTCGATCCGAAAACCGAGGTCGGCCCGCTGGCGTTCAAAGCGCATTACGAACGCGTGCTTTCATACGTGGATATCGCCACGTCCCAAGGCGCGAAACTGCTTGTTGGGGGCGCCCGCGCGCCAGGCTTTGAGAAGGGCTATTACGTCTCGCCCACAGCAGTGATGGCGCAGAGCAATGATACGCGCGTGTGCCAGGAAGAAATCTTCGGACCGTTCGCAACCTTCCTGGTGTTCGACGCGATCGACGACGCAATCCGCATTGCGAACGAATCCAAGTTCGGCCTCGTTGGCTATTTGTGGACGCGCGACCTCGCAACCACGATGAAGGTCTCGCAGGGCGTGCGCACGGGCACGGTTTGGGTGAACACCCCGCTCACGCGTGAAGTGCGCGCGCCGTTCGGCGGTTTCAAGGAGAGCGGCCTCGGACGCGATAGCGCAGCCGGCAGCATCGAGTTCTATACGGAAGAAAAAACCACGACGATTCCGCTCGAGAAGCTCGCATTGCGCAAGATCGGCATGGGTTGACCATGTCGAATGCTCCGATCGTTGTGATCGGCGCAGGACCCGTCGGCCTGTGCTTGGCCCTGCGCATCGCCAAAGCAGGCGCGCCGGTTCTCGTGCTGGAAAAACGCGCGGCGCTCAGTAAGGCGAGCAAGGCTTCCACGTTTCATCCGCCGACGCTGGAAATGCTCCATGCGCTCGGGGTTTGGGATGTCGGCGGCGCTGGCGAGGTTGTCTCGCGCGTGCAGTTTCGCGATGCTCAGGCAGGTGTGGCGGCCGAGTTCGATCTAGCGACGTTGTCCAATGACACGCGCTTTCCGTATCGGCTCCACCTTGAGCAGGCGCAGCTGACGCCGCTGCTGGTCGATGCACTTGTCCAGCATCCTCATGCGGATTTGCGCTTCGGTGTCGAGGCCATCGGTGCTGAGCAGACCGCGAGCGGGGTTCTGGTGCACGTCAAGGGAGGCGCGCCGGTCGAGGCAAGCCTTGTTGTCGGCGCCGACGGCGCGCGCAGCGGCGTACGCAATTGGATAGGCGCAGCTTTCGAGGGCGCCGATTATCCAAGCCGTGTGCTCCGCCTGATGACGACGGCGCCGCTGCAGGAATTGTGCCCAGGCGCCGCGCCCCTAACGTACCTCTTCAACGGCGCGGACTCGTGCAGCTTTCTGAAGATGAGCGATTGCTGGCGCATAATTCTACGCGTACCGGCGGAGCTATCCGATGAGATTGTGCTGCAGCGCGATTGGTGGGGGCGGCTCTTGCCGCTTTTCTTCGATTGCCCGTTGGAGAGGTTGGAGCCGATCGAAGCCGATGTGTTTGCGGTCGGCAAACGCGTTGCGGCGCTTTATCATAGCGGGCGTATCTTTCTTGTCGGCGACGCCGCGCACATCACCAACACGCGCGGCGGCATGAACATGAATTGCGGCATCCACGACGCGTGGGCTCTGGGGGCGCGGCTGGCGGACGTCTGGCGCGGCGGCGCACTAGAGACGGCGTACGCGTGCGCTGAGGAGCGAAGGAACGTAGCAACGGGAGCGCTGATCCCGCGGACAGATCGCAGCGTCATCGGCGGCGGATCATGGCTGGAACAGGTGCGCGCGCTGGCTGCCGATAAGGCTGCCTCGCATGCCTATTTATACGAAACGTCGATGCTGGACATGACCGAACGTCCCTAGCGAGCGGCGTGCTCAGTCCAGTGGCGCGCTGTAAATCTTGCCGTACTTTTCTTCGAAATCATCGGTCGCGAGAAAGCGGGCTTCGAGTGCGCGCAGCGTCGGATAGTCCATCAAATCCATGATGTCTTCGATGCCGACGAGGAGGTCGGGCCGATCGGCCGTGCCGCCCGCCGCAACCGTCTCCTTCAGAATCGAGAGCGCGTTTTGCATAGCCATGATCGCCGCGGCCGGCAGCATGCGTGGCAACGTCACGCGCTTGACGCCGATCGCCTTCAGGCGCGCAAATGGAATGAGCGGGGTAGTGGGTCGCGAGCGGATGCCGAAGCCCATGTTCACCGAAACGGGGACGGGAACGGAATCGACCAAGCGCTTGATGTCATCTTCGGAATGGATGGCGTCGGCGAAGATGAGATCGGCGCCGGCGGCAGCGTAAACGCGGGCGCGGCGGATGGCGCCCTCAATGCCTTCAACAGCGATCGCGTCCGTGCGCGCCAGAATCACGAACTTGTCGTCGCGGCGCGCGTTGCAGGCGGCTTCGACCTTGTTCGCCATCTCGGCCACGTCGATCACGGCTTTGCCCTGCATGTGTCCACAACGCTTGGGGCTCACTTGATCTTCGATGTTGACGCCAACCACGCCGGCTTCCTCGAAATAACGCACGGTGTGATGCACAGAGACGGGGTTGCCGTAGCCGGTGTCAGCATCGGCCATCAGCGGTATGGAAAGCGAGCGGGCGATGTGATGGCAGGCTTCGACATTGTCGCTCATGCCCATCACGCCAGCGTCGGGCTGGCCAAACAACGTGTTGGATAAACCTGCGCCGGTCGTGCAGGCCGTCTTAAAGCCGGCGCGCTCGACCAATCTTGCGCTATAGCCGTCGTAAACGCCTGGAGAGACAATCAGATCATCCCCAGCGATCAGTTCGCGCATCCGAGCGGTCTTGGATAGGACGGTTTCAGACTTCGACACGAGGCGGCTTTCTCTCATCTCAACGGTTGTCATGTTAATATGACAACAGTTATACTATGTCTAGCTCGGCGATCGACGCCCGGAGGAATTAAACGGCGATGGCGGCCGAAACCAAAGTCTGTCCTTTGCGGCCGCTTGAGGTCCCCGCTCAAGGGGCGCGGACCGTCCATTTTGTGGATATCGCCGCGCTGGACTCGCTTGGATTATCAACCGTCGCGCGCCTTCCGTATTGCCTGCGGGTGGTGCTGGAAAACGCCGTGCGCAACCGGGCGCGGCTTATGCTGTCGGACGCGGATCTTGCGCGCGTCGGAAAATGGGCGCCCGGCGCGGAAGCGTTTTCGATCCCGCTGGTCGTTTCGCGCGTCATCTTGCCGGACTCCAGCGGCGCGCCGGCGCTGATCGATTTGGCGGCGCTGCGCAGCTCGCTCGCGCGCGCGGGTATTGCGCCTGAGAAAGTTGAGCCGCGCATACCTGTTGATCTGGTCGTGGACCACTCACTGATTGTCGAGGAGGCGGGGCATCCCGGCGCCGCGCTGCGCAACGCAAAGCTGGAGTACGAACGAAACGGAGAGCGCTACAGCCTCCTAAAGTGGGCGCAATCAGCGTTCGCCAGTCTGCGCGTTGCACCACCGGGCATCGGCATCGTGCACCAGGTGCATATCGAGCGCTTGGCGCGTGTGATTGACGTCGAAGATCGCGAAGGCGTTAGAATCGCATTTCCGGAGTTCGTGCTGGGCGGGGATTCGCACACGCCGATGGTCGGCGCCCTGGGCGTATTCGGTTGGGGCGTCGGCGGCATCGAAGCGGAAGCGGCAATGCTCGGCCAGCCTTACATGGTGCGGGTGGACCGCGTCGTCGGCGTAAAACTCTGCGGTAGGTTGCCGGCCGGCGCGACCGCCACCGATCTCGTGCTGACGGTGACCGAAAAGCTGCGCAAAGTGGGGGTGGTCGGCCAGTTCGTGGAATTCTTCGGAGAGGGTGCGCGCGCACTGAGCGTCGCTGACCGCGCCACCTTGGCCAACATGGCCCCGGAATACGGCGCCACAATCGGTTTCTTCCCGATCGATGACGCCACGCTGGCGTATCTGCGCCAGACCGGCCGCGATGCGGCGCACGTCGAACTCATCGAAGCCTATGCGCGCGCTACAGGTTTGTACCGAGACGGCCGCGCGCCTGACCCTGACTATAGTGAGGTCGTGGAGATCGATGTCGGCGCTGTGACGCCAAGCGTGGCCGGTCCGCGTCGTCCGCAGGACCGGCTCGCGCTCGATCGCGTCAAACCGACTTTCTTGAACCTGCTGACGGCCTCGCCAGACGACGGAGGTTTTGGCGTCGAATCGGGAGCGCGGGCGATCAACACGCATTTCGACGAGAAGGAGATCGCACTCGGCCACGGCGCCATCGCCATCGCAGCGATCACATCGTGCACCAATACATCGAACCCGCATGTGATGCTTGGCGCAGGTCTCATTGCGCAACGGGCGGTCGCGCTTGGGCTCAAGCCGAGACCTTGGGTGAAAGCCTCGCTCGCGCCCGGCTCGCGCGTCGTCACGCGCTATCTCGAGCGCGCGGGCTTACTCGATCCACTGGCCGCGCTTGGTTTTCATGTCGTGGGCTATGGCTGCACCACCTGCAGCGGCAAGTCGGGACCGCTGGCGCCGGAGATGGCGCGGGCGATCGAAGAGCGGGGGCTTGTTGCGGCTTCGGTGTTGTCGGGCAACCGCAACTTTGACGGTCGGATCCATCGCTTGATCCGCGCCAATTACATCATGTCGCCCATGCTCGTCGTGGCGTACGCCTTGGCTGGGCGCATCGATATCGACCTCACCCGCGAGCCATTGGGCCAGAGCGCTGATGGTGCGCCGGTCTATCTCACCGACCTCTGGCCGTCGGCCGCGGATATTCAGGCCCTTTCGCTCGCGCCGGACGAGTCAGCGCTCTATCGGGCGAATTATGCCGACATGTTCGACGGCGACGAACTCTGGCGCGATCTCACTGCGCAGAACGGCCCGCTGTTCGATTGGTCGGAAGAGTCAACCTATATTATCGAGCCACCATTCTACGACGTGGCTGAATCTCCAGCAGACGATCTGCGTGGCGCGCGGGTGCTTGGTCTGTTCGATGATTTTCTCACCACCGATCATATCTCGCCCGCCGGCGAAATTCCGAAGGATAGCGAGGCAGGCAGGTATCTCAGCGACCACGGCGTGCCGCAACGCAGTTTCAACGCTTACACGCAGCGTCGAGGCAATCACGAAGTGATGGCGCGCGGCGCGTTCGCCAGCCCACGCATTCGCAATCTGCTCGCGCCTGAGGAAGTCGGCGGCTTTACTCGTCACGCCGATGGCGATGTGACGAGCGTGTTCGCTGCCGCGGCGCGCTACCGGGAAACCCACACGCCGCTCATTGTCATCGCGGGTAAGAGTTATGGCATGGGTTCGAGCCGTGATTGGGCGGCCAAGGGCACTGCGTTGCTCGGCGTCCGCGCCGTTATCGCTGAGGATTTCGAGCGAATTCACCGCTCCAATCTCGTCGCGCTCGGCGTTGCGCCGCTGCAATTCATGCCTGGCGAAAGCTGGCGCCGTCTTGGCCTCACTGGTGCGGAAACCTATGAGCTGATCGGTCTGCGCAAGGCATGTTTGGAGGGGGGAATGGTCACGGTCCGCGCGCGCGAGGCGAATGGACGCGAGACGACTTTCCAGGTCAGCGCCGCGCTCGACTCGGCTTCGGAACGCGCATGCCTCGCGGCCGGAGGAATGTTCGCCACCATCAAGCAAGCCTTCTTGACCGCAGCGTAAAGGACAAAGACGTGAAGTTGGACCTGTTCTTGAAAAATGGCCTGCTCGTCTATCCTGATCAGGGCGTTGCGGCGGGCGGCCTGGGCGTGAAGGACGGCAAGATCGCTGTCGTCGCCGCGCCAGGCGAGCGCTTCGAAGCGCGCGAGGAGATTGATTGTGCAGGGCGCTGGATCATGCCGGGCGTCATCGACCCGCATGTGCATTTCGGCTTCGGCAGCCCGGAAACGGATTTCTTTACAGAGTCGCGTTCAGCCGCGCTGGGCGGCGCCACGTTCGTGATTTCGTTTTACCGCACCAAAGACTTTCGCGACGGCTTTGATACGCAGCGCGAAAAGGCGGAGACGCAATCGTTGATCGATTTCGGTTTCCACCTCGGCCTCACCAGTGATCTGCACGTAAAGACGCTGGCTGAGTGCTATAAGCGCTTCGGCGTCAGCTCCTACAAGATGTACTTAATGTACAAGGGCGCGGCTGGTCTTTCGAAGGGCTTTACGGAGATCGATGACGGCCTGCTTTACGCCGCGATGCGTGAAACGGCAAAGCTTCCCGGCGCGGTGCTGGGGGTGCATTGCGAGAACGTCGAGGTCATCCCGTATCTGCGCGAGCCGCTACGCGCGGAAGGGCGCAGCGACCTTGGCGCTTGGGATGACCAAAGCCCGGATTTTCTCGAGGCGGAGAATGTTCACCGCACTTGCTATTTCGCGGCGAAGACCAATTGTCCGGTGAACATCGTCCATCTTTCCAGCCGTGAGGCGCTGGATGAGGTGCGCCGGCATCGCTCTTATCGCAAGGCGCAGATCGCGGTGGAAACCGGTCCGCACTATCTGCACCTCACACGCGACGCCAAGAGCGGCGTTCTGGCGAAGGTGAACCCGCCGCTGCGCAGTCAGAGCGATGTGGACGCAATGTGGGAAGGCGTCCTGGACGGCGCTGTCACGACGATCGCCTCGGATCACGTGCCGCGCAAGCGCGCGACGAAGCAGGAAATCTGGAGTTCTACGAACGGCTTTCCGGGCGTCGGCATGATCCTGCCGGTGATGATCCATGCGGGCTATCACGAGCGCGGCGTGCCGATCGAGCGCCTCTCGGCTGTGATGAGTAAGAACGCGGCGAAAGCGTACAACACGCCATCCAAAGGCGGCTTGATGATCGGGCAGGACGCCGACATCGCCGTCGTCGATCCTGATCTGGAGAAGACGGTCGATCCCGCCAAGCTCGGTTCATTCGCCGACTATTCGCCTTGGGAAGGGGAAGTATTGCGCGGCTGGCCAGTGATGACGATCGCGCGCGGCCGCATTGTCGCCAGAGATGGTGAGCTTACGCCCGAGGCCGTAGAGGGTGCGGGCGGACGTTATCTGACGCGGCTGCCGGTTTGAGCAAGGAAGAACGATGACACGAATCTGGGACAAATTCCTGACCGAGCAGGATAAACAGGTTTACGCGAAGGCCGGGTACGGCAAGCGTGGCGGCTTCGGGACGCGACCTGCGTTGTTCATCATCGACGTGCAGTACAATTTTTGCGGCGATGAACCTGGCCAGACGATTCTTGAAGGGCTGGATCAATACAGGACGCATTGCGGCGAAGCCGGCTGGAAGGCCGTGCCGCACATCGAGCGCCTGATGCATCTGGCGCGCGAGAAGAACATTCCGATCTTCTACACCCAAAGCGAACGCCGTCCCGACATGATCGACAGCGGCGTGCAAGTCGGAAAAAACCATCGCGGCGGTGAGAAGACGGTCCTGGCCGGGACGCATGCGACGCAAACGGTCGCGCCGCTTGCGCCGCGTCCCGAGGACATATTGATCGGTAAGCGTAAGCCGTCCGCGTTTTTCGGCACGCTCTTCATGAGTCACCTCAATTTTCTCGACGTCGATACGTTGATTATGACGGGCTGTACAAGTTCGGGTTGTCTGCGCGCTTCCACGGTGGACGCCTACTCGTACAATTTCAAAGTCGTGATCCCGGAGGAGACGGCGTTCGACCGCTTCGAAGCGAGCCACGCAGTCAATCTGTTCGATCTCAACTGCAAGTACGCCGACGTGATCCCGACTGACGAAGTGGCTGCATATCTGCAGGGGCTGGAGCCACGCGCAAGATCCGGAGGCTAAGACTTGCGCGACGATGACATCATCACGCCGGTGTGGGTGCTGACGGGATTTCTCGGGAGCGGCAAGACCACGTTGCTCTCGCGCCTGATGCGTCATCGTGAAATGCGCGATACCGCCGTCATCGTGAATGAGTGGGGGGAAGTGGGGCTCGACCACCGTCTTGTTGCCGAGAGCGCTGAGAACAACGTTCTGCTGTTGGACTCCGGATGTCTTTGTTGCGCCATGGGAGATGACCTCGCCGAGACCATGACCGACCTTTTTCACAAGCGCGGGCGGGGTGAGATTCCACACTTTGACAGGCTGGTGATCGAGACCACTGGCCTTGCCGACCCCGGGCCGATTATTGGAACATTGCTCGCCGACCGAGTGATGACGAGCCGGTACAGGCTCGCCGCTGTTCTGACAGTGATCGATGGCTTGCTTGGACTAAAGCAATTCGAACAGCACAAAGAGCCTGCGCGCCAAGCGGCGTTGGCCGACAGGATCATCATCGCCAAGCGAGATCTCATATCCGACGCCGATGAGGCCGCGTTGATCGCGCGCCTGCGCGCAGAGAATCCGCGCGCCGAAATCATCAGTGCAATCCGCGGTGATGTCTCGCCGGGCCGGCTCTTGGCATTCGCCAGCGAGCAACCAGGCGGGCCCGACCATCACGCGGAGGGGCGGACACATGATCATGAGCACGGGCATGACACAGAGCACCGGCACAGCGACGGCGTTGAGACCGTGTTCGTGCCGTTTCCGCGTGTGCTGCGCTGGTCCGAATATGCCGCGCTCGTGACACACTTGCAGCGTCGCTTCGGCGCCGCGCTCTGGAGAACGAAAGGGTTGATCCGTTTAGAGGATGAACCCACGCCAATGGCGGTGCAGGGTGTGCAAGTTCTATTCGCTCCGCCGACGGCGGTGGAGAATGCAGAGGAGGCCCGGCTCGGTCTCGTTCTGATTGGCGAGGGTTTGGGCGCCGCCGCGGGCTTGATGACCGAGCTCGCGCCTTATGGCGCAGCCACAAACTGAGACGGGGTCGCTTCTAGTCTGTCCGCCAGCTGGCGCCGCTGCGTGAAGGCCCAAAGGCTCGCGGCGATGCATAGAAGTCCGCCGGCAATGAAGGCAGGGCGCAGGCCGATGAGTTCGCCGCCCACGCCCATGAAGAAGGCGCCAAGATCGGGGCCTCCGCGCGTGACGATGAACCAAAGACTCATGATGCGGCCGCGCACATTGTCGTCGACACTGGTTTGCACCAAGGTCTGCGCCGATGTGGCAAAGACTGCAGTGAAGAAGCCCGCGCCCGCGAAGATCGCGCAACCGGCCCAAAAGTGCGAGACGCTGACGAAAACGATGATGGAGACCGAGTAGACCAGGGCGCCCGCAAGGACGAAGTTGGTCAGACCTTTCACGTCGCGTCCGGCCATCCAGAAGCCGCCAAGGAAGCTGCCGGCGGCAATGCTCGAGGTGAGGATCGCGACTCCTTCGACGCCGCGGTTGAACACGTTGGTGACGAGGGCAGGCAAGAAATCCGAGATTGGGCGTGCGAACACCACGATAATGATCATCAGCACGAACAGCATTAGCGGGCCTGGGTGCGCCCGCAGATAACCGAAGCTGCCGCCGATGTGCGTCCAGAACTTGCTCGAGCTCTCGGAGACCGAGGGCTTCATCGCGCCTTCAGGCAGCTTGAGCGACAGGATCGCGCCAGCGAATGCGAGATAGCTGAGCGCGTTTATAAAAAACGCCGGTCCAACGCCCCCAAGTGCGATCACGACGCCGGCGATGGCGGGCCCCACGAACCGCGCTGTATTAAACACCATCGACCCAAAGGTTACGGCCGGCCCGATCATTTTCGGCCCGACAAGATTGGGGATCAGCGCCATGCGCGCCGGCTGAGAAAACGCAACGCACGTCGCCAGCAGCACCTTGAATGCGATCAGCAGCCAGATATTGAGCGCATCGAGTACGAAGAGCGCGAACAAGATCATCGCCAGCAGGAAGCAAACCACCTGCGAGACAATCGTAAGCCGTAGTCGGTCTATACGATCGGCGAGGACGCCGCCGATCAGGCCCGCGAACAGCGTTGGAAAGAGTCCGGCAGTGGCGACCACCCCGAGCCAGAACGGAGACCGCGTCATCTCCCATGCAAGCCACGCGAAGGCGATGCCGTGAATCCAGGTCCCGGTAAGCGAGATCGCGTTGCCGGCCGAGTAGATCGCGTAGTTTCGGTTGGATAGAAGCGCGCGTAGCGCCGCCAGACGCACGCCGGGCTTATTCTCCTATGTTGCGCGGCTTCGTCGTCGGCACCGGCTTGTGCACCCAGTTCTTCGGATCGGTCCGCCGCTCAGGTGAGGGGATCACGTAGACTTCGTAGTCGTAGTCACGTTCCACGGTCTCGGAGTCGATCTCCCAGCCCGCTTCAATGCGGCGCTGAATGATCTGACGGAAGGCGCCTTCAAGCTGGTCCGCTTCGGTAAGTAATTCCTGGTTTGGGCGGCGTGGCGGCAACTTCGGCAGCACGGTTTGCACCACGCCCACATCTTCACGCACCGCTTGGCGGCGGCCTTCGAGCCGCTCGACGTCAGCTTCGGGCGTCAGGTCGTAGTCCCGCACCTGCGTGGTGAACGTGCGGGTATTGTACCGATCGATCGGCGTGCGGTGCGAAAGCGTGCGCTGGCGCAAACCGTCGGCGCGGTCGATCACGATGCGATGGGTGATCCCGGTAAAACAGAAGGCGGTCGTCGCTCGCGTCTTACCGCGCACCTCCGCCGTCATTTCGCGCATGCGCCCCGTCTTTTGCGAACGGTCGGGCGGTGTGCGTTCGCGGGTCGTGCTTGCGGTCCCCTCTGTACGCTCGATCGGAACGATCTGAACCTTTGGATCGCGCTTGCTGCCAAAAGACGAGTGCACGAAACTCGGATGGGCGCCGTCGATAGAATTCTCCTCCGCGCGCGCCCAATTGATCGGCGCCTCGTACTGCATCGGAATGCGGCGCCAGTTCTCTTCGTCGTAGTATTCAGGAAACCAGGAATCGTCCAGGAATGGAGGGCGCTCCTCCTCCGGCGCGTCGCCGAGGAAGACCCACACCCATCCGAACTTCTCCGCGGTCGGATATGAGTCGACGCGCGCGCGCTTTGGCGGGACCACGTCTTTGCCAAGCGCGGGAATGTAAACGCATTGGCCCGAGGTGTTGAACTGCCAGCCATGATACGGGCAAGCGACGCAATTATCTTTCAGCGTGCCGGCGGAAAGCGCCGCGCCGCGGTGGCAGCACACGTCGCTGAGGCAAATGACCTTCCCGCTCTCGTCACGGAACAGCACAAAGTTGGCCGCGAGCATGCGAACCTGCTTCGGCGTCTCCTTGGTGATCTCCTCGGCGCTGGCCGCCACGTACCAATTGTTTAGAAACATGTTCGTTGCCCACTAAGAGATTTCGTTGACAATGGCGGCATAGTTGTCGCGAGCCGCCCCTGACGGGAACGTGTCGTGCATTACGCGTAGGATGCGGCGGATATAAGCTTTGCGCCAAGCTTCGCGGGCCGCGCTGACCGCGGCGGCAGGCGCGTAAGATTCGATATCGTCGGGCGTGAACAGGCCGCGCTCGGCGGCCAACTGCTCAATCGTGTCTAGGCGCTCGCGCATCACCGCCAGCTCGCCCGCGACGGCCATGACGATCGAAAGCACGCGTTCAGCGTGCGGCTCGCCCAGATTGTCAGGAATGTTGCCTGTGGCCGAGCGCGGCGGCGCGTTTTCTTCGCTCATGCGCGCGCCTCGCTCTTGCTGGCGGAGAGCGCCCAGTATTTCGCCTTGCCGCTTGGCGTCGGGGTAAGGTCTTCGCGCACGGTGTTGTGCGAAAAGCCCGCGTCACGCGCTGCTTGCGGAACATCCATGTCGAACAGGAAGGCGCCCCAGAAGGGCTCGTTGTTATTGAATGTGTCCCAGTCAGCGATAAATTGATCGAACGGCGTTGTGCAGGTGAGGCGACGCGAAACATCCAAGTGCAGCGTCTTGCCGCCGGGGGCGAGAAGACGGTTCGTTTCTTTCAGGATGTTCTGCACGGCCTCGCGTGAGGTCTCGTGAAACAGGATGTGGCTCACGATCAGGTCGAAGTGGCCGTCGGGAAAATCGGTCGCCTCGGCATTCTGTTGCGAAAAATGAACCCGCCGGCCCAGCGCTTCTGCGCGTCCGTGCGCATAACGAAGCGCGGGCGCGGAGAGGTCGATCGCGTACACTTCCGCATCGGGGAACGCATCCACATAGGGCAAAGTGTTCATGCCTGCGGTGCATCCGAGATCGAGAATGCGGCGCGGCTTTAGCTCGGGCCAATGCGTCTGGACATATTTCACGCCGGTCTGGCCGCGCGTGTCATTCAGCGCACCGCGCTGCCCTCGCCCGAAGATGAATGAGCCAATGTCGTAGCGTGCGCCGACATAAATGTCGTCGTCATCGCCCTCAAAGAAATATCCGCCCGGCACGCAATGAATGTCCACCGCTGCGATATAGCGCGGCGGTGCGATATTTGGGTTGAGCTTCAGCGTACCGTGTTTCGGCGCGTCAGTTAGGCGCCGATAGGCTTCCTTCAAGCGCGGCATTTGCCGCTGCACGCACTCGGCGGTGGAACTGACGTAATTGTCCTGTTGAATCCGGCCGAGCGCGCTCCAGAGTTGGTAGCTGGGCTCTTTCAGCATTGCCTCAGCAACATCGTGACGGTCGCGGACGGAGCGGCCGGTCTTGGCTTCGAGAGCAGGCTTGGCTTGCGTTTCGTAATTGGCGCGCACGCCGTGGATCAACTCGTCCGCGAGCACGGCTTTGAGATCGATAAGAAAAGCGTGCCTGGAGCGCTCATCGCTGTTCTGAAGGGGCAAAAGGTCGTGTGGCGCCATCCCCAGCATGAGCCTATTATTCTCCGGTTGATATGAAGACATGATAACAGTATCTCTTGGGGCCTGCAAGGATCGGTCGAGGAGGCCCATGAGGCATGGCTGACAAAATTGAGCTTCGGGCCGACCGCCCGGCCGAGGCCGTCTCTGGCGACATATTCGTCATCGGTAACGAGACAATCCAGCCCGCCGATATGCGCGCCGGCCTGCGCGGTCATGGCAGAATCCTCCATTGCGACGCCAATCTCACCATTAAGGCCAAGCTGCGAACCGCGGAGCTTGGGTTGCTGATCGGCCTCGCGATCTCTCCCGATCGGGAAATCTTCGTGTCGTGCCCTCAAAATTCGACGCTTGGCGCATTCGATGCCGCGGGAGCGCCGTTGCCGGCGCATTTTCCACCGCGCCGTCGCTACGGCAATCTTGGCTTCGACAAGCAAGGCCGGGCCCTTGTGGGCGTCCACTCCGCCCACGGCGCGCCGCAGGCGGATGATGGCCACGGCGACGGCAAGCTTGTGCGCTTCGATCCCGCGAGTGGGGCTTTCGAATTCTTCGACGTCGAGAACGACGGCGGCCGCGGCGGAAAGCACTACGTCAGCAATTTCGCGCTCGCGCCGGATGGCGAGACGGTGTTCTACGTGTCGGAAGCCGGGCGGCGCGTCCTGCGCTATCACATGGGAGAGCGCCGTCAGTTGGCCGACTTCTTGTTCGTCCCTGAAGAAGAGGGCGGCACCTACGGTCTCGGCGTCGCCAACGACGGCCGCGTGCTTCTAGCGCAGGGCATCGGCGCGGCGCTTTACGATCCAGACGGCAAACTGATCCGACGTTATGAGGTCAGCAGCGAAAAAGGTTGGACGCGCGCGCAATTGCGTAGCGGAGAGCGGCAGTTCTTCTTCAGCAATTTCTTGGATGGCGTGCTGGAGGTGCGTGATCTCGAAACCGGCGCGATCGATGCACGGCTCGATATCGGGCTCAAGGGCGCACTGACGAGTGTTGCTGAGTATCCATGAGTCGGCGTCTCGATATTCGCAACCCGCGCACCGGCGTGACGGATTATCAGATCGATGCGCTCGACGCTGACGAGGTCGCGGTCACCGCCCGGCGTCTGCGCGCTAATGCAGCCGCATGGCGCGACAAGGGCCTCGATTATCGCATCGGCGTGCTGCGCCGATGGGCCGACGAGGCCGATGCCCGGCGTGATGCAATCGCTGCGGCGCTGGTGGAAGACACTGGCCGGGTTGCGCTTTCGCGGAGCGAAGCTCATGGCGTTGGCGCCAAGGTGCGCCGCTGGTGTAACGACGCGCCTGCGCTCATGCAGGCGCGCGAGAGTGTGTCCAAAATCGCGCCGGACGTCGCGTTTCGCACGCAGCTGGTCCCGTATGATCTCGTTGGCGTGATCAGTCCGTGGAATTTTCCGCTTAGCTTAGCGCTGATCGACGCTCTGCCCGCGCTCGTGGCGGGTAGTGCTGTGCTGATCAAGCCCAGCGAGATCACGCCGCGTTTCATCGCGCCGCTGATGGAGTCCATCGCCGCCGTGCCGGAGCTCGCGGAGATCCTGGCTATAGTCCCAGGCGATGGCGCAACTGGCGCGGCCGTCGTCGCCAACGCGGACATGGTTTGCTTCACGGGCAGCGTGCCCACGGGTCGCAAAGTGGCTGAAGCCGCCGCCAGCCGGTTCATCCCCGCATTTCTCGAATTGGGCGGCAAGGATCCAGCAATCGTGCTTCGCGGCGCCGACTTGCCGCGCGCCGCCGACGCGATCCTGCGGCAAGGCTTAGTGAACTCGGGCCAAGTCTGCCTTTCCATTGAACGCGTCTACGCTGACGAAGCGATCTTCGATGCGTTTCTCGAACTCCTGGTGACAAAAGCGCGCGCCATCGCGTTGAATATCGACGGCGGCGGCCATCTGGGACCGATTATTTCCGCGCCTCAGGCCGACATCATCGAAGCGCAGTTGCGTGATGCGATCGAGAAGGGCGCGCGTGTGCATTCGGGTGGAACCGTTATTCGCCGCGGCGGCGCCTGGCTCGAGCCGACAATTCTCAGCAACGTGACCCATGACATGGACATCATGCGTGAGGAAACGTTCGGGCCGGTGCTGCCTGTCATGCCGTTCAAGACCATCGATGAGGCCGTCGCGTTGGCGAACGACACCAAGTTCGGTCTATCCGCCGCCGTGTTTGCCGCGGACGCCGAGCAGGCGCTGGCCGTGGCGACGCGCATCGACGCTGGCGGCGTCAGTATCAATGACGCCGGCCTGCAATCCATGACGACCGAGGCCGAGAAGACCAGCTTCAAGTATTCGGGCCTGGGCGGGTCGCGCATGGGGCCAGCGGGACTGATGCGGTTCTTCCGCAAGAAGGCGCTGATGATTCAGAACGGCGCGCCGCGAACGATGAACGCGTTCGCCGAGCCGTGACGTTAATGGAAGCGGGGGATAGCGTGTCGAAGCCGACCTATGACGCAGTGATTGTCGGCGCCGGTCCGGCAGGTCTCACGACAGCGATATTTGCCGCCCAACGCGGCGGCAGGATCGCTTTGCTTGAGGCGGCGCCGGAAGTCGGCGGCGCCATGTTGATCAATCGTGGTCAGTTGAGCGGCGCTGGCACCAAGCTTCAGGCCGAGCGCGGCATCAAGGATACGCCGCAGCGCCATTTCGATGACGCCATCCGTATCAGCCGCGGCACCGCCGCGCGCGATTTTCTTGAGCTTGCGGTGCAGCTGCAGGGGCCGTTCATCGATTGGCTGATGGACAACGGGTTTGAGATGGGCCCGAACATGCCGCGCATCATCCATGGTCACGAAGCCTATGACGAGGCGCGCACCTATTGGGGCCGAGAGGACGGCATTTCACTGGTCAAGGTGCTTCGTCCGATGCTGGAGGCGCACGTAAAGGCTGGCCGCGTTGATGTGTTCGTCGAAACTTCGGCAGAGACGCTGCTGCGGGCGCCGGATGGCGCGGTCACCGGTGTGCGAACTGAAAATGGCCGCGAGTTTCACGGGCGCAACGTCGTGCTGGCGTCGGGCGGCTACGCGGCAAATGCCGAACTCTTTTCGCGCTTACACGAAGGCGCGACGCTATGGTCGGGCTCGTACAAGTATTCGACTGGACGCGGGCTTGAGATGGGCGAAGAAGCCGGCGGCGCGATCGTGCTAAAGGAAACGTTTCTGCCCAATTTCGGCGGATTCCTCGATACGACATTGGAGCAACCGCGCTATCGCGCGCCCGGCGGGCTGACGCCGCAGGACCGCCAACCGTGGGAAATCGTGGTCAACCGCGAAGGGCGGCGCTTTTATCGCGAGGACAACGAAAGCGTCGATGAGCGCACCGATCTGCTTCTCGCGCAAACCGAGTCACTGGCGTTCGTGATCTACGATGACGCGATCCGCCGCGAAGCGCCGAGCATCTTCTCGTACTTTCCAGACAAATCCGATCGGTTCTATGAGCCGGAAGGCGTGATCAAATCCGCCACAACGCTGGCCGACTTGGCGAAAAAGACCGGAATCGACGGCGC
The DNA here is from genome assembly GCA_023410295.1 of Pseudomonadota bacterium. GTDB lineage: Bacteria > Pseudomonadota > Alphaproteobacteria > Caulobacterales > Aquidulcibacteraceae > Vitreimonas. Next base: position 374 of record JAEYPY010000259.1, on the reverse strand, counting down.
GCAACTGGAGCGGACGGTTGCGGACTATAACGCCGCTGTCACGGCCGGCCACGATCCCGCCTTCGGACGCAAGCACATGCCCCGGCAGATTCAGCAGGCGCCATTCTACGCGCTGCCGATCGTTTCCTACACTGTGCGGGGATACGCCGGTTTGAAAGTGGACCTCGATTTTCGCGTGCTCTCGACCGATGGCCAGCCAGTGCGTGGCCTCTATGCGGTCGGCGAAGTGCTGGGCAGTCTATTGTCCGGCAAAGGCAGTGTCGGCGGTATGAGCCTGACGCCGGCGTTGGCGTTCGGTCGCTACCTCGGCGAGCGATTGCCTTTTACCGCGTAGTGAGCGGCCGCGCGCTTCAGACAGCGCGCGGTGTGTCCAC
>JAEYPY010000114.1 GCA_023410295.1 Pseudomonadota bacterium | reverse complement strand
ATGCAGCTCTTGCTGCGTCTCCTGATAGCGGCCTGAGAAGCGATCGAGCCGATACTGGGAATCAAGCCCCAGCACGTTGGCCCACGGCTTCCATTTCAGCACCCGCGCTTCGATGCGCCATTCATCGCCGTGCACTTCGAACGTGCGGGTGACGCCTTCCGGGTGCTCCGGCGTCGGCGGCTCGACCACGGTGGCCTCGTAAAGCTGCGGCGCGAGTTGCCGGGTCTCGATCGTGGCGACCGGGCGCTCGTAGGTGAGGCGGTTGTACGTCTGCACATTGAGGCCAAGCAGCGCGACGATGGCCCCGACCGCGAGGAAAACCGCCCCGCCGGCCACACCGCGCCCGCCCTTGAAAGGCCGGCCGCGGAACATCCAGCCGATGCCGCTGAGCGCAATGGCGAGGCCAATCACGCCAACCGCGCCGGGGATAATCCACCACCACCAAGCCATGAGCGCCGACCCCCTCTGCTGAACGCGTCCCGCCTCAAGGGTTAACGCGAAAACGCCCCGGGGAACAGGCCTGATCAGTCCCAGCCTGTGGGCCGAAGCCCCGCCGGCGCCATTTCCGCCAGGAGAAGTGGCAGTATCTCGCCGATATCCTCCGCGATCAGCCCGGGCCCGAGCATCCCCCCGGCCCGCCCGTGCAGCCACGCCGCCGCCGCGGCGGCCTCGAAGCTCGCCATCCCCTGCCCGATCAAGCCGGCGATCAGCCCCGCCAACACATCACCCGCGCCCGCCGTCGCCAAGAATGGCGTACCCGTCGTGTTGACGATGGCGCGTCCGTCGGGCGCTGCGATCACCGTGTCCGGGCCTTTCAAGAGCACCACGCAGCGCGCGTAAGCCGCGGCCGCACGCGCTGCGTCGATCCGGTTTTCCGATGCGCTCCAGATGCCAGGAAACGCGCGGCGAAATTCGCCGACATGCGGCGTCATAACATCATCGCCCTCGAGCCCATGCGTCAGCGGCGCCAGCAATGTGATCGCGTCCGCATCCAGCACGAGCGGACAGCGCGGCTTCGCCTCCAGTGTCGCGAGCAGCAGCTTATAATGCGCATCGCTCGTGCCGAACGCTGGGCCGATCACCAGCGCCTGCGAGGTGCGCGCCGCTTGCGCGTACGCTGTCTCGTCCGCAGCTTCGCGCAGCATGATCGCGGTGAGCTGCGCGGCGTTCTCATCGATCGCATCGGGCGGGCTCAGCACCGTCACCAGCCCCGCGCCCGCGCGCAGCGCCGCACGCGCTGAAAGCCGCGCCGCCCCCGTGTGTGCGCGTCCCCCGCTCGCCACCGAGACATGCCCGCGCGCATGTTTGTGCGCCTCCGGCTCAGGCCACGGCAACGACCAGAGCGATGGATCATTCTCGAACAATGTCACACCCTGCGCCGCCACCACGCTTTCCGGCGCGCCAATGTCGGCAACGACGATCTCGCCGCAGTGTGCGCGCGCCGGCATCAACACATGCGCCGGCTTTTTGCGTACGAACGTCACCGTCAGCGCCGCGCGAAAATGCGCCTCTCCCAGGGCGTTTCCATCGTCGCCATCGATCCCGCTCGGCACATCGACAGCAACCACGCGCTCTCGCTGCAAGCGCCCGGCAAGCTCAGCCGCGACGCCCTCCAGCGGGCGCGTCAGCCCCGCGCCGAATAGCGCATCGACGTAAAGCTCGGCCTCCGGCGGGCCGTCTTCAAGCGTTAGCGTCTCCCCACCCCAAGCCGCCGCCGCGTCCGCAGCATCGCCGCGCAGCGCTTCTCGCGAAACAAGGCTCGCCACGCGCACCGGCCAGCCCATTTCACGCAGCCGCCGCGCCGCCACCCAACCATCGCCGCCATTGTTGCCGGGTCCGCACAGCACCAACGTCGGCCGCGGGGTGAAACGCTGCGCGATCGCATCCGCCACCGCTGCGCCCGCATTCTCCATAAGCGTGCGCGTCGGCACGCCAGCCGCCTCAGCCGCTGCATCGATCGCACGCATCTCGGCGACGGTGATGATCTCGCGGCTCACCGCACATCATCCGATTGCACTTCCACACCCATGCGCACCAAACGCAAGGCGCCGTCCATCAACGCCAGTTCAGTGATCGAGGCATGCGTCGGCGTGCAGACGATGCTCTCGTCCCGCTCAAGCGCATGACTGCTGATCGCGTTGATGGCGATGAAGTGGCTGAACACCGCCGTGTCACGCCGTAGCGCCTTCAGCGCAGAAACCGCCTCATCGCGCCAAGCGCGCAACGCTGGATCGAGACTGGCCCAGCGCCGCCGCTCGGCGCCTTCGTCCCAAGGAAAGCACGTCTTCAGCCACGCGCGCCGGTCTGAAACCTCCGCCGGCGCCACGACCTCGCTGACGCGCGGCTCGATCCGAGGTTCAACGCCCATAAGGCCGGCGAACGGCGCGGCCGTTTCCACGCACCGGCGCATGGGCGAGGAAACGACGTCCAGCGCCCCGAACTGCGCCAGCGCCGTCGCGGCCGCCTCCGCCTGCGCCCGCCCACGCGCGCTCAAGCCCGGATTATGCGCGTCGCCGCCCCAGGCCTCGGCCGGTTCTGCATGGCGGATCAGGAAAATGCGCGTCATTGCGCCAGCTTAGCGGCCCGTCGCCGCCTCGCCAGCCGTTTGATTAGGCGCCCGGCGCCTCCGAAAGAGGCGCCTCGCCCGCCCATGCCGTTACCCACAGCCGTGCGCCTTCCAGACTCAGCCTCATCCGTCCAAGACCAACTGAACAGATCAGGCGACGCCAAAAAGGGGGTGCTCCGATGAAAAAGATCGAGGCAATCATCAAGCCGTTCAAACTCGATGACGTGAAGGAAGCGCTGCAGGAGATCGGCCTGCAAGGCATGACCGTGGTCGAAGCCAAGGGCTTCGGCCGACAGAAGGGCCACACCGAGCTTTACCGGGGCGCTGAATACGTCGTCGACTTTTTGCCCAAGCTCAAGGTCGAGGTGGTGGTCAGCGACGATCAAGTCGACGCCGCGCTCGATGCGATTCAGAAGGCAGCCAAGACCGGCAAGATCGGCGACGGCAAGATCTTCGTGCTCGACGTGCACAACGTGGTGCGCATCCGCACTGGAGAAACCGGCGCCGCCGCCGTCTAAGCGGCCCGCAAACAATTTCGGGCGCGCGCACGGACCGAGACGTGCGCGCCGCCCTGCAACAGCAACAACAAAGCTCGGGGGAGTTTCCGATGTCGGACGAGATTCTGAAGCTGATCAAGGACAAGGAAGTCCAGTACGTCGATCTTCGGTTCAACGATCTCCGGGGCAAGATGCAGCACGTCACCTTCGACGTCTCCATGATCGACAAGGACATCTTCACCGAAGGCACCATGTTCGACGGCTCCTCGATCGCCGGCTGGAAGGCGATCAACGAGAGCGACATGGTCATGCGCCCTGATCCGGTCGGCGCGCACATCGATCCGTTCTATCAGCAGACCACGCTGGCGATGTTCTGCGACATCCTCGAACCCGGCACGCTGCAGCCCTATTCGCGCGATCCCCGTTCGATCGCCAAGAAGGCCGAAGCCTACGTCAAATCATCAGGCGCTGGCGAAGTCGCGTACTTCGGCCCCGAGGCCGAGTTCTTCGTGTTCGACGACGTGCGCTGGTCCACCGATCCGTGGAACACCGGCTATTCGTTCGACTCCACCGAACTGCCTGTCAATTCAAACAAGCCATACGAAGGCGGCAATTCCGGTTTCCGTCCGGGGCCGAAGGGCGGCTACTTCCCGGTGCCGCCGATCGACTCGCTGCAGGACATGCGCGGCGAGATGCTTGAAATCATGGGTCAGCTCGGCCTCAATCCGGAAAAGCACCACCACGAAGTCGCGCCCGCGCAGCACGAACTTGGCCTCAAGTTCAACACGCTGACGCGCATGGCCGACAACATGAACCTCTATAAGTACATCATCCACCAGGTGGCCGCGTCCTACGGCAAGTCGGCGACTTTCATGCCGAAGCCCTATTTCAAGGACAACGGCTCGGGCATGCACGTGCACATGTCGATCTGGAAGGGCGGCAATAACACCTTCGCCGGCGACCGCTACGCTGATCTGAGCGAAACCTGCCTCTACTACATCGGCGGCATCATCAAGCACGCCAAGGCCATCAACGCCTTCGCCAACTCGACCACCAATTCCTACAAGCGCCTTGTGCCCGGCTACGAAGCGCCGGTGCTGCTCGCCTATTCCGCGCGCAACCGCTCCGCCTCGTGCCGCATTCCGCATGGCACCGGCGCGAAAGCCAAGCGCGTCGAAGTCCGCTTCCCCGATCCGGCGGGCAACATGTATCTCACCTACGTCGCGCTGCTGATGGCGGGCCTCGACGGCATCGAGAAGAAGATTCATCCGGGCGAGCCGCTCGACAAGAATCTCTACGATCTGCCGCCGGAAGAGCTGAAGGACGTACCCACCGTCGCCGCAAGCCTGCGCGAAGCGCTCACTGCGCTCGACCGCGATCGCGACTTCCTGATGAAGGGCGGCGTCATGACCGAGGACATGATCGACGCCTACATCGATCTCAAAAAGGAAGAACTCGACCGCTTCGAGACCCACCCGCACCCGGTCGAATTCGACATGTACTACAAGGCCTGATCCAAGCCTTGCGCGAACAAGCGGGCCGGAGAGCAATCTCCGGCCCGTTTTGTTTTAGTAGGATGGCCTGCCATTCGAAGCTCGCGGATGGGACGTACAGGTCCTCCTACGCCAAGGCTTCGGAGGACATCCTACGCGCGCTTCACGCAGCGAAGATGGTCTGCCATCCGAAGCTCGCACGTGGGAGAAACAGTCCTCCTACGCCAAGGCTTCGGAGGACATCCTACGCGCGCTGCCGCGAGCGTAGGATGGTGGGCGGTGAGGGGATCGAACCCCCGACCCTCTCGGTGTAAACGAGACGCTCTACCGCTGAGCTAACCGCCCCTTCTTGCGCACTCCTCTGGCGATCCGCGCGCGTCCGCGCAAGGGCGCCGGCAGCGCTTCTCCGCAGCTCTTGCAATGGCGGGCGTCGAGATCGTGCCGGTCGAGGCCGCAGCCGGGGCAGCCGATGATCTTCTGCTGCGGCGCGAACACCTTCTGGGCGATCGAAAAGAAGAGGCTGATGCCGGTAATCATCAGCGCCACCATGAAGAGCCGCCCGCCCGCGGTATCCAGGGTGATGTCGCCGTAACCGGTGGTCGTCAGCGAGGTGACGACGAAATAGACCGCATCCACGAAGTTGTTGAGCCCGGGATGGTCGTGCAGGAAGAAGGCCTGCGTCGCGCCGGCCGCCAGGAAGATGAAAACGACCAGCGTCGTCACCGCCTTTGTGATGTCCTCGACGTAGGTGTCATCCCACTTGCCGCGCGCGAGCACGTTCCAGAAGCGCTCGCTCTGCACCAGCGTCCACAGCCGCAGGATGCGCAGGAAACCCCAATTGTAGAGCACGTGCGGGAATAGCAACGTCGCCAGCACGATGAGGTCGACCCACGTCGTCGGGTATTTCAGCCAGCGCTTCAACGTGCCGAGCGCGAACAGCCGCGCCGCGAGATCGATCAGCAGAAAGATGCCGATCGCCGCGTCGACGATCCAGAACCATGGCTGCTCGACGATAAACTGGCTGCCAATGAAAAAGCCGATGATCAGAAGATCGAGGACGAGCAGCAATCCTTGAAACCGGATCGCCGATTGACCGTGCCCGAAATAGAGCGCCCGCACGCGCGAGCGCAGTCGGTGGCGCCGTCTCACCCTTGGTGGCTCTGCAAGGTCTTGAAGAACGCGGCCGCCTTCGGGTCTTCGCCGGTTTTCTCCGCCGGCACGTCCTCGCAGAACTTCACCCAGTCGAGCCGGCTCTCGACGCCGTACTGCATGACGATCGGCGCCGCGTTGGGATCATCCAGCGAGCCGATCGTGACGTAGAAGCGCGCCTCCGGCAGATCGTAGCTAAACGACAGCGGCGTGCCGCAATCGCGGCAATAGCCGCGCTTGGCGAGATTGGAGCTGGCGAAGAACGCGGGCTCGCCCTTGGTCCATTCGATCTCGCTCTTCGGCGCGCCCGCGAGCGCCGCGAACACCCCGCCCGTCGCCCGCTGGCACATGCGGCAATGGCAGACATGGGAATTCTGCGGCGGGACATAGAGCGCATAGCGCACGGCGCCGCACTGGCACCCGCCCGTCGCCACTGGCGTTTTGACTTCGCTCATGGGGCCGCTCTAACGAGGCCTTAGACGCAGGGCAAGCAGGCGGCGATAAACACCCATGACGGAAACATCCAACTCCCCGGCCGCCCTCTCTGGCGTCCGCGTTCTGGACCTCTCACGCGTCCTCGCCGGTCCATGGTCGACGCAATTGCTTGGCGATCTCGGCGCCGAGGTGGTCAAGATCGAAAGACCTGGCGCGGGCGACGACACCCGCCACTGGGGTCCGCCCTTCACCGCCAAGCCCGACGGCTCGCAAGGCGACGCTGCCTATTACCTCGCCGCCAACCGCAATAAGCGCTCGGTCACCATCGACTTCGCCAAGCCCGAAGGCGCAGACCTCGTGCGACGGCTCGTTCCGCACTGCCAGATCCTGGTCGAAAACTTCAAAACCGGCGGGCTCAAAAAGTACGGCCTCGATTACGCCAGCATCGCCGCGATCAATCCATCGATCGTCTATTGCTCCATCACCGGCTTTGGCCAAACCGGCCCCTACGCCAAGCGCGCCGGCTATGACTACATCATCCAAGGCATGGGCGGTCTTATGAGCCTCACCGGCGAGCCCGCGGGCGAACCGATGAAAAGCGCCGTCGCCGTCGCCGATCTATTCACCGGCATGTACGCGACCGTCGCCGTCCTCGCCGCGCTCCGTCACGCCGAACGCACCGGCCAAGGCCAGCACATCGACGCATCGCTGCTCGATTCCCAAATCGCGATGCTCGCCAATCTCGGCGCCAATTATCTGCTCTCCGGCGAGAAGCCGCAGCGCCTCGGCAATCAGCACGCGTCCATCGCGCCCTACCAGGTGCTCGCCACCGCCGACGGCCACATCATTCTCGCCGTCGGCAATGACGGCCAGTTTCGCGACTTCTGCGCCGCGGCAGGCGTCAAGCTTTGCGACGATCCGCGCTTTGCGCGCAATGAAGCGCGCGTCACCAATCGCATCGAGCTCACCGCGGCGCTCACCAAAGTGATGGCCACGAAAAGCACCGCGCAATGGATCACGCTGCTTGAGGACGCGGGCGTGCCGTGCGGGCCCATCAACACGCTGGATCAAGTCTATGCCGATCCGCACGTCATCGCGCGCGGCGCGGTCGAGACCACCACGCGCGCCGATGGCGCCGAAGTAAAGCTTGCGGCCAATCCGCTGCGCATGAGCCAAACGCCGCCGCAGACGCGGCACGCGCCGCCGCTGCTTGGTCAGGATACTGAACAGATTCTGAACGAGCTGCTTAAGCTCGATTCAGCGGAACTTCGCGCATTACGCGACAAAGGCGTCACATAACGCACAGTAACACAGACGCTCCGGAACACTCCCGCAAAAGGCCGCGTTTGCAGCCGAGTTCGATAAGGAGAGTTCCAATGCGTCAATTCCTGTTCGCGTCGGCCGCGCTGTTGTTCGCCGCCGGCTGCACCCAAACCGGCCACACCGAACGCGGAGCAGCAACCGGCGCCGTTCTCGGCGGCGTCGCCGGCGCGGTGATCGGCAATAATGTCGGCGATGGCGATGCTGAATCCGGCGCCGCGATCGGCGCGGCGATCGGTGCCATCGGCGGCGCGTATGCCGGCTGCGTGCGCGACGGCGGCTGCGGCGCTGGCGCAGACCGCGTGAATACGCGCCAATATTACGACCAGCGCTCGGGCCGCTATTACTTCTACGACCAGCAGTCCGGCCGTTACTTCTACGAAAACGGCCAGCCCTATCCGTAATGAAATCACGCTGAGGTGAGTGAGCGCCGCGGCCCGCAAGGGAACGCGGCGCTTTTCTTACCGGAACGGGCGCCGCGCCGAGACGTTGGATTCTCCGAGACACACGGAGGAAGCGTCATGCGCATCGCCTTTGCCCCTTACATTTTCGCCGCCGCGCTTTCCTTAGGCGCGTGCGAAACCATGACTCCAAGTGAACGCAGCGCCGCCACCGGCGCCGGCATCGGCGCTGTCGCAGGCGCGGTGCTTGGCGAAGACGCAGGCAGCGCCGCGATCGGCGCCGTCGCCGGCGGCGCGCTCGGCTGGTATCTCGGCTGCCGCGAAGAAGGCCGCTGCGGCGCCGTCGATAATCGGCGGGAGCGCTACGACCAGCGCACCGGCCGCTACTATTTCTACGACCCGCAATCGGGCCGCTATTTCTACGAGAACGGCGAACCCTATCCGTAACAGGATCAGCTTCTGAGGAGAGAGCGCCGCGGTCCATCGGAGCGCGGCGCTTTTTCGTGGAGCAGCGCGCCGCAAAGCGGCTACAACGCCCCCATGAGCACCACTTCATTCCCTGAAAAAGGCATGGCCTGGGAAGCCATCGAAGCGCGCATGCGCGAGCTTGGCGCCGGCGACGTCAAATGGCGCGAGGGCAAAACCGCGATCTACATCTTCAACGCCGGCGAAGAGGTCGAGCGCGTGAAGAAAACAGCTTACGCTATGTTCTCCGAAGAGAATGGCCTCGGCCCCGCCGCCTTTCCGAGCCTCGCGCAGATGGAGCGCGAAGTCGTCGCCTTCGGCCTCCAGCTCTTGAACGCACCGCAAGGCGCGGCCGGCGCCATGACCAGCGGCGGCACAGATTCCATTGTCATGGCCGTCAAAGCCGCGCGGGACTACGCGCGCTCGCGCGGTCAGAAAGGCCAAGCCAACATCGTCGTCCCGTTCTCGGCGCATCCCGCGTTCGACAAGGCCGGCATGATGATGGACCTCGACGTGCGCCGCACGCCGCTCAAGGATTATCTCGCCGATCCCGCCGCCATCGAAGCCGCGGCCGATGAAAACACCATCATGATCGTCGGCTCCGCGCCCTGCTTTCCGTTCGGTCTCATCGATCCGATCGCAGAACTCGGCGCACTCGCCGAGCGCAAGAATCTCTGGCTCCACGTCGATGCTTGCGTTGGCGGCTATCTTGCGCCGTTCGTGCGCATGAACGGCGCCGAGCTGCCGCCGTTTGATTTCGCCGTGTCTGGCGTGCGCTCGATCTCAGGCGACTTGCACAAGTATGGCTACGCCTCCAAAGGCGCTTCCACCGTCTTCTTCCGCAGCGAAGCGCTCAAAGAATTCATGCCGTTCGACGCCGGCCCCTGGCCGCTCGGCCGCATGATCACGCCGACGCTTGCCGGCACGCGCCCAGGCGGCGCCATCGCCGCGGCGTGGGCGGTGATTCATTTCCTCGGCGTCGAGGGCTATCGCCAGAAGCAAGCCATGGTGACCGCCGCGCGCGAGAAGATTGAGGCCGGCGTCCACCGCCTCGGCTTCGAAATGCTCGGCCGCCCGCAGCTCGGCATCGTCGCCTTCGCGCACCCCAAGGCCGACACGTTCGCGCTGCTCGGCAAGCTCCACCACAAAGGCTGGATCACCGGCGCCCTCGTCGAGCCCAAGGCGCTCCATCTCATGCTTACGCCCATCCACCTCGAAGCCAGCGCCACATACCTGCGCGATCTGGAGGCAGCCCTTGGGGAAACTGACGGCGCCGAAGGCCCGGTCCGGAGCGCCTACGCCGGTTGAGCGGGAACGCGCATCGGCGGCTTGCCAGCCCCGGCGCACGCCTATATATCGCGGCCTCCCCGCGTTCCCATGCGGTTCCGCGGGCCCTTCGTCTATCGGTTAGGACGTCAGGTTTTCAACCTGAAAAGAGGGGTTCGACTCCCCTAGGGCCTGCCACTTTCCCGCCGCCGCCTGCATGCTAAGACACCGCCCGAAAGGGCTAAGAGCATGGCTTGGACCAATCTCGTTCGCGCAGCATTTCTGGGCGCTGTCATCTCCCTGGGCGCGTGTGCGCCAGTGAACGCGGAAAGCGGCGCCAGCATCGGCCCCAACGCGCCGACCGAGGAGCTTATCGTCGAGACCACCAACGGCCCGGTGCGGCTCAATGTCGAGATCGCCGACGACGAAGCCGAGCGCAATCACGGCCTCATGTACCGCGAAACCCTCCCGGATGACCGCGGCATGCTGTTCGACTTCCCCGAACGCGAGCGCGCCGTCTTCTGGATGCGCAACACCCCGCTCTCGCTCGACATCATTTTCATAGGCTCGGACGGGCGCATCCTCAACATCGCCGACCACACCACGCCCTATTCCGACGCCCCGGTACCCTCGATCGGCCCCACGCGCGCGGTGCTGGAAATCAAGGCCGGCCGCGCCGAAGCGCTCGGCATCCGCCCCGGCGACCGCGTCCGTCACCGCATTTTGCCGCGCTGATCCGTTGCGGGCGCGCCCGCCGCGTGGCACAGGACCGCCCAAGTCGGGGTGTAGCTCAGCCTGGTAGAGCATTAGCT
>JAEYPY010000108.1 GCA_023410295.1 Pseudomonadota bacterium | reverse complement strand
CCGCAGGGGCGGCGCTTTCGTTCTGGGGTCTGATCGGCTAATCGGGTCCGCGAAACCAGGGGATCTGACCGCTCATGAACATCCACGAATACCAAGGCAAAGCTGTCCTTAAGAGCTTCGGCGTCGCCGTGCCGCGCGGCTATCCCGCGTTTACCGCCGAGGAAGCCGTGGATGCGGCGGCCAAGCTCGGCGGCTCGGTCTGGGCGGTGAAGAGCCAGATCCACGCCGGCGGCCGCGGCAAGGGCAAGTTCAAGGAAGTCGAGGCAGGTGAAAAGGGCGGCGTGCGCATCGCTTTCAAGCCGGAGGACGTGGGCCTCTTCGCGCAGCAGATGCTGAACCACACGCTGGTGACGCTGCAAACCGGCGAGGCCGGCCGCGTCGTCAAGCGCATCTACATCGAAGAAGGCATGAAGATCGCCAAGGAGTTCTACCTCTCCGCCCTGGTCGATCGCGAAACCGGCCGCGTCGCCTTCGTCGCGAGCGAAGCCGGCGGCATGAACATCGAAGAAGTCGCGCACGACACGCCCGAGAAGATCACCACCGTCGCCATCGATCCTAAGACGGGCCCGACCACCGCTGACGCCGCCAAGATCGCGCAAGCACTTGGCCTCTCCGGCGATCTCGCCGCGCAGTGCAACGATCTCGTCGCCAAGCTCTACGACGCGTTCGTGAAGAGCGACATGTCGATGCTCGAGATCAATCCGCTGATCGTCACTGAAGACAACAAACTCGTCTGCGCCGACGCCAAAGTGAGCTTCGATTCCAACGCCTCGTTCCGTCACCCGGAATGGGCGGATCTCCGCGACCTCGGCGAAGAGGATGAAAAGGAGATCGAAGCCTCGAAGTACGATCTCGCCTACATCGCGCTCGACGGCGACATCGGCTGCATGGTCAACGGCGCCGGCCTCGCCATGGCGACGATGGACATCATCAAGCTGTTCGGCGCCGAGCCCGCGAACTTCCTCGATGTCGGCGGCGGCGCCAGCAAAGAGAAGGTCACGGCCGCGTTCAAGATCATCACCGCCGACCCGAAGGTGAAAGGCATCCTCGTCAACATTTTCGGCGGCATCATGAAGTGCGATGTTATTGCCGAAGGCGTGATCGCCGCGGTGAAGGAAGTCGGCCTGCAAGTGCCGCTGGTGGTGCGTCTGGAAGGCACCAACGTCGAACTCGGCAAAAAGATCATCGACGAAAGCGGCCTCAACGTCATCAGCGCCAATGACCTCGAAGACGCCGCGCGGAAGATCGTGAAGGCCGTGAAGGGGTAACGTTGATTGAGTTCTTGCTGTACGTCGCCGTGTTTCTTGGCGGGTGGTATGCCCTCGTGATGGCGCCATGGATCGCGCAAGAACGTCTTTCGCGGCGAGCGGGTAAAACTGCGATCAAGTTTGTGTTGGCCGCGCTAGCCGCGATCTGGCTATTCGTGATTCTCGGCGCCGTGGGCGATTGCGATACTGCTGCGGCGTGTAGGGGTCGCTTCGCCTTGATCCCATGGGCTGCCGTTATCTCGTTGACTGCCTTACTGTCGTGTTGGTCATACCTGAACCAGCGGCCATAGGGAGGGAATGAATGATCGGCTACGTCACGCTCGGCACCAACGATCTCGAACGCGGCGCCAAATTCTATGACGCCATCGCCAAAGAACTCGGCACCGGCCGCATGATGGAATGGCCGGGCGCGATCGCCTGGGGCACGCCCGGCGGCGGCGCCGGCATCGGTCTCACCAAGCCGTTCGACGGCAACGCTGCAAGCGTCGGCAACGGCGTCATGGTTGCGCTCGAGTGCAAGGACGAAGACCAGATCAAGCGCGTCTACGAGATCGCGCTCGCCCACGGCGGCAAGTGCGAAGGCCCGCCCGGCCCGCGCAGCGACAGCTTCTACGCCGCCTATTTCCGCGACCCGGACGGCAACAAGCTCAACGCTTTTAAGATGGGGTGATCTTGGACCGCGGTTCAGGCCCGCATCTGTCGGTTGAACATCATGCGCGTCTGAAAATGCGCGGTCCAAGCCGCTACGTCGCCGCCGTAGCCCCCGCGAAGATCGTCTCCACCTCCGGCAGCATCGCGCCGTAATAGTGCTCGCTTGGCGCGAGGAACAGCATCAGGTGCAAGCGCTCGCCCGCGCGCGCGGCGCGCGCCGTGCCTGATATGTTGAGCCCCTCCGCCGTCTGCGCGCCGACATCGAAGCGCACGCCCGGCGCGCCGGCGAAAGCTTGCGGCCTGAGCGCGCTCGCTTCCGGCGACTGATACTCCACCGCCACGCAATCGACGACGAACTCCACCAGCTCGGTGTCGCTCATATCACTCCGATAAACCGGGATCGGCGTGGCGCGATCGCGCGGCCGGAGCAGCGATTCACCCGGCTCAAGCGAGGCGAGATAAAGGCGGTTGAGCAGGGGGCCATCGACCGAAAGCAAGCGCATGTTGCGCGGTCGGTTGGGCAGCATGAAGGTAATGTCCGACCAAGGCCGCGCGAACGCGACATTGAACGTGCCGACGCGCGAATAAGCGCCCGTCACTTCGCCGCTTGAACTCGCGCACGCCGAAAGAAGCGCCGCCGCGCCCGCGCTCAGCAGCAAACCTCGCCGCGTCATCATCATTATTGCGCTCCCCCTTGCAGCTGCGCCAGCCGCGCTTCCACCAGCGCACGGTCTTCCGCCTCCGGCGCGCGCTCGAGATAGGTCGTGAAGTACTGTGCTGCCTCAGCGTTGTTGTTGTCGCGCAGCGCAAGATCACCTAGCTCGCGCCACGCCGCCGCCGGCGCATCCGCGTGTGCAGTCGCCGCGAGATAGTGCGTGCGCGCCTGCACGCGGTCGCCTTCGCCGCGGCGCAGGCGGTGCACCTCGCCGCGATAATATTCAACGACGCCGAGATCTTCTCCGTGCGCGCCGAGCCGTTCCAGGATCAGCAGCGTCTGGCCGAAATCGCGCCGCCTCAACTCCGCACGCAGCCAAGGATCCAGGAACGGCCTGATAACCGCGCGATAGCGCTCGCGGTGCGTTTCGCCGCCTGGGCCGCGCTGGCTTGCGTATGTCTGCAGCGATTCCACGCGATTGCTCGAAACCGGGTGCGTCGCAAAGATGCTCGCCCGCGTTTCGCGCCGCCGCACGTCGGGATTATCCGATGCGCGCGTCTCGGCGATCAAGTTCATCCAGATGCGCGCGCCGGCATTGACGTCATAGCCGGCCGTCGCCGCATGCTGAAAGCCGATGCGATCGGCTTGTTCTTCCTTCTCGCGCGAGAAGCCGAACACGCTGGCGAGCGTGCCGAGATAAATGAGATCGCCCGCATAGCCCGCGCCCGCGGCGGATGCGCCGACCGAAAGGATCAGCGCCGCTGTCGCGCGTCCGCGCACCGTGCGCAGCATGTCCAGCGAATGGCGCTCGGCATAGTGCGTCACCTCGTGTCCCAGCACGAACGCGACCTGCGCTTCATCCTCCGCGCGCAGCAAAAGCCCCGACCACACTTCCATGTAGCCGTTCGGCGCCATTGACGCGTTGAAAAACGGCCGGTTCATCACGTAGAGCCGCACATCGCCGCAATACTGCGCCGCCACGTGGCATGCGACTTCGCGCAGATAAGCGTTCAGCGCTTCATCGCGCTCGATCTGGCCCGAAGCGCGCGCCGCCGCCTCGGCGCGGTCGGACAATCCCCACAAGCCGCCTTCGTCGGTATTCTCCGCCGGGCGTTCGCGTGAAGGCGGGGGAGGGCTCGTCTGCGCCAGCGCGCTCGCGCCAACGCACGCCAGCATCAGTCCCGCGAGCGCCGCGCGTTTCATAGCGGCGCATCCTCAAGCAGTGTGTTGACGAAGCTCGCCGCACCTGGCGCTTCGCGCATATCCTGGTTCGGCGACGCCACCGCAACGTTGAACCAGATCACATTGCCGGTGCGCAGATCGACCAGCGAAGCAAACGCCTGTTGCCCACCCAACGGCACGCCAACGCCCAGCACGGCGAGACCCACCATCGCCGCCACGCGCCCTGAGCTTGCATAAGAACCGCGCGCGGTGACGAACAGCGCATAATCCGCGTTGTGCGCGCTCGCGAGCTCTTGCACGCCGGGCCCCAGCGTCCATTCGAAATTGTCGCGCCGCGTCGGCAAATTCACGCCGCCATAGTTGACGGCCAAGATCGATGTGCCAACCGCGTCGTGCAGGCGAATGATTTGCCCGACGCGGCCCTCCATTGCCGTGGTCGGATCGAGCGCGCTTGCGGCATGGCCTTCGCGCCCGATGCGCGCCGCCAGCGCGCGGGCGAGATTATCGCGCCCGGAGCGGGACCAATCCTCCCGCGGCTCGGGCATGCCGGCCGCCGGAAGCAATGCGAGCTGCACATCCGGCGTCATCACGAGTATGCGCGATCCCGCTGCCGGCGGCGCAAACGTGCCCGTGAATGTTTTCGGCTGAGACGATGCGCACGCGGCAAGGAGCGCCAGCGCCGCCAGTGCGAGCCACGATCTCATCTCCCCCTCCACTTGTTGTGGAAGGGGAGCTTATCGTCGCGTCAGCCGCGGCGCTAGCGATTACCGCCGTTCAACTCCGCCACTCGCGGCGGCGGCGCGGCCGGCCTTCTTCGTAGCCCATGCCAACGGTGGCGCGGCGCACGCGGTCGTCGCGGTCGCGGCCGATGCGTAGCCGTTCGCGCACATGAATGACGCCGGGCACTTCGCGCGCCAGCTGATACGCCAGCTCCGCGTCATGCTTCTTGCGCACGGTGCCGTCGAGGATCGCCTCGTTGTCGATCACCCGCACCACGATGTCGGACGCATCGAGTTCAGGATCGTCTTCCAAGAGCTGACAGATAGTCTCTTTCAGTTCGTCGTCTTCATCGTGACGCGCGCGCGGGCCGACGCCGCGGAAATCATGCCGCCGGCGCATGTCGCGGCGGTCTTCGTAGCGATCGTCGGCGCGATCGTGCCGCAAGCGGCGTTCAGCGCGCTCGCTGCCGAATAGCGCCTTCACGCCATCGGCGGCGCGGTCGGTCCACGGACGATCGCCGCCGTCTTCATCCATTGCGTCCCTGCGGCGGTGGTCATGGTGCCTGTCATGCTCGTCGGCGTGCATGGCGTGGCGGTCGCCCTCGCGCACATAGATGTCATGGCCGCTGCGCCCGTGACGGTCCCACGCGGTGTCGTAATCGTAATCCCGCGCGCGGCGATCCTCTTCGCGCCACTCGCGCCGGCCGTCGTCTGCGTGGCGCGCCCGCCGGTGATCCTCGTCCCGCCGCCCATGGTGTCGCTCGTGCATTGTTGGCCTCCGATGCTGGGGTGTTAGGGGCACAACAACGGCGCTTTGCCGCGCGTTCCCGGCGCAGGGTTTGCATCGGCCCATGCGTGCGCTAACACCTCCCGCGCGGCGGAGCGCCGTGTCTTCGGGGGCCGAATGTCCATTCTCGTCAATGCGTCCACACGGGTCATCTGCCAGGGTTTCACCGGCAAGAACGGCACGTTCCATTCCGAGCAGGCGATCGCCTACGGAACCCGGATGACGGGCGGGGTATCGCCGGGGAAGGGCGGCCAGACGCATCTCGGCCTGCCGGTGTTCAACACCGTCGCCGAAGCCAAGGAGAAGGCCGGCGCCGACGCCACCGTAATCTATGTGCCGCCGCCGGGCGCCGCCGCCGCCATCGAAGAGGCGATCGACGCCGAGATCCCGCTCATCATCTGCATCACCGAGGGCATCCCGGTGCTCGACATGGTGCGGGTGAAGGCCAAGCTGGAAAACTCCAAGTCGCGCCTGATCGGCCCGAACTGCCCCGGCGTGCTGACGCCGGACGAGTGCAAGATCGGCATCATGCCTGGCCAGATTTTCTCCAAGGGCCGCGTTGGCGTGCTCTCGCGCTCCGGCACGCTGACCTACGAAGCCGTGTTCCAGACCACCAATGAGGGCCTCGGCCAGACCACGGCCGTCGGCATCGGCGGCGATCCGGTCAAGGGCACGGAATTCATAGACATGCTGGAACTGTTCCTGGCCGACGATGAAACCAAGGCCATCATCATGATCGGTGAGATTGGCGGCACGGCCGAGGAAGACGCCGCCCAGTTCTTGGCCGACGAAAAGAAAAAGGGCCGCTGGAAGCCGACCGTCGGTTTCATCGCCGGCCGCACCGCGCCTCCGGGCCGCCGCATGGGCCACGCCGGCGCCATCATCGCCGGCGGCAAGGGCGACGCAGAGTCCAAGATCGCCGCCATGGAAGCCGCCGGCATTAGAGTCGCCCCACACCCAGCGGCGCTTGGACGGACGATGGCGGACCTGCTGAAGGGGTGATGGCATGAGCGGGAGCCGCGCCCGCCGCAGCCCTGCGCCAACGCATCCCTTCATTCCTTAACCGACGCACATTAGAAGGGGCGCCGCCTGACGGCGCGACCTATATCTTTGCTGGCTCGCCCGTTTTTCCGAGAGGTCAGCGTTCCATGGCGGATGACGCCCGCAGCTTGCCGAACACCGCACTGCTCGAAACTTCCTTCCTCTACGGCGCCAATGCGACTTTCGTGGAGGAGATGGCTGCGCGTTACGCGGCCGATCCGACCTCTGTCGATCCCTCCTGGCGCGCCTTTTTCGATCAGGTGCGCGACGACCCCAGCGCCGTGCGCCGCGCCGTGCGCGGGCCCTCGTGGTATCGCGCCGAGCTGGCGCAGCCGCAGACCACAGAGACCACGCGTCTCCTGGACGGCAATTGGGCCGGCCTAGCCGCCAAGCTCGAACAAAAGGTCGCCGCGCGCCTGCCGGGCGCCTCCACCCAGGACGTGCAGCAAGCCGCGCGCGACAGCGTCCGCGCACTGATGATGATCCGCGCCTACAGAACCCGCGGACACCTCAACGCCACGCTCGATCCGCTCGGCATCGAACAGCGTCCGGACGCGCCCGAACTCGATCCCGCGAGTCACGGCTTCGGCCCCAATGATCTCGACCGGCCGATCTTCATCGACGGCGTGCTCGGTCTGCAGACCGCCACCATCAACGAGATGCTGGCGATCCTGAAGCGGACCTATTGCGGCACCTTCGCCGTCGAGTTCATGCACATCACCGATCCGGCCGAGAAAAGCTGGATCCAAGAGCGCATCGAAGGTCCGGACAAAGCCATCGCCTTCACGCCCGAAGGCAAACGCTCGATCCTGAAGAAGCTGATCGAAGCCGAGAGCTTCGAAAAGTTCGCGCACAAGCGCTATCCCGGCACCAAGCGCTTCGGCCTCGATGGCGGCGAAGCCATGATCCCGGCGCTCGAGCAAATCATCAAGCGCGGCGGCGCGCTCGGCGTTGAAGAGATCGTCATCGGCATGGCCCACCGCGGCCGCCTCAACGTTCTCGCCGCGGTGATGGGCAAGCCCTACCAGGCGATCTTCAACGAATTCCAAGGCGGCTCGGCCACGCCCGACGACGTGCTCGGCTCAGGCGATGTGAAGTATCACCTCGGCGCCTCGAGCGACCGCAGCTTCGACGGCAACAACGTCCACCTCTCGCTCACAGCGAACCCTTCGCACCTCGAGATCGTCGATCCCGTCGTGCTCGGCAAAGCCCGCGCCAAGCAGGCGCTGCGGGCCAACTGGACCGAAGAAGGCGAAGCGCTGGCGCAGCTGCGCTCGCGCGTCATGCCGCTGCTCATCCACGGGGACGCCGCTTTTGCGGGGCAGGGCGTTGTCATGGAGTGCTTCGCGCTCTCGGGTCTGCGTGGTTATCGCACCGGCGGCGCCATGCACTTCATCATCAACAACCAGATCGGCTTCACCACCGCGCCGCACTTCTCTCGCTCAAGCCCGTATCCATCCGACGTCGCGCTGATGGTGCAGGCGCCGATCTTCCACGTAAACGGCGACGATCCGGAGGCCGTCGTGTTCGCCGCCAAGGTGGCGACCGAGTATCGCCAGCTCTTCGGCAAGGACGTCGTCATCGACATGTTCTGCTATCGCCGCTTCGGCCACAACGAAGGCGACGACCCGACCATGACTCAGCCGATCATGTATCGGCGTGTCAAAGATCAGCCGACCACGCTGGAAATCTATCGCAAGCGCCTCGTCGGCGAAGGCCTCGTCAGCGACGATGAGATCGAAGGCTGGGCGGCCGACTTCAACACGTTCCTCGACCGCGAGTTCGAGGCTGGCAAAGCTTATCGTGTCAACAAGGCCGATTGGCTCGACGGCGTCTGGGCCGGCTTCACGCTGCCGGCGGACGACGATCGCCGCGGCCGCACCGAAGCGCCGCTGGACAAGCTGCGCGAAATCGGCCGGCGCATCACCGAGCTGCCGCAAGACTTCGAGATGCACAAAACCGTGCAGCGCGTGATCGAGAACCGCCGCAAGGCGATCGAGGAAGGGCAGGGCGTCGATTGGGCGCTGGCCGAACACCTGGCCTTCGGCACGCTGCTCGACGAAGGCTTCAACGTCCGCCTCTCCGGCCAGGATTCCGCGCGCGGCACCTTCAGCCAGCGCCACTCGCATTTCATCCATCAGCAGACCGAAGAGCGCTACACCCCGCTCAACAACATCCGCTCAGGCCAGGCGCATTACGAAGTCATCGATTCGCTTCTCTCCGAAGAAGCGGTGCTGGGCTTTGAATACGGCTACACGCTCTCCGATCCGAAAACGCTGACACTCTGGGAAGCGCAGTTCGGCGATTTCGTGAACGGCGCCCAGGTGGTGATCGATCAGTTCATCACCTCCGGCGAACGCAAGTGGCTGCGCATGTCCGGGCTCGTCATGCTCTTGCCGCACGGCTACGAAGGCCAGGGCCCAGAACACTCTTCGGCGCGCATGGAGCGCTTCCTGCAGCAATGCGCGGAAGACAACATCCAGGTCGTCAATTGCACGACCCCGGCCAATTACTTCCACGCGCTGCGCCGGCAAATGCACCGCGATTTCCGCAAGCCGCTCATTGTGTTTACGCCAAAATCGCTGCTGCGCCACAAGAAGGCGATGTCCGCGCTCGCCGACATGGCGGAAGGCACTTCGTTCCACCGCGTGCTCTGGGACGATGCCCAGCTCGGCAACGGCAACACGACGCTGAAGCTCAAAGCCGACAGCGAAATCCGCCGCGTCATCCTCTGCTCGGGCAAGGTCTATTACGATCTCTTGGACGAGCGCGAAAAGCGCGGCCGCGACGATGTCTATATCCTGCGCCTGGAGCAGCTTTATCCCTGGCCGATGAAGTCGCTGATGCACGAACTCGCGCGCTTCCCGCAGGCCGAGTTGGTCTGGTGCCAGGAAGAGCCGAAGAACATGGGCGGCTACACCTTCGCCGAGCCGTGGATCGAACTCACGCTCGACAAGCTCGACGTCGAGGCCAAGCGTGCACGCTACGCCGGCCGCCCCGCCAGCGCCTCGACCGCCGCGGGCCACATGTCGAAGCACTTGAAGGAACTGGAGCGTTTCCTGGAGGACGCGCTCGGGTAGGGCGCGTCCCAAAGGACGAAGTGGATATTCCCTGCGCGGCGTGTATGTGAGTGCGCGCACCAACGAACTGAGAGCGAAGTGATGACCGATATCGTCGTGCCAACCTTGGGCGAGAGCGTGACTGAAGCCACCGTCGCCAAGTGGATGAAGAAGGCCGGCGACGCCGTGAAGAAGGACGAGACGCTGGTCGAGCTGGAAACCGACAAGGTCTCCGTCGAAGTCTCCGCGCCGGAAGCGGGCGTGTTGAGCGAGATTATCGCGCCCGAAGGCACGAACGTCGGCATCGGCGCCATCCTCGGCCGCATGGGCGGGGCAGGGGCGCAAGCTGCGAAGAGCGAGCCGGCCAAGGCGCCAGAGCCGCCGAAGCAAGCGGCGCCCGCTCCGAAGCCGCAACAGCAAGCGCAGCCCGTTGGCGACGGCCCCGCCAAGCAAGCGCCGCCCTCGGTGCAGCGCATCGCCGCCGAAGCCGGCGTCGATGTCGCCGGCATGAGCGGCAGCGGCAAGGACGGGCGCCTCACCAAATCCGACGCGCTCGCGATCATCGAAGGTCGCGGCCAACAACAAGAATCGCCGCAGCAAACCCAAGTGCAGCGCGCCTCCGCGCAGCAGCCGCAGCAAACGCTAACCGCGCGCGTGGTCGGCGAACGCGAAGAGCGCGTGCCGATGACGCGTCTTCGCCGCACCATCGCTCGCCGCCTCAAGGAAGCGCAGAACAGCGCGGCGATGCTGACCACGTTCAACGAGGCCGACATGTCGGCCATCATGGCGGCGCGCAACAAGTACAAGGAAAGCTTCGAGCGCAAGCACGGCGTGAAGCTCGGCTTCATGAGCTTCTTCGTGAAGGCCTGCGTCGCGGCGCTGAAAGAGATTCCGAACGTCAACGCCGAGATCGACGGCGACGACATCATCTACAAGAATTACTACGATATCGGCATCGCCGTGGGGACCGATCGCGGCCTCGTCGTGCCGGTCGTGCGCGACACCGATCACAAGTCGATGGCCGAGATCGAGCGCGAGATCGGCGAACTCGGGCTGAAGGCGCGCGATGGCCAATTGAAGCTCGAAGATCTGCAGGGTGCGACTTTCACCATCTCCAATGGCGGCGTCTATGGCTCACTGATGTCGACGCCGATCCTCAACGCGCCGCAATCGGGCATCCTCGGCATGCACAAGATCCAGGAGCGCCCGGTCGTCGTCGACAAGCAAGTCGTGGTGCGCCCGATGATGTACCTCGCGCTCTCCTACGATCACCGCATCGTCGACGGCAAAGAGGCGGTCACCTTCCTCGTGCGCGTGAAAGAGGGCCTGGAAGATCCCGAGCGCATGCTGCTCGATCTCTAAACCGAGTCACATCGCTCGCGCTTCTGCATACGTATTCGAACGCGAAGCCGACGCGCGCCGATAAAGCTGCTCCAATTCGCGGTCCTGGGCGTCTAGTACGCGTTGGCGCTGCGCCGTGCGCTCATTTTCATCGCGCAGTTCGGCCGCGAGTTTTTCGAAATAGCGCCCGGCCGGAACGAGACCATCGGCGGGATTGGCGAAGCGAAGCTTGTTGACCTGCATCGGGCGATCTCCATTCGCCCCGCCCGCGCAAACAACGATGGTTAACGAAGCCTTGTTGCGTGTTTCGCGCGCGGATCGATGTGGATAAGCTGTCCGGCGCGGAGGAGGCGGGCATGCTGCAAGAGACCATCAACACCGCGTTTCAGCTCGCGATCGTGCTCATCGTCGCGCTGGTCGTGTGGCTCATCTTCGCCCGCAAGCGCGCGAGCTTCTGGGCTTATGTCGGCCTCATCCGGCCCAACCCCAGCGCCATGCTATGGGCGCTCGCCGCCGCGCTGATCCTCGTGCCGTCGACACTTGCGCTCTTCATGATCCCGGAGCTGCGCAATCTCGCGGCCGGCCCCAACACCATCGCGGGTCATATGCGCGACCAAGGGCTGAGCGGCGACGTCATCGGCCAGATCCTGCTCGTCGCTTTTATCAAGACCTCGCTCTCGGAAGAGATTTTCTTCCGCGGCCTCATCGCCAAGCGGCTGATCAACGGGCTTGGCTTCGTAACCGGCAACACGCTTCACGCCGTGCTGTTCGGCGCCGTGCACATGCTGATCTTTCTCGTACCCGGCGGCCCGAAGTTCGATCCGCTGATCGCCGGCGCGTTCTTTCTCGTCACCGGCGGCGGCGGCTGGATCATGGCTTGGCTCAACGAGCGCGTCGGCAACGGCTCGATCGCGCCAAGCTGGCTGCTGCACGGCCTCTCGAACGCGATCGCCTATCCGGTGCTCGCGTTCGCTTAAGCCTTCTTCGCTTCCTGGTGCAGCACCGTCAGCGTCAGGCCCGCGAGCGCAATCGCCAGGAACACCCACTCGCCGAGCGAAAGCGGCCCGCGCGTCACCGTCAGCGGCAACATCAGCAGGCCGGCCGTCACGCCCCACGCGCCCGCCAGCAGCCGCAAGCCGCCCGACATCTTGCGCAGGGTGCGAAAGCCGCCGATCCCCAGCAGCAGCGCGACGCCCGCGTAGATCCAGCCGCTGACGCCGGTCGCGAACTGGAAATAGGCGTTCACGGCGAACATCGCCGCCATGCCCAGCGCGCACCAGGCGCTCACCAATCCCATCCACATCATCGCCAGTCCCTCCGCGGACGCAGCTTAGGGATCACACTCGCCGAAAAGAAGAGCTCTGAAAGCAAACGCATTTCCGTGCGGCCATTGGCGATCCGCAATGAGCCGGATAGGATCGCCGCCGCCGTCCGGAGAGGCGGCATGGGAGGGGACCCCATGACCTTTATTTTGCGCTGGCCGTCCATTCTGGTGCTGCTGGCTTTGGTGCTGCTGAGCTTCCTGGGTGCGCTGGGCGCCGCCGGGCTCATCGCCGGCTACACACCGCCGCTGGCGCAGGTGCAGGACGTGCAGGCGCAAGCTGCTGGCACGGGCGCGAGCGAAGCCGGCTGGATCGATGTCGCCATGCTGGCCGGGGCAGGGCTCTTCTTTCTGATCTCCGCCATTCGCCTGATGCGCCGCACGCAAGGTTTCTGGACCTGGCTCATCGGCTTTGCCCTTTATGGCGGGCGCTGGGCCATGGCCCAGCATGATGGCCTCGTCGCCACCGTGCAGGGCATCGATCCCAACGTCTACATGCAGCCGCAAGCGGTGCTCGCCGATCTCGGCGCCCCCGCTGCGCAAGTGGCGCTCCTCGCCATCGTCTTCATCGTCGGCTTGCTCATCCTCGTCATCGACGGCGCCGACCGCGCGTACTGGGACAAACAAGCCGCGTGATCTTCATCGAGATCGCGACCTGGGTGCTGCGCATCTTCGGCGTGCTTTACCTGATCGGCGGGCTCTTTATGGCGCGCCAGATGTGGTTCTGGGCGCGCATCACGCCGAGCATGGCCAAGTTCGGCGAGGCCGTGCGCAGCTTCAACGCCGAGTTCGGCGAGAGCACCGAAGCCGCCGAGGAACTGGCTGAGACTGACCGCAACCGTCCCTGGTGGCTCTTCGCTGGCGCGCTGATCACTGCCGCTGCGGGCCTTGCCATGATGCTGGCGCATCGTCTCGCCGTGCCGCTGCTCGCGGCCCTCATCGTGCACCAGCTGCTTTATTTCGTGCGCCCGCGCCGCCGCGCACACGCCGCCAAGACCCCCCCCGCGGCGGCCGCAGCGCGGATCGAC
>JAEYPY010000036.1 GCA_023410295.1 Pseudomonadota bacterium | reverse complement strand
CGCCGTCAGGAAGCGGCCGGGGATGTATATTGGGGATACGGACGACGGGTCCGGCCTCCATCACATGATTTACGAGGTGGTCGATAATGCGATCGACGAGGCGCTGGCTGGCCACGCCAAGAATGTGCAGGTGATTTTGCACGCCGACGGCAGCGCCGAGATCACCGACGACGGGCGCGGCATCCCAACGGATATCCACCACGAGGAGGGGGTTTCCGCCGCCGAAGTGATCATGACCCAGCTCCACGCCGGCGGGAAGTTCGACCAGAACTCCTACAAGGTCTCCGGGGGCCTGCACGGCGTCGGTGTCTCGGTCGTCAACGCGCTCTCGGAGTGGCTCGACCTGCGTATCTGGCGTGGCGGCAAAGAGCACTACATGCGCTTCCGCAACGGCGACGCCGAAACCCCGCTCGCGGTGGTTGGTGACGCACCACTGGTGGACGGCAAGCCCAAGCGTGGCACGGCCGTGCGCTTCCTAGCTTCCCCGCGCACCTTCACCATGACCGAATACGATCGCAAGACGATCGAGCACCGCCTGCGCGAGCTCGCCTTTCTCAATTCCGGCGTGCGCATCATCTTCAAGGATCTGCGTGGCCCCGAGCCGTTCGAGGAAACGCTCTTCTACGAAGGCGGCGTCAAGGCTTACGTCGCGCACCTCGACCGCTCACGCTCACCGCTCATCCCCGAAGCGATCTACGTCATCGGCGAGAAGGACGGCATTACCGTCGAAGCCTCGATGCAGTGGAACGACGGCTATCACGAAACTACGCTCTGCTTTACCAACAACATCCCGCAGAAGGACGGCGGCACGCACCTCGCCGGCTTCCGCGGCGCGCTGACGCGCGTGGTGAACAGCTACATGCAATCCTCGGGAATCGCGAAGAAGGAGAAGGTCGAGATCACGGGCGATGACGCCCGCGAAGGCCTCACCTGCGTACTCAGCGTCAAAGTGCCGGACCCCAAATTTTCCTCGCAAACCAAGGAAAAACTGGTCTCCAGCGAAGTCCGCCCCGTGGTCGAGAACCTAATGGGCGATGCGCTCGCGCAATGGTTCGAAGAAAACCCAGGCCACGCCAAGACCGTGATGGGCAAGATCGTGCAGGCCGCCGCCGCGCGCGAAGCGGCGCGCAAGGCGCGCGAAATGCGCCGCAAGTCCTCGCTCGATGTCGCCTCGCTGCCCGGCAAGCTCGCCGACTGCCAGGAAAAGGACCCGGCCAAGTCCGAGCTCTTTATCGTCGAGGGCGATTCCGCCGGCGGCTCCGCCAAGCAAGGCCGCAACCGCGACTATCAAGCCGTGCTGCCGCTCCGCGGCAAGATCCTCAACGTCGAGCGCGCGCGCTTCGATAAGATGCTCTCATCGGATCAGGTCGGCACGCTGATCACCGCGCTCGGCGCCGGCATTGGCCGCAGCGAGGGCGACATCGATCTCAATAAGCTCCGCTACCACAAGATCATCATTATGACGGACGCCGACGTCGACGGCGCCCACATCCGCACGCTGCTCTTGACCTTCTTCTACCGGCAGATGCCGGAGCTGATCGATGGCGGCTATCTCTACATCGCCCAGCCGCCGCTCTACAAAGCCAGCAAAGGCAAGGGCGGGCGCTATCTCAAGGATCAGGCCGAGTTCGAGAGCTTTTTGATCGAGGAAGGTTCGGCCGGCGCGGTGCTCGAAACCGCGGGCGGCGCGCAAATCGCCGGCGATGACCTAAAGCGTCTCGCGCGCGAGGCCGCCGCTGTCGAAGCTTTGGTCAGGCGCCTGCACCAGCGCGCACCCGATGCCGTACTGGTGCACGCTGCGCTCGCCGGCGCGTTCGCGCAGGGCGCGGGCGAAGCCGAAGCGCAGGAAGCGGCGCGCCGCCTCAACGTCATCGCCGAAGAGGGCGAAGACAGCTGGACCGGCCGCTTCGATCCCGATGGCGCGCTGGTGCTGGAACGCACCGTGCGCGGGGTCGCCGAACGCGTGGTGCTGGATACGCTCTTCCTCTCCTCGACCGACACGCGCCGTCTCGCCGATCGGGCGCCGGCGCTGCGCGAAACCTATGCCGGGCGCGCCACGCTGCGCCGCGGCCAGGACGTGACTGAGGTGCATGGGCCGCTCTCGCTGCTGCACGCGATCGAAGCCGCCGGCCGCAAAGGCGTTTCGATCCAGCGCTACAAAGGCCTCGGCGAAATGAACGCCGAACAGCTCTGGGAAACCACGCTCGACCCCGAAATCCGCAACCTGCTGCAAGTGAAGGTGAGCCACGCAGACGATGCGGACGAGATGTTCTCAAAGCTGATGGGCGACGTGGTCGAGCCGCGGCGCGAGTTCATCCAGGAATTCGCGCTAGAAGCGGACGTGGACGCTTAAGGGACGATCAGCGTCCGCCACAGCATATAAGCAGCGACCGCGAACACCACGCCGGCGAAGATGCGTTGTAGGGCGCCGCGTTGTTTGGCGAGTCGGGTGGCGAAGCTTGCGCCGAGCGCGCCGCCGATAATGCCACCACCGATGAAGAGCCCGGCGATGCGCCAGTCGACGAGGTCGCTGAACGCGTAGCTTGCCGCGGTGGTCGCGCCGAAGCTGAACACGGAAAAGAGCGACGAGCCGATGGCCTGGATCATGCTCATGCCGGTGGCGGCGATGAGGCCGGGCACGATGAGAAAGCCCCCGCCGATGCCGAAGAAACCGGAAAGCGCGCCGACGCCCAGACCGTAGGCGACGAGTTTCGGCAGGTTCTGCATCGTCAGCTGCACGTTGCCGTCGCCCTCGTTTTTGCGCGGACGCAGCATGGCGATGCCGACAACGATCATCAGCAGCGCGAACAGCGGCAACAGGATTTGCGCGTCGGTGGCCTTGCCGATCGCGGCGCCGACGCTGGCGCCGATCACGCCGGCTATGGCGAAGACCAGAGCGCAGCGCCACTTCACATGGCCGCGGCGCAGGTGGTTGAAGAAATTGGCCAGCGCGTTGACCGAAACGGCGAGTGCGCTGGTGCCGATGGCCATGTGCGGATTGGAGACGCCGACAATGTACAGCAGGGCCGGCGTCGCCAGGATCGAGCCGCCGCCCCCGATCACTGCGAGCACCAGGCCCACGGCTGCGCCGCAAAGCACGGCGAGGATGTCAGCTTGCGCCATGGCCAGGGTCGTGCCGCGATTCTAGCGGCTTGTCCGCACCGGGTAACCCGCGCGCTTCCAGGCTTCGATGCCGCCGGCGAGATAATAGGCGTCGGCGAAGCCGCATTCGGCCAAGCGGCGCGCATTGGTCTGCGTGCGCATGCCCGATTTGCAGTGGAAAATCGCGATCTTGCCCCGGTCGCCCGAGACCTCGGCCGGAACGAAGCAGGAAAGTGAGCTTAAGCAAGCCGCGTCGATGCTCTCGCGCGCATGCTCGTCGCGCTCGCGGATATCGATCAACACGGCGCGGCCCTCGTCGATCCATCGCTTGGCTTCCACGGGCATGACGGATTTGAGTGCGGTCAAGGCGACAAGCCTCCTCTTGTTCAAACTTGAACTGGATATATATTAGAGAAAACGAATATACAAGGAGCGCCCCGATGCCGCACTCTGCAAAAGTCCGCGCATTTTTCCACGAACCGACGTTCACCGTGAGCTACCTGGTCTGGGATCCCGCCACCAAGCGCGGCGCGATCATTGATAGCGCGCTTGATTTCGACCCCAAGAGCGGCCGCACTGGCACGCAATCGGCGCAGCAGATTCTCGATGCGGCCCGCGAGGAGGGCGTCACGGTCGATTGGCTGCTCGAAACGCATGCGCACGCCGATCACCTCTCTGCCGCGCCGTTCCTGAAACAGGCCACCGGGGCGCCGATCGTCATCGGCGAGAACATCAAGGCGGTTCAGAAGGTGTTCAAAGGCGTCTTCAATCTCGGCTATGTGACCGCTGACGGGCGACCGTTCGACAAGCTTGTGGCGGACGGCGAGACGCTCGCGCTCGGCGAACTCGAGATCGAGGTGCTGCATACGCCAGGGCACACGCCAGCCTGCGTCAGCTATCGGGTTGGCGACGCCGTCTTCGTCGGCGACACCATGTTCATGCCAGATTACGGCACTGCGCGCGCGGACTTCCCCGGCGGCGACGCGCGCACGCTTTATCGTTCGATCCAGAAGCTGCTAGCGCTGCCTGATGAAACGCGCGTCTTCCTCTGCCACGATTACAAAGCGCCCGGCCGCGATGCCTATGCCTGGGAGACAACGATCGGCGAGGAGCGGGCCAAGAACGTGCATCTGGCCGGCAAAAGCGAGGACGAATTCGTCGCCATGCGTGAGGCGCGCGACAAGGCCCTCGACATGCCCGTGCTGATCCTGCCCTCGATCCAGGTCAACATTCAGGCTGGCGAGTTGCCGCCGGCGGAAGAGAACGGCGTGCGCTATCTGAAGCTGCCGCTCGACGCCCTTTGAACGCGCGCCAACGCAAAGCTGACCCACGAACTCGTGCTTGACGGAGGTCAAGCACGGCGCAATCTAGCCGCCGCCCGGTAGCACGGGGGGAGGCACTTATGCGTATTCTTGCAACGGCGGCTGTCGTGTGCGCGCTTGGCGCGTGCGCGCAGCCCGAGACGGCGGAGCTGACCAGCACGGAGCTGGCGGCGCGCGGTGATTATCTCGTCAACGGCGTGGTGCTGTGCGGCGATTGTCACACGCCGCGGCTTGAGAACATGGCGCTCGATGAGTCGCGCGAACTGCAGGGCGCGGACATTGGCGGTCCGCCGACAATGGCGACCTTTGCGCCGCAGCTCGCGGGAATTCCGGCAAACTTCACCGAAGAACAGTTCGTCGCGTTCTTGCAGACTGGCGTGCGTCCCGATGGTTCGCATCCGCGTCCGCCGATGCCGCCCTATCGCTTGAACGAACAAGATGCGCGCGCCGTGGCTGCTTACATCGCAGCGCTACCACGCGCTGAAAGCGCTGCGCCCAGCCCCGCGACGCAAGACTAGCGCACTCGATCCATCGCGCGCGTGTCAACGCGTTCACGATTTGCTGTTCCGTGTTGACGCGCGCGGGTGTTGGGTATTTCATTTCGCCAGTCGGAAGACATCGGCGCGACCCGCCGGTTCCCGCTTAGCATAGCTCATGCAGCTGATAACACCTGGGCTACGGCGCGCGTTTAGTTGTCTTCCCGTCCGATGAAAAACACCGCGCGCAGAATGGTTCTGCAGGGAAGCGGTCCACTCATTCTCGGCCGGCGTCAGGCGACGTTTCAGCGAATGGTGATATAAGCTCGAACAAAACGGCAACACCATTGAATGAAGGCGATGGGCAGTCAGCAGTCGGCGGTCGTACGCGGCTGCGACGTTCTTCATTTGCCTATTGCCCACTGCCCATTGCCTACTGCCTCACAATGACTGTTCGCATTTTCGCCGCGCTCGACATTCCTGACGACATTGCCGAACGCTTATTGGCGCTCATGAAAGGCGTGCCCGGCGCGAAGTGGCGCCTCCGCGAAAACTTGCACCTGACGCTCAGGTTCTTCGGCGAAGTCCCGGAGCCGGTCGCCGACGACATCGACAGCGCGCTTTCAGAGATCGCCGAAATCAACGCACCCTTCGACTTGCAGCTCAAAGGCGCCGGTTCGTTCGGCGGCGCCGATCCGCACGCGCTTTGGATCGGTGCGGCCGAGAGCGACGCGCTGAAAAAGCTCGCCGCCGATTGCGAGCGCGCAGCGCGGCGCGCGGGGCTGAAGCCGGAATCGCAAAAGTTCAAGCCGCACGTGACGGTGGCGTATCTCAACAACGCGCCGCTCGATCGCGTGCATGGCTTTGAGCAGCGGCTCGGCCTTTTCGGAACACGCCCGTTCCAGGTTGATCGTTTCGGCCTCTATTCCAGCCAGGTCCGAAAGGGCGCGCCGAGCCTTTATCGCCTAGAGGCGGAGTATCAACTGCACGGGTAGGCCGATTTCGCGGGCGCGTTCGTCGGGCCTTGTCTTGGTTCCCGCGCGCCCTAGCTAAGCTGGCCTTGCGGCGGAGGCGGTTTTGAATCCCAAGAACATCTTCATCCTAACGGGCGCGGGCGTATCGGCCGAGTCCGGGCTATCGACATTTCGCGACAAGGACGGGCTCTGGGAGCGCTATCCGATCGAGGAAGTCGCAACCATTGAAGGCTATGAGCGCAATCCTGCGCGGGTGCTGGAATTCTACAATCTGCGCCTCGGCATGCATGGCGATGTCGTGCCAAACGCGGCGCACGTCGCGCTGGCGCAACTGGAATCTGCGTGGGAGCAGGGCGGCGGCAAGGTCACGCTGTGCACGCAGAACATCGATAACCTGCACGAGCGCGCCGGCTCGCAGCGCGTCATCCATATGCATGGCGAGATCGGCAAAGTGCGCTGCCACGAATGCGGCGATCTCACGCCGCGGGACGGCGAGCTTTCGCTCGAGCTTGGTTGCAGCGCCTGCGGGCGCATGGGCACGCTCAGACCACACGTCGTTTGGTTCGGCGAAATGCCGCTCTTCATGGATGAGATCTACGAAGCGCTTGCGGAGGCCGATCTCTTCGTCTCCATCGGCACATCGGGCGCCGTTTATCCGGCTGCCGGTTTTGTCGCGGCGGCGCGCAGTGCACGGATCGAGACACTGGAGATCAACCTGGAGCCTTCGGAGAACGCCTTCATGTTCGATTCCGCGCGTTACGGAAAAGCAAGCGAGGCCGTCCCGGCATGGGTGGCCGCGCTCCTAGGCGCCAACGGGAACGCAGGCTAGCCGCGCTCCGTTTTCCAGCTAGAGTGCGCACCCGAACGAGGAGCAAAGCAATGTTGGGACGCTTGGCGGCCGTGGCCGCGATGGCTGCACTGATGGCGGGTTGCGCAGGCATGGAATCAGCCGGCCGCAACGCTTCACGTGGGCCGGACGCCGCGCCGCCGCCGAGTGTGGCGAGCACCCCTGCGCCAACCGCCGCGGCGCCGACGCCGGAACCAGCACCGCCCGCACCCACCGTAGGCGCAGCCACGGCCCCGGCGCCGACTGAGCCGCCGACCCAGTCTGTCGATACCCGCGCCGGCGGCAATGACGTCGTCGTTCCCGGCATGCGTGAGCGCCAAGTGCCGGCCCCCGGCGGCGACCCACGCTCGACAGCCGAGCGCATGCAGGACATCGCCGCCTGGGACCGCTGCGTCATGCGCGTGCAGTCGGCGTTCGAGAGCGATCCGATGCGGCCGCAGTTGGAGTCGCCGGAAGAGTATTGCCGGCAATCGCTAGGGATGGCCGACCGCGACGCCATCCCGATCAGCCGCCAAGAGCGCCGCCGTTAAGGCGCCATTCTGGAACACACCTGCGCTGAAAAGCGCCCCGCTGGGGTCTAGCTCGCCAGTGGGGTGTCGAACGTTGTCGGGGCGGTGAACCGGCGCATTATACGCCCGTTATATGAAGCGCCGGCCCGGCCGGCGCGGCCGGACGAACGCCATGGCCGCGGAT
>JAEYPY010000227.1 GCA_023410295.1 Pseudomonadota bacterium | reverse complement strand
GCGCAACTCTGCGCGCGTCTCTCGGCCGAGGGGGTCAAGGACTTCCACTTCTACACCCTCAACCGCGCCGACCTCACGCTCGCCATCTGCCGCATCCTCGGCGTCCGCGCGAAGGAGCAAACGGCATGAACCGCGACCAGCGCCTTAGAGCGCTCAACACCGAACTTGCGCGCCGCATCCTCATCCTCGACGGCTCCATGGGCGCCTATCTGCAAGGCTTCGCGCTCACCGCCGAAGACTTCCACGGCCAACGCTTCGCCGCGCACACGATGCCGCTCAAGGGCGACACAGACGTGCTGACGCTGACGCAGCCGCAGCGCATCACTGAGGTGCACGAGGCCTATCTCGCCGCCGGCGCCGACATCATCAGCACCAACACCTTCACCGCAACGCCGATCAGCCAAGCCGAGTACGGACTCGAAGCCCTCGTGCGCGAGATGAACGTCGAGTCCGCGCGCCTTGCCCGCACCGCCGCCGACAAAGCCGAGCAAGGCGACAGCCGCCCGCGCGCCGTCGCCGGCTCGATCGGCCCGACGACGAAGCTGCTCTCGATGTCGCCCGATGTCGCCGATCCCGGCCGGCGCGATTGCGATTTCGAAACCATGGCGAAGGGCTACGAAGAACAGATCCTCGGCCTCATTGAAGGCGGCGCCGATCTCCTGCTGATCGAAACCATCACCGACACGCTGAACGCCAAGTCTGCGCTTTGGGGCGCGTGGGAAGCGTTCGACAAAACCGGCATCGAGCTGCCGCTCTGGATCAGCGGCACCATCACCGACCGCTCCGGTCGCACGCTCTCGGGCCAAACCGTCGAAGCCTTCTACAATTCCGTGCGCCACGCCAAACCCTGGGCCGTCGGCCTCAATTGCGCGCTCGGCCCCGCCGACATGCGCGCCTTCCTCGCCGATCTTTCGCGCGTCGCCGAATGCCCGGTC
The DNA here is from genome assembly GCA_023410295.1 of Pseudomonadota bacterium. Classification (GTDB taxonomy): domain Bacteria; phylum Pseudomonadota; class Alphaproteobacteria; order Caulobacterales; family Aquidulcibacteraceae; genus Vitreimonas. The sequence continues at coordinate 16,811 of JAEYPY010000227.1, read as the reverse complement.
AGCGCCTATCCCAACGCAGGGCTGCCCAACGCCATGGGCGGCTACGATGAGACCCCGCACACCATGGAAGCGCACTATTCCGAATGGGCGCGCGCCGGCCTGCTCAACAACGCCGGCGGCTGCTGCGCCACGACGCCAGAGCACATCACCCACATGAAGCACGCTGTCGAAGGCGTGAAGCCGCGCCCCATCCCCGCGCCCGATAAGCGCATGAAGCTTGCGGGACTCGAACCTTTCACGGCGGTGGCATGACCAACCTCTTCGCCAATTTCGTCATCGTCGGCGAGCGCACCAATGTCACCGGCAGCGCCAAATTCCGTAAGCTGATCGAGGCCGACGACTACGCCGGGGCGCTCGCTGTCGCGCGTCAGCAAGTCGAGAGCGGCGCGAATGTGCTCGACGTCAACATGGACGCGGCGCTGATCGACGGCCCCGCCGCCATGCGCCGCTTCCTCAACCTCATCGCCACCGAGCCAGATATCGCGCGCATCCCGCTGATGATCGACTCTTCCAAATGGGAGGTGATCGAAGCCGGTCTCCAATGCGCGCAGGGCAAGTCGATCGTGAACTCGATCAGTCTCAAGGAAGGCGAGGCGCAATTCCTCGAACACGCGCGCAAGGTGCGCCGCTACGGCGCCGCCGCCGTGGTGATGGCGTTCGACGAGCAGGGGCAGGCGGATACGGCCAAGCGCAAGATCGAAATCTGCACCCGCGCCTATAAGCTGCTCACGGACAACGGCTTCCCGCCCGAAGACATCATCTTCGATCCCAACATCTTCGCCGTCGCCACCGGCATCGAAGAGCACGCCGACTACGCGCTCGCCTTCTTCGAAGCCACGCGCGCGATCAAAGAAACGCTGCCCCACGTCCACGTCTCGGGCGGGGTCTCCAACGTCTCGTTCTCGTTTCGCGGCAACGAGCCGGTGCGCGAAGCCATGCACGCGGTCTTCCTCTATCACGCCATCCGCGCCGGCATGGACATGGGCATCGTCAACGCCGGTTCGCTGACGCTTTACGACGATGTCGAGCCTGACTTGCGCGAGCGCGTCGAAGACGTGCTGCTCAATCGCCGCGCGGACGCGACAGAACGTCTGCTGCAGCATGCCGAACAAGTGAAGGGCGGCGGCAAGAAGCGCGACACCTCCAAAGACCTGGCTTGGCGCGAAAAGCCGGTCAACGAACGGCTCGCCTACGCGCTGGTCCACGGCATCAACGAATTCATCGTCGCCGACACCGAAGAAGCGCGCCTCGCCGCCGCGCGCCCGCTCCACGTCATCGAAGGCCCGCTGATGGACGGCATGAGCGTCGTCGGCGATCTCTTTGGCGCCGGCAAAATGTTCTTGCCGCAAGTGGTGAAATCCGCGCGCGTGATGAAACAAGCCGTCGCGCACCTCATCCCGTACATGGAGGAGGAAAAAGAGCGCACCGGCATGGCCGGCAAGTCCAACGGCAAGATCGTCATGGCGACCGTCAAAGGCGACGTGCACGATATCGGCAAGAACATCGTCGGCGTCGTGCTGCAATGCAACGGCTACGAGATCGACGATCTCGGCGTCATGGTGCCGGCGGAAAAAATCCTCGCCCGCGCCAAGGAAGTCGGCGCCGACGCCATCGGCCTCTCCGGCCTCATCACGCCCAGCCTCGATGAAATGGTGTTCGTCGCCAGCGAAATGGAGCGCCTTGGCCTTCAGCTGCCGCTGCTCATCGGCGGCGCCACCACCTCGCGCACGCACACCGCCGTCAAGATCGCGCCGGCGTATTCGGGCCCGATCATCTACGTGCCCGACGCCTCGAAAGCCGTACCCGTGGTGCAAAAACTGCTGGGCGATGACCGCGACACGCTGATCGGCGAAACCCGCGCCGAATACGATTCCGCGCGCGCCAGCTATTTCGCCGGCCAGGACAAGCGCCCGCGCCTGCCCATCGCCAAAGCACGCCAGCGCGCGCCGAAGCTCGCCTACGCGCCGGTCAAACCCAGCTTCCTCGGCGTGCGCAAGTTCGATGCCTATCCGCTGGCCGAACTCGTCCCCTACATCGATTGGACGCCGTTCTTCGCCTCATGGGATTTGATGGGCCGCTATCCGCAAATCCTCGATGACGACATCGTCGGCGAAGCCGCGCGCCCGCTCTTCGCCGATGCGCAAGCGATGCTGAAACAGCTCGTCGCCGAAAACTGGGTGCGCGCCTCCGGCGTCATCGGCTTCTGGCCGGCCAACGCCGACGGCGACGACATCATCCTCTGGCGGGATGAAACGCGCAGCGCAGAGCTCACCCGGCTCCACACCCTGCGCCAGCAAATGGACAAGGGCGAAGGCAAGATCAATTTCGCGCTCTCAGATTACGTCGCGCCGCAAGAGGGAGGGGAGTGCGACTATGTCGGCGCCTTCGCCGTCACCGCCGGCATTGGCGAAGAGGACATCGCCATCCGCTTCAAGCGCGCCAATGACGATTACTCCGCCATCCTCGCGCAAGCGCTCTGCGACCGCTTGGCCGAAGCGTTCGCCGAAGCCATGCACCACAAAGTGCGCCGCGAACTCTGGGGCTACGCGCCCAGCGAAGCGCTCAATTACGAGGATATGATCGCGGAGAAGTACCGTGGCATCCGCCCCGCGCCGGGCTATCCGGCGCAGCCCGATCACACCGAAAAGCGCACCATCTTCGATCTCCTCGACGCGCGCACGATCGGCATCGATCTCACCGAGAGCATGGCGATGACGCCGCCATCCTCCGTCAGCGGACTCTATTTCGCCCATCCTGACGCGGAATATTTCGGCGTCGGCAAAATCGATCGCGACCAAGTCGAAGACTACGCCCGCCGCAAAGGCTGGGATCTCCGCGAAGCCGAACGCTGGCTCTCGCCGATCCTGAGCTACGATCCCGGAGTCGCCAAAGCCGGCTAGAAAAAGCGGGGATAGAATCCCCCCAATCCGACCGAGCCCGCATGCGCCCTATACTGCGGCGCATGACCCATGATTTCCCGCCCGAACGCGCTCCACGCCGCGCCCCGATCACGCTCTGGCGGTTTGCGCGCACGCTGATCGAGGATATGCACGGCCTGTTCGGCCCGCCCGAGCACATCGCCGCCGCCGCCTACATCAAGCGCGAACTCTACCGGCAAATGCTCACCTGGATCGGCGCCGCCGAAGCCTTCATCCGCCGGCTCTTGTTCGTCGAAGCCCGCGCGCTGATCGCAGCCGGCGCGCTGACGCCAAGCCGCGCGCGCAAGCACGCGCCACGCCCCAAGCGCCGCATCGAACTCGATCCGGCTCAACCCCAAACCTGGCGCGTGAGCTTCCGTCTCTTGGACGAGAGCCGCTCCAGCCGGAAAGCACGGCCGAACGCAAGCGCCACGCGCTTCAAAACAGTGCGCGATGCCTGGCCGCTCGCGCTCCGCTGCGAAGCGCTGCTGCGCGTCTTCAACGATCCTTACCTTTACGCGCGACGGCTCGCACGCCGCCTTGCCGCAGGCCGCACGCAAATGCCGCGCCCGCTCGCCCCGCGCACGCTCCGCATGGTGGGCGGCCATGAATTCTGGGCCGAACTCGATGCGCTCGTCGCCACGCCCTGCGCCGACACGAGCTGAAGCGCGCGCCAACGCGAACCTTGCCCCGACCGCGCCCACGCAGGCCGAACGCGACGATGCGCGCAAGCAACATCGTCATGCCGGGGCTCGCGCAGCGAGAACCCGGAACCCAGGGGCCGCCAGCTCACCGTTTGCTCCTGGCTTCCAGAAGGACGAAGCGGGCGAACCATCGCTGAACATCGACCATCCGTCCCCGCCCACGCCGCCGCCCGTCGCAAAAAGGGTGGCCGGCCCTTCCACCGCCCTGCTATGCACCCCGTTCACACTCGGGGATCCTCATGAAGCGTTTCATCACGTTTTTCGCCGCGGCGTTCGCGCTCGTCGCGTGCGCCACTTCATCCGCGCCGCAGCAAGAAGAGGGCAGCCTCGAAGTTGCGCCGCTGCGCTACACCATGCGCACGCTCGATAACGGCCTTCGCGTCTATTCGATGCCTGATCCCAATACCGCAAACGTCTCGGTGCAGGTCTGGTACGACGTCGGCTCGGTCGATGATCCCCAAGGCCGCTCCGGTTTCGCGCACCTCTTCGAACACATCATGTTCAAGTCGACGCGCAACATGCCCGAGCAATTCTTCGATCGCCTGACCGAAGACGTCGGCGGCTTCAACAACGCCTCCACCTATGACGACTTCACCAACTATTACGAAGTCGTCCCGGCCAATCACCTCGAGCGCATCCTCTGGGCCGAAGCCGACCGCATGGGCTCGCTCGTCGTCAATGAAGAGAGCTTCGCTTCCGAGCGCGACGTCGTGAAGGAAGAGCTGCGCCAGCGCGTGCTCGCTTCACCCTATGGCCGGCTCTTCTATCTCTTGTTGCCGCAAGTGAATTACGGCGTGCACCCCTATGGCCGTCCCGGCATCGGCTCGATCGAAGATCTCGACGCCGCGACCGTTGAAGACGTGCGCGCTTTCCACGCCACCTATTATCGCCCGGACAACGCCATCCTCGTCGTCTCCGGCAATTTCGACCAAGCTCAGCTCGACGCCTGGGTCGACGAATATTTCGCCGACATCGCCCGTCCCGATCGCCCGATCCCGCGCGATTATCCGACTGAGCCCGCGCGCAACGAGCCGCGAGCCTACACCGTGCACGCGCCGAACGTGCCGTTGCCGGCGGTCATGATCTCTTACCCGCAACCGGAATCCACCAGCCCCGATCTGCCGGCGCTGATGGTTCTGGATGCGATCCTCGCCAACGGCGAATCCTCGCGTCTCTATCAATCGCTGGTCTACGATCAGCAGATCGCCGCGCAGGTGTTCACCAATTTCGAAGCCACGCAGGATCCGGGCGCCTATTCGGTGTTCGCCATCCTCTCCGGCGGCCAAACCGCGGACGCCGGGCTGGCCGCGCTGGAAGCGCAAATCGCGCGCATGCGCGATGAGGCCGTCACGCAAGCTGAACTCGACGAAGCCAAGAACGAAATCGTCACGGCGACGATCCAGGGCCGCGAAACCGCCTATGGCCGCGCCTTCGAACTTGCCGACGCGGTGATCCGCTATGGCGACGCCGCCTACGCCGATCGCTTGCTCGCCGCGATCCAAGCCACCACCGCCGCCGATGTGCAGCGCGTGGCGCGCTCGATTCTCAACGAGCAGCGCCGCGTCGTCGTGCGCTATCTGCCGGAAGAGGAGGGCGCGACGGGCGACACGGTCGCCACCTCGCCCAACATCCAGGCGCCGACGCTCAACATCCCGCAATCGGAGATCCCGGTCTTCACGCTCGCTGCCGAAGGCCAGCGCGAAGCTCCGCCTCAACCAGGCACGCCCGTCGATGCGCGCATTCCGGACAGCAGCCAGCGCACGCTCGCTAATGGCCTTCGCGTCATCGTCGCGCCGAACCGTGCGCTGCCGCTGGTTAGCGCCGATCTGCGCGTCGCCTCGGGCGGCTCGGCCGATCCGGCTGATCGCGCGGGCCTTGCCAGTATGACGGCCGATCTTCTGACGCGCGGCACCACCACGCGCAGCGCCACCGAGATCGCACGTCAGATTGAATCGCTCGGCGCCGACATCAGCTCGGGCGCAGGCGTCGATTCCTCCGCCGTCTCGCTGCAAACCCGCGCCGACCGCGTCGATGAAGCCTTCACCGTCTTCGCCGACGTCGCGCGTAACCCCGCCTTCGCGCAGGAAGAACTCGACCGCGCGCAGCAGGAAGCGCTGGATGGTCTGCAAGTCGCGCTGAGCCAACCCGGCTCGATCGCGGGTTTCGCCATGACGCGCGCGATCTACGGCGAAGCGCCTTACGGCGCCGTCGCCTCAGAACGCTCGCTCTCGGCCATCACGCGCGATGAACTGGGCGCTTATCACAGCACCTACTGGCGTCCGGACAACGCCGTGCTGGTCATCGCCGGCGATGTTTCGCCGGAAGAGGGTTTTGCCCTTGCCGAGCGCCATTTCGGGGAATGGCCGCGTCCCGATGCGGCCCGTCCGGGGCAACCCGATGCGTCAGCGTCCGCTCCTGCGCCGCGCGCGATCGTCGTCGACTTGCCGCAAACCGGTCAGGCCGCGGTGTCGATGGGCCTGCGCGGCGTTGCCCGGACCGATGCGGATTACTTCCCGCTGCTGGTCGCTAACAACGTGCTCGGCGGCGGCTACTCCGCGCGTCTCAATAACGAGATCCGCATCCGCCGTGGCCTCTCGTACGGCGCGGGCTCGAGCCTGCAAGCGCGGATGGCCCCGGGCCCGATCGTCGCTTCGGCGCAAACCCGCAACGATGCGGCGGTGCAGGTCTATCAGCTGATGCGCGCCGAGATTGATCGCATCGGCGATGAGCTGGTGCCGGAATCCGAACTCACCGCCCGCAAAGCGGTGCTGATCGGCGGCTTCGGCCGCAGCATCGAGACCACCGCCGGCCTCGCCGGCCAGATCTCGACGCTCGCGCTCTACGGCCTGCCGCCGGAACGTCTCGGCGCCTACGTGTCGGACGTCTCCAGCGTCACGCCGGAACAGGCCCGCGCGGCGGCGGGCCGCTATTTCGATCCGGACCGGGCTGATGTCGTCATCGTCGGCGATGCGCAGCACTTCTACGATGCGTTCCGGCGCGTCCGCCGTGACGCCGAGCGCATTCCGGCCTCTGAGCTCAATCTGGACGAGGAGGCGCTGCGCTAATCGTCCAAGCGCCAGCGTCGCGCACTCACCCCGCGTGACGCTGGCGTGCGACTCACATTAACCTTGTCGCGGTGCGAATCTCGAACCTCTTCCGGATCGCCGCGACGGCTGTGGTGCTGAGCACGATTTCCTTCGCGGCAGGCGTCGCGGGCGATCTTTCTGAGCCGCCGCGGAGCGGGGTCCGCGTGGTGATGCGGATTCCGCCGGAAATCCCGGCCGACGCTATCCGCGCCGCGCCTTTGCCGCCCCGTCTGGTCTCGACCAGCACCGCGGAAGCCACTAGGCCTTTGCGCCGGCGGGAAAATTTCCAACCGATCCGGCTGGCGCGGGCTGAGGCTTTTGCTCTGATCGAAGCCACCTATCGGCCCGTTGAGCTCAAGGTTTTGGGCAAGCCGGCGAGCTATACGAGCTTCGCACCGCGCAAGGACCGGACTTGGCTGGCCAATCCGGAGCGCCGTAAGGGTGGCAACCTTACTGCGGCTTGATTGCAACACTTCGCCTAGGTGTATGCAACAGCGCCAAAAAAGCGCCCAGGTCGAAGTGCTCTTCTCCTCACCCATGAGCAACGGGCCGAGTCTGATCGGGCGCGGCGCTACGGTATTCGCCGCTGCGCTAGCGCTAACGAGCGTGCCCCAGCAGGCTGAGGCGCAAGAACGTCAAAGCGCGCCGTTGCCGGTTCAAGGTCTCTATTCGAACGCCGCCGGCGCCACGCGCTATTCGACCCCCGACGGCGGCATCCGCTTTATCTTCGATCGCTCCGGGGGCCGGGTGGCTTTGGTTCGCTTCGAAGGCGACCCCGAAGTTCACGTCCTGCGTCCCGCTATGGCGGCCGGCGGCGGCGAAATCTATCGCACCGACGATGGCGACGTGATGCTCCGCGTTACCCCTCACGGCAGCCTTATCGTTTATACCCGCACCAATCGCACCGGGGCCGCCGCTTCCGAAGAAGCCCGCGTCAGCCGCTTGGCCCCTGAAGCTGTCGCCTTCGCTGAAATGCAGCAGCGCTTTCGCGCTATCCAAGCCCGGGCGCGTCGCAGCGTCGGCCAAACAGTGAGCTTCACCGTGCCGGCGCAAATGTCTGCCGATGCAGCAGGCGTTGTCGTCGATGCGGCCGAACGCGCCGCCGAAGGTCTCGCAGCTGCACCGATGACAAACGTTCGCCGCGTCATCATTTCGATTGGCTCAACCCCGCGCGTGGCGCGGCGCGGCGATCAACTCTTTATCCAAGTGGCGCCGCATTTGGGCTACGCGGGGCGGCCTTCGTCGAACAGCATTCGCAACGTCGCCATGGGCGAAGTGCAGGGTCCCGAGCAATAAGCGCCGGTCGCGCTAGCCTTTGAAAGTGTCCTTGCGCTTGCGCAGTTCGGCGAAAGCTTCGACATCGCTAGCTTGCGGCAAACCGATCGCCGCTTTCAATTCCGGCGCGCGCAAGAACGGATTGGTGCGAAGCTCCAACGCAAGCTTCATCGGCACGGTTGGCTTTCCTTCGCTGCGCAAGCGTTTCACCTCTTCGACGCGCGACTGCAAATCGCCATTCGCGGCATCAACGCTCAACGCAAAGCGTGCATTGGACTCGGTATATTCATGTGCGCAATAGAGCGTCGTTTCGGCGGGTAGTGCGGCGATCTTCGCGAGGCTCGACCACATCTGCGCCGGCGTCCCTTCGAACAATCGTCCACAGCCCATGGCGAAGACCGCATCGCCGACAAAGGCGACCTTCTCCGCGTCGAACACATAAGCAATATGCCCCAGCGTATGCCCGCCAACATTGAGCACGCGCGCCCGGGCGCCTCCAAGTTCAAGCACATCGCCTTCATCGACCACCCGATCGGGCGCCGCGCCAATGCGTTCAACCTCCGCCGGTCCGGAAACGCGCGCGCCAGTGGCGGCCTTGATCGCGGCATTGCCGCCGGCGTGATCGGGATGCCAATGCGTGTTCCAGATATCGGTTATGCGCCAGCCTTTCGCCGCGGCTTGGCGCAGGATTTCATCGGCGTCCGGCGTATCGATGGTCGCGGTCGCGCCGGTGGCGAGATCGTGGGCCAGAAAGCCGTAATTGTCGGAAAGGCAGGGGAATTGGTGAATCTGCAGCATGATACGGACTGGGCTCGCGACGAGGGATTAGGTGGATGCAAACTTGTGGGCGTTTGTAAGAACTCCATGTAGTCATTCGCAAACGCTTCGTCTCTAGTCCCTAATCCCGAGTCCCCAGTCCCGAAACCAGAATGCGCGTCGACGTTCTTGCCCTGCAGCGCTTTTACGCTTCGCCCTTGGGCGAAACCGCGCGGCGTGCGGCGGCGCGGCGGCTGGGGACGCTGTGGCAGAACGTTGAGGGGCTCGACGTGCTCGGCATCGGCTATCCGATCCCGTATTTCGCGCGCGTGCGCCAATCGGCGCGGCGGGCGGTGGTCATGATGCCGGCGGCGCAAGGCGTCGAGCCATGGCCGGGCGAAGGCCCGGTGCTTTCGACGCTGTCTGACGAAACGCGGTTGCCCTTTATGGATGCGTTGTTCGACCGCGTGCTGATCGTGCATGCGCTTGAAGAAGCAGAAGCTGCGCATGCGATGCTGCGCGAAGTGTGGCGTGTGATGGCGCCGGAAGGGCGCCTTGTCGTGATCGCCGCAAATCGCTGGAGTCTGTGGGCGCAATCGGGCGCAACGCCGCTCGGGCATGGCCGGCCTTATTCGCGCACGCAGCTTTCGTCGCTGCTGAGCGATGCGATGTTCGAGCCTGTGGTGTCCGCGCGCGCGCTGTACGCGCCGCCATGGTCGGCATTTGCGCGCGCGGCCGAAGCGTTCGAGCGCGTCGGTGAAGTCATCTGGCCGGCGCAGGGCGGGCTTTTGCTGATGGAGGCGGTGAAGCGTCTTTACGCGGCAACGGCGCGCTCCGAGAGCCGTGTCCTTTTGGCCAAAGCGCCGAACCGTTCGCGCGAAGGTGCGCCCGGAAGCTTGCCCAAGCGCGACGGCTGACGTTTAAGAGCACCCATGAAACTCATCACCGCCATCATCAAGCCGAGCCGTCTCGATCCAGTGCTCGATGCGCTGCGCGAGGTTGGCGTCGGGGGGCTGACTGTGTCCGAGGTGCGCGGCTTCGGCCGGCAGAAGGGCAAGACGGAAGTTTACCGCGGCGCCGAATATGAGGTGAAGCTGCTGCCGAAAGTGAAGGTCGAAATCGCCGCGCCTGCGACGCTGGTCGACCGCATCTGCGAGGCGATCACGTCGGCGGCCAAGACCGGCAAAATCGGCGATGGCAAAATCTGGGTTACCGACCTCGATTCCGTCGCCCGCATCCGCACCGGTGAAACCGGCCAATCCGCCGTCGAGTCCTGAGCGCTGTTCGTCGCAACGCCGGCGCAGACTCCAACGCGCCCGCTATGCTAAGCCGCTGACGCTTCCGAGGAGGGGACCTTAATGCATATGACGCGCCGCGCCCTGATGGGCGCCACTGCCGCTGGCGTTGCGCTGGCCGCGGCCGGCTGCAATCGCAGCGATCCGAGCGCCGATCTGACCGCGGTGCTGGATCAGCTCTCGATCGATATCCTTCGCGAAAGCCCGGAAACGGCGAGCACACTTGGCGTCAGCGAAGAGCAAGCCGGCGGGCGTTTCGTCGATCGGCTCTCCGACTACAGCCGCGAAGGTTTTCGCCGTCAGCGCGGCATCGCCGAGCGCGCCTTGACGGCGCTTCAGCGCATCGATCACGAGCGTCTCACTGGCCAGGAAGCGGTCACCTTCCAAGTCGCGCAAGCTTCGCTGCAAAACCAGCTCGCCGGCTCGCGCTTCGAATTCGGCAGCGGCGCGCAATCGCCCTATGTCGTGACGCAGCTCGGCGGCGCCTACACGTCCATTCCCGATTTCCTCGACAGCCGTCATCCGATGACGACGCGCGATGAAACCGAAGCTTATCTGACGCGCCTTGCCGAGTACGACCGCGTGCTCGATCAGGAAACGGCGATGATCGGAGAAGACGCCGCCAACGGCATGATCCCGCCGGACTTCTGCATCGATGGCGCGATCCGCCAATTGCGCGGCTTTGCCGAGATGGCCCCGGCGCAAACGGTTCTGGTGCAATCGATCGCGCGGCGCATCGCGGAGGTGAGCGAGATTCCGGAAGCGGACCGCGCCGGATTCATCACGCGAGCGGAAACCATCGTGCGCGATGAAGTGCTGCCGGCCTATCGCCGTCAGATCGAAGCGCTACAAGCCATTCGCTCGCGCGCCACGCATGACGCCGGCATTGCGTCGCGTCCGCAAGGCGCGGAGATGTATCAAGTCGCGCTGCAGAACTACACCACCACCAACATGACCGCCGACGAGATTCACAATATGGGCGTCGAGCTCGTGAACTCGATCAACGCGGAAATGGACGCGATCCTGCGCCAAGAAGGCATGACCAACGGTAGCGTCGCCGAACGCATGGCCGCGCTAGGCCGCCGCCCTGATCAGCTCTATCCGAACAACGACGCAGGCCGCGCCCAGCTCTTGGCCGATCTCAACGCGCAAGTGGAAGCCATCACGGCGCGCATGCCGGAAGTGTGCGGCACGATTGCGCGCACGCCGCTCAGGATCGAACGCGTGCCGCAATATATCGAAGCGGGCTCGCCGGGTGGTTATTACTGGAACGGTTCGCTCGATGGTTCGCGCCCGGGCACCTATTACATCAATCTGCGCGACACGGCCGAATGGCCGAAGTTCACGCTGCCGGCGCTCAGCTATCACGAAGGCGTGCCTGGCCATCACTGGCAGATCTCGATCCAGCAGGAAGCCGAAGGCTTGCCGTTCTTCCGCACGGCGCTTTCCTTCTTCGGCGCCTTCATCGAAGGCTGGGGCCTCTATTCGGAAATGCTGGCCGACGAGATGGGCATGTTCGCGGACAATCCGCTCAACAAGCTTGGCTATCTGCAATCTGCCGCGTTCCGCTCTTCGCGGCTTGTTGTCGACACCGGCATCCACTCGAAGGGCTGGAGCCGGGAGCAGGCGATCCAGTCGATGATGCAAGCGACGGGCAATGACGAAACTTCGACCATCACCGAGATCGAGCGCTATTGCGTCATCCCGGGCCAAGCCTGCAGTTACATGGTCGGCCGCCAAGCGATCCTGCGCATGCGTGCGAGTGCGCAACAAGCGTTGGGCGATCGCTTCGACCTGAAGGGCTTCCACGATACGCTGCTCACCAACGGCTCAACGCCGCTTACGGTGACCGAGCAACTCGTGAACCAGTGGGTCGAGACGCAGCGGGCGTAATCGCAGCAGGGCGTGCGCGCCGGCCAAGGTAGCGCACGCCTTTGCTCCACATCTTCAGCGCTTCCCAGTGGATGCCGGCGATGACCTTGAGCGTCATCAGCGGATTTGCCGCGACGGCGCTTAAGATGTTGGCGTCGGTGAGTTCGCGCCGTTCGCCGGCGAAGACGGCGGCAAGGGCGACCGCCGGCCCGCGCTTGACCAGCATGGCGACCGAAACCTGTTCGCCCGGCGGCAGGATGCGGAACTCGTAGCGCAGGTTCTGCTCCAGGAACGGTGAGACGAAAAAGCTCTTGTCGCACGCTTGGGTGACCAGGCCATCGGCGGCGCTTTCCGGCTTCAGCACGTAGAAATGCCATTCGCCGAACGTGTTGGCGACCTCGTGCACGATGGCGGCAAGCTCGCCGTTACGGGCGAAGCAGAAATAGACGCTGAGCGGATTGAAGACGTAATTCAGCATGCGCGGCATCGTGAGCAGCACGATGCGTCCGCCATCGAACGCGATGCCGGCTTGGCGCAGCTTGGTTTCGATCTGCGGGCGGAGCGCAGCGCCAGTGCGGTCGCCATGATCGCGGTCGAACAGCGATAGCAGCGCAAGCTTGTTGTGTTTGAGCAAGCGCAAGCGTGACTGCAGCAACGGCAGTTCGTCGAGATCGAGCGCCAGCATGAAGATGCGGTAGCGCAGGCGGTGCTTGCCTGGCCGGTTATGCGCAACGGCGCCGGTGTAGATGGCCGAACGCATCACGCCGCCAGTGGCTCGGTGCGCGGCGGCGGCAGGTGGATGCGTCCGCTTTCGTCGGCGACGTTCCAGGGCCGGCGCACGCCGCCGAGCTGTTCAGCGACGGCAAGGCCAGCCTGCAGGCCGTCTTCGTGGAAACCTGCGCCGAAATAGGCGCCGGCGAACCAGGTGTTGTGCGCGCCTTGCAGCGACCACAGCTCTCCTTGCGCGCGGATCGCGGCGGCGTTGAAGAGCGGGTGATCGTACTCGGTTTCGTAGAGGATGGTTTCGGGGCGCGGCATGGTTGTCGGGTTCAGCGTCAGGAAGAGCTGTTCGCGGCATTCCAGCCGCTGCAGCTTGTTCATCCAATAGGAGACAACGCAGCCGCCGTCGGGATTGTCGCCGACATAATTCCAGCTGGCCCAGAGCTTGCGCCGCTTCGGCATGAGGCTTGAATCCGTGTGCAGGACGGCGCGGTTTTTCGCGTAACGGAAGGCGCCGAGCAGGCGCTGCTCCTCGGGGCTCCGGTCTTCCAGAATCGCCAGCGCCTCATCGGCGTGCGCGGCGATCACCACGTCATCGAAGCAGACCGCGTGTCCCTGCGCATCGCGCACCCAGACCCGGCCGGCATCGCGGCGGATGCTGACGGCGCCGGCATTCAGTCGAACGTTGTCGGCATAGGGCGCCGTGAGTTTTGCCACATAGGCTTGGCTGCCGCCTTCGACGGTGCGCCATTTTGGCCGGCCCTTCAGCTGCAGGAGGCCATGGTTTTCGAAGAAGCGCACGAACGCGCAGGCCGGGTAGTGGTGGATTTCGCTGAGCGAGGCCGACCAGATCGCGGCGGCTTGCGGCAGCAGGTGATCGCGCTGGAACGCATCGCCATAGCCGCGGCGCTCCAGGTATTCGCCGAGCGAAATCATCTCGTCGCGCGTGGCGCTGAGTTCGAGCGGGGCGTGCTTATAGAAGCGCATCAGGTCGAGCGTCATCGACCAGAAGCGCGGGCTGATCAGATTGCGCCCGCCGCACAGGAACGCCGAGGCGCCGACAGAGGAATACTCAACCTCGCCGCCGTTCAGCGAAACGCCGAAGGACATGTCCGAAGCGATGCTGGCGACGCCGAGGTGTTCGAAGAGCGCGACAAGATTCGGATAGGTGATGTCATTGAAGACGATAAAGCCGGTGTCGACCGGCGTGGCGCCCAAGCTTGTGTTCACCGTCACGGTGTTGGAGTGCCCGCCCAGGCGCGCGTTCTTTTCATAGACGGTGACATTGTGGCGCTGGCTGAGCAGCCAGGCCGCGGACATTCCGGCTATGCCGGAGCCGATGACGGCGATATCTTTTCGACGGCCCGCTGCACTAGAGGTGAAAGCCATGCTGCTCCTCGTGGCCAGCGCAAAACCGTTCGCGTGGTCCGGAAGCCGATACGTCCGCCCGGGGGCGCTGGATCAGAGTGATCCGGGCGCTGGCGGCGTGCGTACCCCTGTTCATGCACGCGCTGGAGCTTACGCCTTGCCGAACTCCCCCCCGGCGCCCCGGAGCCCGGCGCGTGCATAACCCCGTCGAACCGGCGGACGAAGCGCTTCTGCTGGCGGTCGCGGCAGGGGATCGCAACGCGTTCTCGGCGCTGTTTGGCCGTTACGCGGGGCGGATCAAATCCTACCTGATGCGCCTCGGCGCAGGGGCTGCGGTGGCGGAAGATCTGGCGCAGGACGCCATGGTTTCGATCTGGCGGCGAGCGGCGTCGTTCGATCCGGCCAAGGCCAAGGCGGCCACCTGGATTTTCGTCATCGCCCGCAACGCCTGGATCGACAAGCTGCGCCGCGAGAAGACGGAGCTGGCTTACCGCCAAGCCAATCCGCCGACCGAGATCAGTGAAGACGAAGCGCCCGATGAAGCCGCCGCGCGGGTGCAAACAGAAACGGAGATCGAGGCGGCGCTGGCCTTGCTTTCGGAAGACCAGCGCCAAGTGGTGCGGCTGGCCTTCTTCGAGGATCGGCCGCATTCGGAGATCGCCGCGCGTCTTTCGTTGCCGCTGGGCACGGTGAAGTCGCGTTTGCGCTTGGCTTTGGGAAAGCTACGCGCGCAGTGGGAGCAAGTGAAGTGAATCCGCGTCATCATCCATCCGCCGATGTTCTCGCCGCCTACGCGGCCGGTACGAGCGAGTCGGGCTTTGGCCTCGTCGTCGGTGCGCATGTGGAATATTGCGCCGAATGCCGCGCGCGGGTTGCGGCGTTTGAGGCCGCGTCCGGTGCGGCGCTGGTGAAGCTGGCCGATGCGGAGATCGGCAACGATGCACTGGCGCGTGTGATGGCGCGACTCGATGCGAAACCCGAAGCGCCCGTGCTCGAGGATTCGCGGCCCCTGTTGGAGCGTTTGCCGCTGAAACCGCGCAAGTGGATCGCACCTGGCGTTTGGGTGGCTGGCGTGAAGACGCCGCATGCGCCGGAGAACCGGGTCTATCTGCTGTCCGTCGCCCCCGGCATGCCGACGGCGCGGCACGAGCATTCAGGCGCGGAATATTGCACGGTGCTCAAAGGCGCCTATCGCGATGACATCGGCCTCTTCAGCGCCGGCGACTTCGCTGCGGCCGAACACGATCTCAATCACCAGCCCGTGGTGGTGGGCGATGAAGCCTGCGTTTGCCTCTTCGCCACCGAGGGGCGCCTCAAAGCGCAAGGCTTCTTCGGGCGTCTCGCATTCAGCTACGCTGACGTTTGAGCCGTCGAATCCCGCTTGCTTTGGCGTGACCTCGGACATAGTCCGCTCGCGCTGAGGCGGGGCGGAGTAGCGGCGTTATGACTGATGCAACAGTAACTCCGGCTACGCCGGTGTCTCCCGCACGCTCCGCCGCGCTCGCGGCCGGTGTGCGCATTTCCGAAATCGACATGCTGCGCGGGCTCGTCATCGTGCTGATGGCGCTCGATCACGTGCGCGATTATTTTTTCAGCGGCGGTGGCTTCGCCATCAACCCGCTCGATCCGGCGCAGACGACGCCATGGCTCTATACCACGCGCTGGATCACCCACCTTTGCGCGCCGACGTTCGTGCTGCTCTCCGGCGTCAGCGCCTATCTGCAATTCGCCAAGGGCAAGACCATCCCCGAGCTCTCGCGCTTTCTGCTGACGCGCGGGCTTTGGCTCATCTTTCTTGAGGTCACCTTGATCAGCTTCGGCTGGCAGTTCGCCGTGCCGTGGATGTTCTTCATGCAAGTGATCTGGGCTATCGGCTGGTGCATGATCGCACTGGCGGCTTTGATCTGGCTGCCGCGCATGGCGGTGATGGCGATCGGCCTTGCCGTCGTGCTCGGGCACAATCTGCTCGATCCGATAAGCGCTGAGCAGTTCGGCTCTTGGGCGCTGCTCTGGACCTTCCTGCACGACGGCGGGCCGATCTTCGTCGGCGAAATGCCGGTTGGCGTGATGGCGTATCCGATCCTGCCGTGGATTGGCGTGATTGCTGTCGGCTACGGGCTGGGCGCGCTCTTTCTCGAGCCGCCGGAGAAGCGCGATCGCACGATCTTGACGCTCGGCCTTTCCATGCTGGCGGCGTTCGTGCTGCTGCGCGGGTTCGACCTTTACGGCAATCCGCCGGCCAATGCGCGCGGCGGCCCGTTCGGCGCAACGGAGATGACATGGCAGAGCCAGCCTGAAATGGGCGGCAAGATCATGGGCTTCTTCGATGTCGAGAAGTATCCCCCGTCGCTGCAATTCCTACTGGTGACGCTCGGCATCGTCTTTGTGCTGTGGCCGCTCTTGAGCAAGCTGCGCGGGCCAGCTGCCGCTGTGCTCAACACGTTCGGCGCGGTGCCGTTCTTCTTCTACGTCTTGCACGTCTATCTCGTGCACGTGCTGGCGATTGCGGCCAACGCCGCCTTCGGACGTGATGTCTCGCCGTTCTTCAACTATCTCGTGAACGGCTTCACCGGCATGCCGGCGATGCAGCAGCTCGGCTTCCCATTGCCTGGCGTTTATCTCGCCTGGATCACGGTGGTGGCGCTGCTCTATCCCGTCTGCCGCTGGTGGCAGGGCGTGCGCGCGCGCGAGCGCAAGTGGTGGATGAGCTATCTCTAAGCCGCTTCGGCGTGGCGGGTCGTTTGGACGATCCGCTCGCCGCACGGCTGCAGCGGCGTCGGGCGATAACTCGCGTTCGCCGCCCATCTGAGGCGCGCG
>JAEYPY010000198.1 GCA_023410295.1 Pseudomonadota bacterium | reverse complement strand
GGCGCGCCTTCGGGATAGCGTTCGCCGCCGGTGATTTTCGAGTTGGGGAAGATGGCGACGTAATGGTTCGCCGCCTCTTCGGCCTGCTTGTCGAACCAGAGGCAAGTAGTGAGCTTGGGCATGATCGGCTCCTTCACGCGGCTTTGGCGGTGAGAAGGTTGTCGAGCTTGGCGTAGCTGAACTCCATGCCGTCGGTCATGCCGGTGGAGACGGCGCCGTCGCGCGCTTCCTTCGACGCGAACGTCATGTTGCAGACGAGCGTGGTGACGCCGTTCCGCTCGGTGAGTTCGAGAGAGACGATGCAGGGATCGCCCGTCGGCATGGAATCGCCAAACTCGACATCGCCCGGATCGTAGTATTCATCATGCGCCAGCTTTGAAGGCGCGCTGACTTCGGTGAACGTTCCGAAAAAGCCGAATTGCTTGCCGTCTTCGCGGCTCTTCCACTGCCAGCGATATTTGCCGCCGACGCGGACGTCCATGTCGCAGACGGGCATGTCCCAACCGTCATAGCCAGTCTGCCACTTGCGCACGAGTTCCGGCTTGGTGTGCGCATCCCATACAAGGTTGCGCGGCGCGTTGAAGCTGCGCGTGACGCGGACTTCGCGATCGCTCGGCAGCGTGACTTCAGCTGGCTTGGGCATTTCCTCTCTCCTGACTTCGTTCTTGGCGTTCGTTCAAAGGACGAATAGCGGGCGTGCGCACCGACAGGCGCGCTTATTTTTTTCTGCGCTTGGGTTTCTTGCCGGCGCTCTCTTGCTTCATGATCTCCAGCAGATCGTCGAGCCGCGCATAGTTCTGCTCCCAGATTTCGCGATAGCGTTCGAGCCAGGCATTGGCCGCTTCGAGCGGTTCAGGTTCGAGCCGGCACGGACGTTTTTGGCCCTCGCGAGAACGGCTGATGAGGCCGGCGTTCTCCAACACGCGCAGATGCTTTGAGATCGCCGGCTGGCTGACCGCAAAGGGCTCGGCCAATTCCATGACCGAGGCGTCCCCGTCCGCCAGCCGCGCCAAGCAGGCGCGGCCGGTGGGGTCGGCCAGTGCGGCGAAGGTGGCGTCAAGGTTCATTAGATAACCGAGTAGTTATATTCCGCTCTGGTTATATATCAGCGGGAGCTGGCGTCAAGCGGGATGACGGAACGCGCGCCCGCGCCTGCTCGTTGGCGGCCCATGGACCCCGACGTTCCGCTACACCCTGCCGTCGATCTAACGGATATCGGCTTGCGGCTGCTGGCGGCGCTGGCGGTGGGCATGATCATCGGGCTGGACCGGGAATGGCGCGGCAAGCCGGTGGGCATCCGGACCTTGGCGCTGGTGTCGCTAGGCGCCGCGTTGGTGTGCGTCACCACCGTGCATTTGCGGGCGATTTCCGGGGAGCCGGAGGCCATTGCTCGCGTGGTTTCGGGCGTGATCGAGGGCGTGATGACCGGGATCGGCTTTCTCGGCGCGGGCGCGGTGCTGCAGCGCCGCGGCGGCGATATCGAAGGGTTGACCACGGCCGCCACCGTCTGGGTCACGGCCGCGCTCGGCATCGCCTGCGGGCTCGCCAGCTGGACCATCGTGGCCATCGGCGTCGGTCTTACGATCGTGGTGCTGGTGCTGATGAACCCGGTCGACCGCTGGGTGGAGAAGCGGCGCCTGGCGCATGAACGGGCCAAGCAAGATTAGGCGCCAAAGCCATTTGCCAGCGCCGCCGGCTTTGGCATTTTCCGGCGCGTGAAAGCCTTCACCACCGACGATCTGCTCGCCTGTTATCGGCGCGGCGTTTTCCCGATGGCGGAAAGCCGCGAGGACGAAGGCTTCTTCATCGTCGATCCCGAATGGCGCTGTGTCTTCCCGCTCGACAAGTTTCATGTGCCGCGCCGGCTTGCGCGCACGCTCCGCGCGGAGCGCTTCAGCTTCACGATTGATCGCGACTTTGCCGCCGTGATCGATGCGTGCGCCGAGCCAGGGCCCGACCGCGAAGACACCTGGATCAATGACGATATCCGCGCGCTTTATCTTTCACTCGCGGCCAAGGGCATCGCCCATAGCGTGGAGACGCGGCTGGACGGTGAGTTGGTCGGCGGGCTTTATGGCGTCGCCATCGGCGGCGCGTTCTTCGGCGAAAGCATGTTTTCGCGCGTGACCGATGCGAGCAAGGCGGCGCTGGTGCATCTGGCGGCGCGGCTCAAGTTCGGCGGCTTCAAGCTCTTGGACGCGCAATTCATCACGCCGCATCTTGAGCAGTTCGGCGCACAGACGCTGCCGCGGCGGATCTTTCACGCCCTGCTCGGCGCGGCGCTGGAAGCGAACGCAGACTTCAAGATGATGCGCGAAGAGACGAAAGGCGCCGCGCTGGTGGAGATGCTGCGCTGAGGCTCAGTACGGCTCGAAGCTGCCGTCTTCGAATGGTTCGTCGAGGATGCCGGCAGTGAAGAACCAGTCGACCGCCGCGTCCAGTCCCGTCGAGCTGACGAGATGAGCGTCGTCGAAATCGCGCGGCAACACGTAAAGCCGATCGGGTTCAGCGGGATGAAAGATCAATTCATCGCCGCCGACGGTGTCGCCCAGGATGACGCATTCGAGCGCGCGCGCCTTCGGCAGGAGTTCGGCGCTTGAATCCCAGAACCAGAATTCGTCGATGCGGGCGCGCCATTCCTTGAGGTTGTTGTGACCGCTCAGGATATCGGCGGGCGTATAAATGCGCAGAAGGTTGCCGAGCACGCCGCGGCCGTAGCGCGTGATGAAGGCGCGATAGCCGGACGGGAATGTGCAGCCGAGCGCAGATTCGGCGGCATTGACTTCATCTTCAGCGACGCCTTTCGGCGGCGCCGTTGGCTTGAGGGCGTCGAGGCGGCTCATGCGTCCTTCGCGATGCGTTCGAGCCCGCCCATGTAGGGCTGCAGCGCTTTCGGCACGGCGATGCTGCCATCCGATTGCTGATAATTCTCCAGTACGGCCACGAGCGTGCGGCCGACGGCGAGGCCGGAGCCGTTGAGCGTGTGCACGAACTCTGTCTTGCCGTCCTTGTTGCGGAAGCGCGCGTTCATGCGGCGGGCCTGGAAGTCGCCGCAGTTCGAGCAGGAGCTGATTTCGCGGTACTTGCCCTGGCTCGGCAGCCAGACCTCGAGGTCGTAGGTCTTCTTGGCGCCGAAACCCATGTCGCCGGCGCAGAGCAGCATGGTGCGGAACGGCAGTTCGAGCCGCTTCAGCACTTCTTCAGCGCACGCGACCATGCGCTCGTGCTCGTCGTGACTTTGATCCGGCGTGGTGATCGAGACGAGTTCGACCTTGCGGAATTGGTGCATGCGGATCATGCCGCGCGTGTCCCTGCCCGCCGCGCCCGCTTCAGCGCGGAAGCATGGGGTGTCGGCGGTCATGCGCATCGGCAGCGTGTCTTCGGCGAGGATCTGTTCGCGCACCAGATTGGTGAGCGCGACTTCCGATGTGGGGATGAGCCAGAAGTCTTCGCGCGTCGGCGCACTCTCGAGGATTTCGTTCAAGAGCTCGGTGGGCTTTACCTTCCCGGCGCGTTTTTCGAACTCCTCATCGAAACGCGCCAGCGCGTCATTGAGCAATTCTTGGCGGCTCATGGTGCGGGCGGCGGTGAATTGATCGTCCACGAATTTCGGCAGCTGGCCAGTGCCGAACATGACGTGGTCTTTGACCAGAAGCGGCGGCGCGACTTCGGTATAGCCGTACTGGCTCGTGTGCAGATCGAGCATGAAGGCCGCGAGCGCGCGTTCCAGACGCGCGAGTTTGCCCTTCAGCGCCACGAAGCGCGCGCCGGAGAGACGCGCGGCGGCTTCGAAATCCATCATGCCAAGCGCTTCGCCGAGTGTGACGTGATCGGCAGTGAGATCGAGCGCGGGCGGTTCGCCGCCGTCAGTCTTGTACCAGCGGCGCACTTCGACATTGCCGTGCGCGTCGGCGCCGTCCGGCACATCGGGCGCGGGCAAGTTCGGCAAGCTAGAGAGGAGATCGTCGCGCTCCTTCTGCCAGCGTGCTTCCTCGGCGCTGGTTTCCTCGATGCGCAGCTTAAGCGCGGCGACTTGCGTCATCAGCCGCTCGGCCTCGGCTTCGTCCTTCTTGGCTTTCGCTGCGCCGATGGCTTTGGAGGCGGCGTTGCGCTGGGCTTCGGCTTCCTGCTTGGCGGTCGAGGCCGTGCGCATCTTGGCGTCGAGATCGACGATCTTATTGGCTTGCGCGGGCAGGCCTTTACGCGCCCAGGCGGCGTCGAACAGGTCGGGGTTTTCGCGAAGCGCGCGGATATCGTGCATGGGCGCTGCTTAGCCGAACGGACGCTGAAGCGCTACGGGGCGGGCGGGGTCACCGGCTCGGCGGCTTCGGCCTTGTCGCGCGCACGATCCATGGCCGCAACGATCCAGATCGAGACTTCGTAAAGCGCGTAAACCGGCACGGCCATGACGAACATGGAGATGACGTCGTTGGGCGTCACCAGCGCCGAAAACGCGGCGATGCCGACGATGGCGTAGCGGCGCCCCTTGCGCAGCGTCGAAGCCGAGATCATGCCGACGCGGCCCAGAAGCGAGAGCACAACCGGCAGCTGGAACATAAGGCCGAACGCCAGCACCAGCGTGGTGACGAGGCCCATATATTCTTCGACCTTCGGCAGGTAGGTGACCCGCACTGGCCCTTCGGTCACCTCCTGCGTCAGCGCAAAATTGAGCGCGAACGGCATGGCGACGTAGAAGACAAACGCCGCGCCCAGGGCGAACATGATCGGCGCGGCGATCATGAAGGGCGCCGCGGCCGCGCGTTCGTTGCGGTAGAGGCCGGGCGCGATGAAGGCGTAGACCTGCCAGGCGATCACTGGAAAGGCGAGCACGAGGCCGCCGAAAAGCGCGATCTGCATCTTCACGGAGAAAAAGCCGAAGGCGCCGGTGTTGATGAGTTCAATGGCTTCGCCGGCGCGCTCGGGATGGGCGACCGCCATTGCCGTCTGGAACGGCTGCGCCAGGAACATGAAGATGGGATCGACAAAGATGAAGCAGGCAATGAAGCCGATCACGACGGCAGCGATCGAGCGCATCAGCCGGTCGCGCAGCTCGATCAGGTGATCCATCAACGGCGCGCGCGAAGCTTCGATCTCGTCTTCCTCGTTGCGGATCGCCTTGGCCGTGTTGTTCACGGGACTCTCCGGGCGACCGGCGCAGCGTCCGCGTGCTCTGGCACGTCGAGTTCAACGGGCTCAGCCTCGGCTTCGTCAGCGGCCTTCTCCGGATCGTCCGCAGATTGCTCGACCGGTGCGGGCTCAGGCAAACGCTCAGGCACGGCTGGCGGCGGAGCTGGTTTGGAAATGCCGGCGTAGTCTTCGAGCGTCGGCAGCGGTTTGGTGAGTTCGCGGCTGATTTCAGTGAGGCTCGTGGTGCGGCGCAGCGCTTCGACTTCGCGCTTCAGTTCATCGAGTTCGGCCTGTCGCGCGAGTTCGTCGAAGCCGGTGCGGAATTCCTGCGCCATGCCGCGCAGCTTCGCCGTCCACTTGCCGAGCTTGCGGAACAGGAGAGGCAAGTCCTTCGGCCCCACCACTACGAGGGCGAGGATGCCGAGGATTACAATCTCGTTGAAGCCGAGGCTCGGAAGCATGAACGCCTAGCCGCCGCGCTTACTGCGCGCGGTCCGTTTCGCGTTGGGTTGCGGTTTGATCCGGGACTTGGCGCGGCGGCTCATCGGCCGGCGGCTGGTCTTGGGGATCGGAGAGGCCCTTGCGGAAGCCGCGGATGCCCTTGCCCAGATCTTCCATCAGGCCGGAGATGCGGCCCGGACGGCTGAACAGGAGAAACGCCAGCGCCAGGACGATGAGAAGCGGGATCAACCCAGGGAAATGCATTGCAACGGAACTCCAATTGGGACGGCGCGAACGCGCTTACTCGCCCTCATCCATATGATCCACGAAAAAGCTTGCCGCGTCGTCACCTTCCGACAGCGCTTCTTCGTCGCTCGCCAGCTCATCGCTCGGGCGTGGCACCTCAAGGGCGTTGGCTGCCCGAGGATCGAGAAGGCCCAGAGCCTTCAGATCGTCCTTGCCGGGAAGAGCGTCAAGCGATGCGAGGCCAAAGTGACTGAGAAACGCGTCGGAGGTCCCGAAGGTGAGTGGCCGGCCTGGAGTACGGCGCCGACCGCGTGGCCGGATCCAGCCGATTTCAAGCAGCAGCTCCATCGAGCCGCGCGAGAGGCTGACACCGCGAATTTCCTCGATCTCCGCTCGGGTCACAGGCTGATGGTACGCAATTACCGCCAATGTCTCCATGGCGGCCTTGGGCAGCCGCCGGCGGGCTTCGCGAGTCTCTGCAAAAAGACCGGCGAGGTCCGGGGCGGATTGGAAGCGCCAAGCGCCGCCCGCCTCGACCAGCTGGACCCCGCGCTCGGCGTAGTCGGCCTTGAGCTTCATCAGCACCGCCGCAACGTCGACCGCCGGCCCGAGGCGCTCAGACAGCTGCTTGGCCGTAACTGGCTCGCCGCCGGCGAAGAGGAGCGCTTCGGCGGCGCGGATCGCTTCGGCCGAGGGCTCGGCGCGCGGGCGCTGCTCGCCTTCGGCAAAGGCGTCCTCAATGCGACGAATCTGGTCCGCGAGCGGGGGTGGATTGTCAGCGCTCATTCGCCCTCATTCTGGACCGGACGGGCGCGCACGAACAGCGGCGCAAATGCTTCGGCTTGCCGCAGCTCGAGCTTGTGTTCGCGGGCGAGTTCGAGCGCGGCGCCGAAGGTAGACGCGACATAGCTCTCACGCGGCGGCGCGTCCGGCGCGGACTCCATCGGCGGCGTGATGGCGTCGATGGTCCGCCATTCTTCCAGCTTCTCCAGCGCCTGCTCAAGCCGCTTGCGCGCGGTTTCGAGCGGATAGGCGCGGCGCGGACGCGTCTGGTAGGCGCGCTTGCGGATGCTCTTGGCGCGCTCGGCGCAATAGGCGTTGAGCAGTTCGTAGAGATCGGCCTTCCAGACTGTCTGCTTGGTGAGAACCGTCGTTTGCGGCTGACCATTGAGGAAGACGTCGCGGCCGAGCTGCGGCAGTTCTTCGAGGCGCTTTGCGGCGGCGCGGGCAATCTGCAGGTTGAGCAGCTTTTGCCGGAGCGCCGCTTCCATCTGTTGCGGATCGGGCTCGTCCTCGGCGAGCTGCGGCTTCGGGATCAAGAGCCGCGATTTCAGCAGCGCCAGCCACGCGGCCATGACGAGATAATCGCCGGCGATCTCCATGTTGCCCGCGCGCGCTTCGGCGATGAAGGCGAGGTACTGATCGGCAATCTCGCCCACCGAGACCTTGGCGATGTCGATCTTCTTGGCGCGGGCGAGTTCGAGCAACAGGTGCAGCGGGCCCTCGAAGGCATCGAGTGCAACGAGCAAGGCTTCGCCCTCGTCCGCCTGCTCGGCGGCGAAGAGATCGGCTTGAATGGTTTCGGCCTCGTCGGACATCGCCGGCCCTCAATAGCCTCAGGCGGCGTAGAAATCAGCCATGAACTGCCGAAAACGCGCCCATCCAGCTTTGGCGTCAAATTCGCGCGGGGGGCGTTTGGCGAAGGATTCCACGGCGCGAGCGCGAACGAGAGAGAGGCCGGCGAGCGTGGTTGCGCCCCTTGCGGTTTCCTGCATTTCCGCCAGCTTGCCGGAGCATTGCAGCACCACATCGCAGCCGGCTTTGAGCGCGGCTTCAGCGCGTTCGGTGAGGCCTCCGTTCAGCGCGTATTGCAGCGCGTGCATGTCCAGATCGTCGCTCATCAGCAGGCCCTGAAAGCCGATGCGGCCCCGGATGATCTTTTCAATCACTGTGGGCGAGCACGTGGCGGGGCGATCGGAATCCCAGGCTTCGTAGATGATGTGCGCCGTCATCGCCGCTTCGGCGTCGGCGTTCTCGGCGAACGGCAGGATGTCGGCTTTGAGTTCGTCTTCGCTGGCGGAGACGCGCGGCAGTGCGAGATGGCTGTCGACAGTGGCGCGGCCGTGGCCGGGCATGTGTTTGATGCAGCCGGCGACACCGCCATCGTGCAGGCCTTGCAATGCGGCGCGGGCGAGCAGCGTTGCGATGTGCGGCTGATCGGAGAAGGCGCGGTCGCCGACGATTTTGTCCGAGCCTTCGACGGGAATATCGAGCACCGGCGCGTAATCGCCATCGACGCCCATAGCTTTGAGTTCATCTGCGATGAGGCGGTGGCCGAGCCATGCAGCTTCACGGCCTCGCGCTTCGCCCTTGGCGTAGAGCGCGCCGTAAGCTGCGCAGGCGGGCCATGTCGGCCATTCGGGCGGCTTCAAGCGTGCGACGCGGCCGCCTTCCTGGTCGATCCAGACAATGGCGTCGTGACCGGCGGCTTCGCGCAACTCGGCGCAGAGCGCGCGCACTTGATGGCGTGAGACGCAAGCTTCGCGGAAGAGGATGAACGCCCAGGGGCGCGTCTCTGCGAAGAACGCGCGCAAATCATCGTCCAGCTTGGGCTGCCGGATGCCGAAGGCGCAAGAAAGCAGATCAGTCACAAGGCGCCTCTTAGCGCGCCGCGACGATGCAGTCCTGCCCCATCTGCCGTATGCGTTCGCAGAAGCGTGAGGCGTTGTCGCGGTCGGCGAAATAGCCGGCGCGGACGCGATAATAGATGCCGCGCTGGCCGAGATCGGCGCGCTGGATGTCGAGCCGCGCAGCGGCGAAGAGCTGCGGCGCGCGCGAGGCAAGGCGCCGCCACGCCTGCTCCACCGCCGCTTCCGATTGCAGCGCCGCGAGCTGCGCCACATAGGGGCCGTTGGCGACGAATTGCGGCGCGGCCGCAAGTTGCGGCGGGCCGGCTTCCACGACCGGCGCTTCGGCGACGGCTTCCGGGCCGGCGCGCGGCGTGGCTTCAGCGATCTCGGTGCGGCCCTCGAGCGCGTCGTTGAACGCGCCCTGCTCGACCAGGTCCGGCGCGTTGGCCGCTTCCGGCGGCGGCGCCATCTTGTACGGCCCAGATTCGGCGGCAATCCGCGGGATCTCGGGCGCGCTGTAAAGCTGCCAAACGAAGCCGCCGAAAGCGACGGCGATCACCAGCATGAGGATATAGATCACCCCGGCGTGGCGCGTCTGATCGTCATACGCGTGCATGCGCGGATCGTAGCTTCTGCTCACGGGAACCATGCTCCACGGGAATCGGAATTGAGGCGCTGTTTACCACGCGGTGCGTTCACCTGCGCTTAACGCAGGTGCGGAACCGCCGTGTGAATCCATAATTCCGCAGGCGTAATGGAGTCGTTACCGCTCAAGCGTGAACAGGCGCTTGTGTTCGTCGATGGCGAAATCGTCGGTCATGCCGGCGATGTAGTCGCAGACGCGGCGCGCGGTGCGTTGGCCGCGCGGGCCGTCGCCGCCCTGCTGCCAAGCCGGTGGCAGCAATTCGGGTTCGGCGACCAGCAGTTCGAATAGCTCGCGGATGATGCGCTTGGCGTGACTGCGCTCGCGGTTGACTTTCCAGTGCCGGTACATGCGCGCCATCAGGAAGCGCCGCAGGATGGCGATGTGTTCGTTCATCTCGTCGGAGAAGCCGATCAGCGGCTTGCCGGCGGCGCGGATGTCTTCAGCGCTTTTCGGTTTGGCTTCAGTGAGGCGATTGGTGGATTCCCAGACCAGATCGTCGATCCAGACGCCGATGAGACGGCGCACGGTTTCCGCGGCGAGCCGGAATTCATCGATTGAGGGATAGTCTTTTTCCACCGTCGCCAGCACGCGATCGACCATCGGTACTTCGCCGCGGAGTTCGGTCAGCGTGAAGAGACCGGCGCGGAGGCCATCGTCGATGTCGTGATTGTTGTAGGCGATGTCGTCCGAGAAGGCGGCGACTTGGGCTTCGGGGCCGGGCCAAGTGTCGAGCTCGAGATCGTGGGTCGCCACGTACTCCTGGATGGCGATGGGCAAATCGGAAAGAGCCGCGCCGTAGCGGATCAGTGGCCCGTTGTGTTTGACGACGCCCTCCAGCGTCTCCCAGGTGAGGTTGAGCCCGTCGAAGGTCGGATATTTGTGCTCGAGCTTGGTGAGCACGCGCAGCGTCTGCGCGTTGTGGTCGAAGCCGCCATAGCCTTCCATGCAGGCGTCGAGCACGTCTTCGCCGGTGTGGCCGAACGGCGGGTGGCCGAGATCGTGGGCGATGCCGAGCGTCTCGGCGAGATCGTCATCTAGTCCCATGACGCGGGCGACGCTGCGGGCGATCTGCGCGACTTCGAGCGAGTGCGTGAGGCGCGTGCGATAGTGATCGCCTTCGTGGGCGACGAACACCTGCGTCTTGCCCTTAAGTCGGCGGAAGGCGCTGGAATGGACGATGCGGTCGCGGTCGCGCTCGAACGGGGTGCGGGTGCGGCTGTCGGGCTCGGCATGGAGGCGACCGCGCGTACGGGCCGGATCGGTGGCGTACGGCGCGCGCGGGGGGCGCACATAAGGTGTGGACGGCCCCGCTTTCGCCCGTTTCACTGCTTTCTGCCCGTCAGCCACGAACCGGCTTCTCCTATAATGTCGGATCGGACCATATATGGGCGGCGAGCACTTGAGAAACCGCTCAAGGATCAGCGTTAACGCATGACAGATATCGTTCTTTCTCCCCAGGCTGCGGCCCGCATCCGTTCGGTGGTGGCCGAGGAGCCCGCTGGCGCGGGGCTGCGCGTGGCTGTCGATGGCGGCGGCTGCTCGGGCTTCCAGTACGACATCGCTGTCGCTCGGGGCGCCAATCCTGACGATCTCGTCATCGAGCGCGATGGCGCGCGCGTTTTCATCGATCCGGTCTCGCTGCCCTATTTGCTGGGTTCGGAGATCGATTGGGTCGAGGAAGTGATCGGCTCATCGTTCAAGGTGAAGAATCCCAACGCGACGTCGAGCTGCGGCTGCGGCGTCAGCTTCTCGATCTGACCATGTTCACCCAGCGCTCGAAACTCGATCGTGGGCTGGATGCGTTCGAGCGCCGCGCGTGGAAACGCGCGCGCAGACTCTTGGCCGAGGCGCTCGATGAAGAAGAGCGCGCGAGTGGGCTCTATCATCTGGGCCTGCTCTTTTGGCGCGGACTTGGCGGCGCGCGCGAAAAGGAAACGGCCGTGCGCCTGTTTGGACGCGCCGCCGAGCTAGGGCACGCTGGGGCGGAGACCGCCTACGGCATGGCGTTGCGATCCGGCGCTGGCGTGGCGAAGGACGTTGAGAAGGCGCGCGCGCTGTTCCGCTCCGCAGCAGGTGCAGGCGATCGCGACGCGATGATCGAACTCGCCACGCTGAGCGAGCCAGACGAAGCGCGGCGCTGGCTGTTGCGCGCGTCGGAGCTGGGGCACGCGCCGGCGATGCTGCATCTTTCGGACTTGCTGATGCAGAAGGACCCGGTCGATGCGTTGGCGTGGCTCTACACGGCGGTCGCCGTCGCGGGCGATGAAGCGGCGCGTAAGCGCGCCAAGGCGTTGGCGACGGAGATGACGGCGGCCGAGATCGCGACGGCGCAGAAGGCGGGCCGGGTTTACGCCAAGGCGATCCAGGACAAGTCCAAGGACGCGCGGCGCTAAGCGGTCAGCAGCGATTGGTCAGTCGTAGCGGCAAGTTGACTACCCGCTACTGACTACCGACTACTGGCTCCCATGAACGTTTCCGAAGCACTGAAAGCCCGCATCTCAATCCGCGCGTTCACGTCTGATCCTGTGCCAGAGGCGCTGGTGCGGGAGATCCTCGATGTGGCGCGCTATGCGCCGTCGGGCGGCAATCTGCAGCCTTGGAAAGTGATCGCGGTGGCGGGCGCTGAGCGCGATGCGGTGGTGGCGCTGGCGCGGGCGAACTTACCGGGCGTCGAGGACGACAAGCCGGTTTATCCGGCGAACTTGTGGGAGCCCTATCGCTCGCGTCGCTTCAAAGTGGGCGAGGACATGTACGCGCTGCTCGGCATTCCGCGGGAGGATAAGCCGGCGCGGCTGATGCATGTGGCGCAGAATTTCGACTTCTTCGGCGCGCCGGTCGGGCTCTTTTTCGTGATCGACATCGGCATGGGCCATGGGCAATGGGCGCATCTGGGCATGTTCATGCAATCGGTGGCGCTGGCGGCGACCGAGCGCGGGCTCGGTAGCTGCATGCAGGAAGCGTGGGCGCGCATGCGTGCGCCGCTGCACGCGCGGTTTGGCCTGGCGCAAAACGAGATGATTTATTGCGGCATGGCGCTTGGTTATGCGGACATGACGAAGCCCGTGAACACCTTGCGCAGCGACCGCGCGAGCGTGGATGAGATCGCTAGCTTCCGGGGTTTTTCTTGAGCGCGCGATAGATGGCCGGGCGCGCGAGATCGTAGATCATAAGGAAGCAGGCGCTGACCAGCGGAGTCAGCGTCCAGATGATGCGATAGGCGATGAGGGCTGCGGCCATGCCCGGCGCGTCGGGCGCATTGGGTGAAAGCGCGAGGATCGAAGCTTCGAACACGCCGATGCCGGCGGGCGAGCCGGAAACGGACGCGATCACGCCGGAGGCGAGAAAAACCGCGAGAAAGCCGAAATAGCTCCAGTCGCCGTTGCCGGGCATCAGCACGTAGAGCACGCCGACCGCTGCGGCCCAATCGGCCATACCCATCAGCACTTGCGCGAAGGCGACGCGCAGCTTCGGCACGCGCATGCCGAACAGCGTCACGACGCTGCCGCGCGAACTCAGCGCAACGCCCAGCCAGGCGACCACGGGCGCAACCAGAATGCAGCCGACGAAGCGCCAGAGCAGCGCGTTGCCGAACAGGCGCTCGGCCACGTGTTCGGCGGAGATGAGAAGGCCGATGC
>JAEYPY010000175.1 GCA_023410295.1 Pseudomonadota bacterium | reverse complement strand
GTCTTAGAGTGAAGCCTTGAAAATACGGCCCACCGGTAGCGCTTAATCAGCGGGTCACAGCCTCGAATCCTGTATCACCCACCATTCTCCGCGATTTAAGATACGCGGCGCCGTCTTGGGAGCCGGGCGATGAATAGTTTCGCATGGGCGCTGACCGGCTTTGTGCTGATCCATGTCGGTCTATCGGCCACAGGGTTGCGCACGGCGCTGGTGGGACGCATTGGCGAGGGGCCGTACCGGGCGGTGTTTTCGCTGCTGTCGCTGGCTCTGATCGTGGCGCTGGTCTCCGGCTTTGGCGCGATGCGCGCCGATCCGTTCGATCCGCTGAACGAAGTCATGTGGCTGCCGCCGACTTGGCTGCGCGGGCCGGCGCAGTTGCTGGCGTTTGTCGGCATCTGGCTTGCGATCACCGGCGTCATGACGCCAGGTCCCACGCTCGCGGGCTACGAGAAGCGTGCGCTGGCGCAAGCAGAGCCCGCGCGCGGCGTGCTGCGCATCACGCGCCATCCGTTTCTTTGGGGGCTCGCGCTTTGGGCGGCGGGGCACTTGCTGCTGAACGGCGAGCGCTTTGCGGTGATGCTGTTTGGCGCGCTCGGACTCATGGTGCTGTTTGGCGCGCGCTCGATCGACCGCAAGGGTCGCGCCCGCGACGCCGAAGCGTGGGACCGCTTCGCTGCCGTGACCTCCAACGCGCCATTCGCCGCGATCGCGCAGGGGCGCAACAAGTTGAAGCTCGGCGAGATTGGCTGGCGCGGGCTGGTGGGCTTGGTCGTCACCGTCGTCATCATGCTGGCGCACGAGGCGATCATCGGCGTCAGCGCGCTCTCCACGCCTTCTTAAGGCTGGTGCGCGAAAAGGGGGCATGACCGTCCTCGACCGCGTCCATTTCGATCATATGACCGGCGCCGACCGGGCCTTGCAGCTCGAAGTGCTGGGGCTTTTCCGCATGCAGGTGGAAGGCTGGCGCAGCGCCTGCGCTGGGGGCGAGGGCTGGCGCGATGCGGTGCATACGCTGAAGGGCTCGGCGCGCGGCATCGGGCTCAACGCGCTGGCGGCGGCGTGCGAAGCAGCCGAACGCGCGCCGGAAAGCGAAAGTGGGACGACTTTGGCGCGCATCAGCGCGGCGCTGGATGAAGCTCTGGCGGCGCTCGATCAATTCGCGGCTGACGCCGCTTAAGCCTTTCCGCTAGCATCGGCACAATGGCCGCCGAAGTTTTCACGCTGCGCTTTCCTGTCGACGCCGCCGACATCGACGAACTCGGGCACGTCAATAACATCGTCTATCTGCGTTGGGCGCAGGAGATCGCCATCGCGCATTGGCGCGCACGCGCAAGCGAAGAGATGCTGACGCGCTATGTCTGGGTGGTGCTGCGGCACGAGGCCGATTATCGCGCGGCGCTGACGCTGGGCGATGAGGTCGAGGTGCGCACCTGGGTCGACGATGCGCCGCGCGGCGCTTCATGGGCGCGGTTTGTCGAGATACATAAGGCGGGCAATGAAAGGCCCGCCGTGCAGATCAAATCGAACTGGGCGATGCTCGACGCGGAGACGCGGCGCGTAAAACGCGTACCGGCGGAGATTGTGGAGCGGTTTCTGGCTCGTCTCTAGAAAGCTGGATGATCGTCTGTCGCCGGCGCCTGGCCAGCGGCGATACGCATCAGGTCGCGCACTTCGGTAAGGCGGTCGTAGGCGAGGAAGGCGAGCATGAAGAGCTCGCAGAGAAAGCGCCAATAGATGAATGCGACCGCAGCTACGGCCGGCACGGCGAGCAATTGCATCGCGCCCGCGCCGAAATTGCCGCCGACAATGGAAAAGATCGCCGTCAGAAGCGCGCCGGCGCCCAAGAGCACGATCGCGGCGACGCCGAAATAATAGACCAGCTTCACCAGGAAGGGGCCGAGCAGACGGTCGAAGCCCAGGAAGCGCTCGAGAAAAGACGGCATGGAATAACCCCGCGAATCGCGCCGGTTCATCAGAGCGTATAGCCGCCATCCACCACAAGCGTTGCGCCGGTAATCGGCGCCTCGTCGGAGAGCAGCATGACGATGAGGCGGGCGATGTCGTCAGCCTTGGCGTAGCGTGCGAGCGGCGTCGCGAGCTTGGAGATCGCATCGAATGCGGCGCGCTCGCTGCCGGTCTTGGCGACGAGGTCCTGAAACCATGGCATCGTCGACCACATCGGCGTTTCAACGCCGCCCGGTGCAATGGCGTTGACGCGAATGTTGTCGGGCGCGCCTTCCTTGGCGGCGACCCGCATCAGCTGCAGCAATCCCGCTTTCGAGGCGGCGTAAGCGCCGACCCCGGGCTCAGCCTTGATCGCGGACGCAGACGCGCTGACGACGATGGCGCCGCCAAGGGCGTTCGCCTTCATCAGCGGCATCACCGTCCGCAGCGTCAGGAAGGCGCCGTCGAGATTGGTGGACATGACGCGCCGCCAGTCGACGAGGTCTGTCTCGGCGATGGTGGAGGAATGTGCGATCCCGGCATTGACGACGGCCCAGTCGAGCCGGCCGTACTGGCTCTTGATAAAGTCGGAAGCTTGCGACCAGCGGTGGGCATCGGCGACGTCGAAAGCGAGCGTGGAAATGCGTTCGGGGGAGGCGTCGGCAAGCGAATCCGCCACCGCATCCAGTTCGCGGGCGTCGAGATCGACAAGGATGATGCCGCCATCGGAGCGGCGGGCGATGTCGCGGGCGACAGCGGCGCCGATGCCGGAGGCGGCGCCCGTGATCAGCGCGACGGCATTAAGACGACTCATTTCCATGGCGGTGACATAGCCCGCCCAAATCGTCATCGCCAGCGGCGCCGCGCGGCGCTATATGGCGCCTCGATGACCCGTTTCGCACTGCAATTCGGCTCAACCCAGCCGGGCCTCACCTATCTGGAGCGGATGACCGCCTATGGGCTTTGCCCGCGCGGGGAGGCCAATATCGCGATCGTGCAGATCGGCCGGCGCGCGCCCTACGAGTACGATCTGCCCGGCGGCGGGGTGGAAGCGGATGAGGACGAAGCCGGCGCGTTGATGCGCGAATTCATGGAAGAAACAGGGCTCACGGTTTGGCCGACCCGCATCCTCGGCCGCGCGGGCCAATACTGGATCAACAAGAGCGAGCCGCGCAACTCGCTCTCGACCTTCTACGAAGTCGAGCTCTCCGCGGACGACAGCGACCCGAGTGAGCCGGATCATACGCTGGTGTGGATGCCGCCAGCGGAGGCGCTGACAAAAGTGCGCCATGAAGCGCACGCCTGGGCCATCTTGCACTGGCTGCGGGGACGGCGCGGCGTTTAGCTTTCGTCGTCGGTGCTGGCCGGGCGGCGCAGGGGATTGATCGCTTCTATCGCGTCTATGCCGTCGCTGACGCGGCTGTTGAGGCGCTCCATCAAAGTCGCGTCGCGCAACTCGATATTGACCGGCGCTGCAAGCGTAGCGAGCTGCGGCGCGCTTTGCGTCGTGATTGGCTGCAAGCGATGCGCGCGCGGAACGCGCAGATCATCTTCGAGCAGCGAGCCAGGTTCGCGCGCGATCAGCGGCCCACCCAGACCGGTTTCAGGCGCTTCGGCGATCAGCATTTCCGTCGGCGCGGCGTCCTCGATTGGCGTGAGCGGCGCAGTTTGATCGAGACGCAGCACCAGCGCGCCCGCCACGGCGGCGGCGCTGGCGACGCCAAGCGCAAGAGCGGCGTATTTCGGCGGCGGCTTCGGCGGATTGAGCGCACGCGCCACCGCTTTCAGACGTTCGTTCAACGCGCTCCATTGCGTGTTGCCGCGTACGCCGCGCCATTGCGAGAAGTCGATCACAGCAGCTTTGCGCGGCGCCTTTGGCGGATCGGAAGTGAGCGCAATTTCAATCAGACGGTGTGGATCGAGCTTGTGCGCCCACTCCAGCATGTAGAGCTGGCTGCGCGCCGCGGGTGACCAGATCAGGATGACCGCCTCGCGAGACTCGCGCGCAGCTTCAAGCTCGCCCAGCGCTTGGCGGCCGATCGTCAAGCGCACGCTATGCTGCTCGGCTTCGAGGAGACGTGTAATCGTCTCCGCGAGCTTCGCCGCGTCGTGCGCGCAGATGATGCGTATGTCGCTCATAAGGGTGGGGGGCCCGAAACTTCTGGGCTTTTCTCTAGCACGGCTGTGGCGGTGCGGAAGCCGAGGAGGCGGCGCCATACTGTGGGTAAGTGTCGGCCCCGCAACAGCCATGGCGCCAAGGCCATAGCGGCCGTCCGTATTACCAGAACGCAATCTTTGTTGTGCTTGGGCGCGGAGCGCATAGACTGACCCCGGCGGGAAGGGCTGCGGCCCGGGGAGGTCCCGCCAGGAGGGGA
Organism: Pseudomonadota bacterium; assembly: GCA_023410295.1. Taxonomy (GTDB): domain Bacteria; phylum Pseudomonadota; class Alphaproteobacteria; order Caulobacterales; family Aquidulcibacteraceae; genus Vitreimonas. The sequence continues at coordinate 10,896 of JAEYPY010000175.1, read as the reverse complement.
GCAACATGGATCTCGCGACTTTACTTCCGTACCTCGTGCAGGCGGTCGGCGGCGCGGTGGGCGGCAACGTGCTTGGCGCGCTGACGCGTGGGGGCGGCGGCCTCGTCGGGCGCACCATCATCGGCGCGATCGGCGGCGTGGCGGCGGGCTGGGCCGGCGGCAATGTCGAGGCCGTCAGCGGCGTCACGGCGATGTGGGGCAATCTCGTCGAGGGCGAGAACGGCGCGCATGTCGCCAACCTGATCACCGGCGGGGCCGGCGGTGCGATCCTCGGCTTGCTTGGCGGCTTGCTGATCCGTCCACGCGGTTAGTTCAGCCCGCGCCAGACCAAAGACAGGAATTGCGCGTCGGACCATTGGCTGCGCGTGCCAAGGCTGCGCGACTGGCGGGCGATGACGACGCCTGAGGACGGCGAGAAATAGAGCCGTTGGCCACCTGCGCCGGCGGCCATGACGAGATCGGGCGGAGCCGGCGATGAGCCGCTCCAGAGATCGCTCTCGATTGGCGCTGGCGCGCGCACGCCGGGCGTTGCGAGCCAGAGGCCAAAGCCCGCGCGCGGTTCGGCGAACGAGCCGCGCATGGCTTCGCCGAGTGCGCGATCGTCCGCCAATTGTTGCGCGCGCCAGACGCCGAGACGGCGAATGAGCTCGCCTGCTTGCGCCCAGCCGCGCGCGGATACCGAGGCGCCTTCATCGAAGCGCGGGCCATCGGGGCCGCGGGTCCAGCCGATCGGGACGCAGCCGATAGGCAAGAGCGTGCGGCTGGTGAGATAACGCGCCGGATCGGTTTCGCCGCGGTTGCGCGCGTCGAGCTTACGGCGGGCGATTTCGGTGAAGAGCACATAGGGCGCGGCATCGTCGAAGAAGCGCGCGCCGGGATTTTCTTCGGGGTCGAGCACGATGGCGGCGGCGAGATCCTGGCGGTCGCGCCGGCCGTATCGAAGGCCGCTCGTGCCGTTGAGCAGCATGCGGATGGTGATGGAGTTCTTGACCGGGTGCGCGCCCCAATCGCCAAGCGTCAGCGCCACCGGTTCGTCGAGGCTCATGAGGCGGTCTTCGACCAGCGATGCGGCGAGCAGAGGCGCGAACATTCGCGTGCCTTCGCCGATGGGCCAGCGCGTGTCGGGCGCGCCGCCGGGATAATCCTCGGCCATGACGACGCCGTGGCGCACGACGATGAGGCTCGCGCCGCCGCGTTCGGCGCTGTACTGCGCGGCCGGCGCAAACGCGCCTGCCGGCTGGGCGCGCGCAAACTCAGCGCTCGAAGCACTGACAAAGCAGCATGCCGCTCCTGAAAGAAACGCCCGGCGGTCCATCCGACTCCCCGCCGGCAGTTTCCGCGATGCGCCGGCGCCCGGCAAGGCGCTGGGCGCAGCTTACTTGCGTCCGCCCGTTTCGCGCGCGCCGATATCCTCAACTGGGACGCTGACGTTCATGGTGCGGTCGTCGCGGCGGACGGTGAGGTCGATTTCGCCGCCGACCCCCACACGATCCAGCGCATTGGTGAGATCGGCGAGGCGGCGCACCGGCGCGCCTTCCGCTTCGACAATGACGTCGCCGAGGACGCCGCGCTGTGGATCGGTGCCGCGCAGCCCTGCGCGCGCGGCTGGCGAACTGCCGCCGGTCGTATTCCAGATCAGCACGCCTTCGACGCCGAGACGGGCGGCGATGGATTGGTCGGCGGCGAGGATGCCGATGCCGGCGATCGGCACGCGGCCCTCGCTGATCAGCTGCGGCACGACGCGCGCGACGGTGTCGATCGGCACGGCGAAACCGACGCCGGCGTACGCGCCCGAAGGCGAATAGATCGCGGTGGTGACGCCGATGACGCGCCCGGCGCTGTCGAGCAGCGGGCCGCCGGAATTGCCGGGATTGATGGCCGCGTCCGTCTGGATGACGTCGGCGATTTCACGGCCTTCTTCGGTCGGCAGCTGGCGGCCGAGCGCGCTGACGATGCCGGCGGTGATGGTGCGGTCGAAGCCGAACGGGTTGCCGATGGCGAACACAGCCTGGCCGACTTGGAGATCGTTCGAGGTGCCGAGCGTCACCGCGGGAATCTCCGGATTGCGCTGCAGGCGCAGCACGGCGATGTCGTATTGCGGCGCCCGGCCGATCACTTCAGCCTCGATGTCCTCGCCATTCGGCATGCGCACAATGGTCTGCGCGCCTTGGACGACGTGGTTGTTGGTGACGATGTGGCCAGCCTCGTCCCACATGAAGCCAGTGCCGGCGCCGGCGTCGGCGCTGAAGCCGCTGCGCCCGCCGCTGATCACCAGCACGACAGAGGGCGCCACGGATTCGAAGATGGCGATGGTGGCTTGCTCGCTCTCGGCCAGCGTGCCGCGCGCCTGGATGACGCGGGGGTCCGCGCCCTTGGTGTCGACCGCGCGCTGCGCGAAATCGCAAGCGGCAAGGGCGAGCAGGGCGGCGAGGGCTGCAGCAACGCGAAGCGCCATCCAAGTCTCCGTTCGGCGTGTTGTACGAAGGGAATAGGGCAATACGGCAATAGGGCAATATGTAGGGCGCTTGCCTCGCGGAGGCAGTCGGCAATGGGCAGTTGGCAATAGGCAATGGCGCGCAGGCCCGCGCCGCAGCGGCTCGGCCATTGCCTAGTGCCCATTACTACGGCCTCCCTCGGGAGGCGGGGCGCGCCGGAGGCGCCGGGTTAGTTCCTTGGGTGAGCGCCGCCCGATCGCTCGGACAGCGCGCGCATCGAGCGCGCCCCATCATCGGCCGTTTTTCCCGGATGCGGGTTTACAGGACTTGCTCAGGACTTGCGTCCATGCCTGATCCGGTGCGCTGCAGTCCTTGTCTCTTGCGAGACAATTGGCTGGTCGCGCCCGGGGCTTAGGTCCACCCCGCATGACCGGCGCCGTGTGCAGAGCCGTCCGAACAGCTCTGGACCTCGCGGTTTCCATCCCCAGCGAGCAGATTTTCGGACCACCTTCGCTAAAGCTTCGATGGTCGCCACACCGACCGAGGCTCTCACATTCCAAAGGTTCGGAGCTCTTCGAAATCCTCCCGTGTGAGAGCAGGGGAAGCGTACGCGCCGTTTGGAAGGGGGCGGATAGATTTTTTTCAGGCGCTTTGGATTCAAGGTGTTGGCGGAAAAAGGTGGGGGATAGAGGCTGTTGTTGGCCCGTACAAAGGGCGCCGATCAACGCGGCTTAGGGCGGCATTCATTCGTCCAAGAACTTCCAAGTTTCGGCGCCGTCGAATCTGCGGATGCGCGCCGACGCGAGCACAGCGGGATCGGCGAGCCGCATGTTGACGCCCATCCGGTCGTAGGCTGGATCGGCCGCTGACCAATGTGTGGCGCAGCCGCAAGTCTTGCAGCGATGGAAGACCATGGCCTTGTCGCCCCACTCGTAAGTGTCGGTGGGCGGCTGTGACGGCTTGAAGCGCACCGCGCGTGGTGAATAGTACGCCATGAGCGTCCCGCTGCGCCGGCAGATCGAGCAGTTGCAAGATGTGACCTCGGCAGGCGCGGTATCGACTTCGATGCTGACAGCGCCGCAATGGCAGGTGAGTTCAATCATCGGGCTCTCCCTCCAACACTCAGGCGCACCAGCCGGACGGCTGGAGTGGGCGCCAGCGTGCGTCGTAGCGCGAAATTTCCCGGCCGACTATTCGCGCATAGCTGCCGCTCTCAAAGGGCCAGCCGCCGGCAGTTCGGAGGGTGAGGTCGGTTCGCTCTGACGCCTGCGGCCCAGCTCAAATCGCGGTCCCGACGTCGCCTTCGAGGATTTCGCGGCGCATGTGGGGGCGAGCGCCGGGGGACCAGCGGGGGACGCGGTGGACGACGCGATAGCGTAGCGGGCCGCCGTCTTCGGTTGCCGCGGGTTCATTCGGGGGCGGGATGCAGACGAATTCGGTTTCGAGTTCGTCGGGCGAGGCGCGCACGGTGGCATAGCCGTAGCCGCCCTGGTCCATGAATTCGAGGTGCGGGGCGTTCTCCGGATTGCGCGCCGCGCGCGCTTGGGCGACGTCGTCGGTGTCGCGCAACGCGAGCGCCGCGCGCACGCCGTGCAGCAGCATGGTGTTGTAAGCGCATTGCGTGGAGCCATCGGGCCGGTCGTGCACATAGAAGGGACGCAGCGGATTATCGCGCGGGAAGGTCAGGGCCTGCACTTCGCCGGCGTTCTGCGCGGTGATGGAGCCGGTGACGAACTCGACGCCCGCGGGCTCGAACGCGCGCGGCGGCAAAGCGGCGCTCGGATAGCCGGCCCAGAAGGAATGCTTGTCGCCAACGCAGATGGCGAGGCCGGTGATGCCTTCGTCGCGCACCATGTTGAAGATTTCGCGGTGCTCGAGCGTCCAAGAGCGAAGCAGGTAACCGTACTCCTCGCTCGGCCACATCTCCGCGAATTCCGCTGGCAGATTTTGCGGATCGACGCGCAGCGAGAGCGTGCCGAAGGAATGGCCCCAGATTTTCCACGGCGCCTCAGCTTGGCGGAGCTGCTGCTTGAACCACGCCATTTGCTCGAGGCCGAGATAGGCTTGCGGCGGCTCGTCGCGTTGCGGGTTGGGGACTTCTTCGGCGCCGATGCGGATGGTGGCGGGGGCGCCGCCGGGATATTCGCGGCCTTCTTCCAGAATGTCGTTGGCCAGTTCTGGCGTCGCGCCGAAGTCGAGGCCGGGCAAACCTTCGCCGGTAATGGGCTTGGCCATGTAGGACCGGTTGTCGGTCAAGATCATGTCGATGTTTTTGCCGTACCGGAACGCGCGCTGGATCTTGAGCGCGTTGATGGCGGTGAGGTTATCGGGATTTTGGCCGAGGCCGCGCGCATCCACGGGACCGAGCGGGCCATTGGTGACGGACGGAGCTTCGAAGGCATCGCCGGCGCCTGGTTTGACGACGCGCGCGGGTTGGTACTCGTACCAGGCTTGGCTGGCGGCGACTTTGAGCTGCTGCGCATCTTCGGGCGGATCGTTGAAGAGCCACGACTGGCTTTGAAAACCGCGCCAGGCGAATTCGTGATTGTCCCACACGGGCACGAACGGCCAACGCGCGCGCGCATCTTGCAGTTCAGGGACTTGCAGATAGCCCTGATAGATGGCGCGATAGTCGGTGAGATCGACCGGGAAGTGGAAGTTGCGGAGCCGCTTGCCGGTTGGATAGCGGAAGACTTCGCGCAAGCGGCGGCCGCGGTCCATGCCGTCGCGCCCGTCCTCGGGGTATTTCACGATCTCGTAGATGAAATCGCCAAGGTGCAGCACGAAGCCGAGCTGCTCGGCGCGCGGGCGGCGCACGTCTTCGTAGATCATGCGCCGGTATGCGTTGAGCGCGCCGATGGTTGGATCCTGGCAGCTGACGAAGGCGAAGCGCACGGGGCGATCGTCGTCCGCGGCGGGGGCGGTGAGCGTGCGGCCGATGCGGCTGGTGTTTCCGGCTTCGTCGATGAAGCGGTACCAGTATTCGCGGGCGGGGCTGAGGCCCGCGGCGAGGAAGCGGCAGGTCCAGTCGGTCGCCGCACTAACTTCGACATCGCCGCGTGCGACGATGCGGGTGAAGGCTTCATCGCTCGCAACTTCGACCATGAGGCGGTGCGCGACGGCGCTCGCGTCGGGTTCGCGTCGCGTCCAGAGGATGACGCTCTCGGACTGGGGATCGCCGGAGGCGACGCCCTGCGGGTAGAGGTCGCGCCGTTCGGTGCGGGGACCGGATGGTGCGTGCGCGCAGCTCTGGCCGAAGGCGAGGGCCGCGCCGAGGGCTGCGGCCTGCTTCAATAGCGTCCGGCGCGTCGATGCTGCGCTCATGAATGTCCTCCTCGCTGATCGCGAGGAAGGATCGCCCCGCTGGGCGGGGGTGCAATCGGAGATCGACAGAACGCGGAAAGAGGGGACGGATGGCGGGGTGAGGCGGCGCCTTCTGCTTAGCGCTGCGCTGGCGCGGAACATCTTGTGAGGCGTGCGGTTGCCGATGCGAGAGGGATGTCTGGCGGAGCACCCGCGTATGGGCGCGAAAAGATCTGCTGTCAGAACTTTGATGTATGGCCTGGGCGGCGTTGCGCTTTCGGCGCCGCTGGCGACCGCTCTCTTCATCGCCTTCGATGATACGCTCAACGCCGTTCGCGAGCAGGCGCGCGGTGTTGAACATACGCTTGGCGCCGGTGAAGCCGCCCCGCGCGCGCCTGTGCGGGCGCCGGACTTTCCGGCGTTTGCGCCCGAGGGCGTCATTATCGTGCCAGCGCCAGAGACGCGCGAGCGCATCGAGGTTCGTAGGGTTGCAGAGAGGACGCGGCCGCGCGCGCGTGCAGCGGAAACGGCTTCGACGGCGATGGCGCCCGTTGAAGCGCCGGCTGAGCCTGTCGTTCCGCGTGCGCCGGAACCCAGCGCCGTAAGCGTAGAGGACACCGCTGTCGCGCGGCGCGATGAAGTGGCGTCTACGTCGAACGTTGATGCGGGCCGGCGTCAGCCCGCTCGAGAGAATTACGACAACAGGTCCTGGTATCGCAGCCCGAATTATTGGCGCGAGTTGGAGCGGCGCCGCCGCGCGCGGTGAGTGCGCTTTGCCGCTAGCGGCTAAGTTCGCGCATGGCGCCGTCGAGGCCTTCGATCGTGAGCGGGAACATGCGGTTCGGGCCGATGACCTCGCGGACCAGCTGGATGCTTGGGGTGTGGTCCCAGTGGGCTTTGGGCGTGGGGTTGAGCCAAACGAGGCGCTCGTAAACATTGGCGACGCGTTGCAGCCAGAGCGCGCCGGGTTCTTCGTTCCAGTGTTCGACGCTGCCGCCGGGATAGGTGATTTCATAGGGGCTCATGGTGGCGTCGCCGACGAAGACGACGCGATAGTCGCTGGGGAATTTGTGCAGCACGTCCCAGGTGGCGGTCTTTTCGTCGTGGCGGCGGCGGTTGTCCTTCCAGACGCTCTCATAGAGGCAGTTGTGGAAGTAGAAGAATTCGAGGCTCTTGAACTCGGTGCGCGCGGCGCTGAAGAGCTCTTCGCAGAGCTTGATGTGTGAATCCATCGAGCCGCCGATGTCCAAGAGCAGCAGCACCTTCACGGCGTTGCGGCGTTCGGGGCGCAGCACGATGTCGAGATAGCCTTCGCGCGCACTTTTCTTGATGGTGCCGTCAAGATCGAGTTCGTCGGGCGCGCCAGTGCGGGCGAATTTGCGCAGACGGCGGAGCGCGACCTTGATGTTGCGCACGCCGAGTTCGACGCTGTCGTCGAGGTTTTTGTATTCGCGCTTGTCCCAGACTTTGACGGCTTTGCGTTGGCCGCCTTCGCCGCCGATGCGAATGCCTTCGGGATTGAAGCCGCTATTGCCGTAGGGGCTCGTGCCGCCGGTGCCGATCCATTTGTTGCCGCCCTGGTGGCGTTCCTTCTGCTCTTCGAGCCGTTGTTTCAGCGTCTCCATCAGCTTCTCCCAACCGCCGAGCGCTTCGATCTGCGCCTTCTCTTCATCGGTCAGGAATTTTTGCGTGAGGGCTTTCAGCCATTCTTCCGGGATGTCGGCGGCGACGGCGTCGCCGGTGTTTTCGAGCCCCTTGAACACCTGGCCGAAGACGCGGTCGAACTTGTCGAGATGGCGCTCGTCCTTCACCAGCGCGGCGCGCGAGAGATAATAAAAGTCCTCGACGCGGCGATCGATCGCGCCCTTCTCCAGCGCTTCGACGAGCACAAGGTATTCCTTGAGACTCACAGGCACGCGCGCGGCGCGGAGTTCGGTAAAGAAGCGCTGAAACATTAGCTCGCGCCACCCCTTTGCTCGCGCTGCGCCAGGAAGGCGAGGCGTTCGAAGAGCATGACGTCGGCTTCGTTCTTGAGGAGCGCGCCGGCGAGGGGAGGAATGAGTTTCGAGGGATCTCGCTGCTTCAATGTTTCGGGATCGACGTCGTCGGTCAGCAGCAGCTTCAGCCAGTCGAGCAGTTCGCTGGTGCTGGGTTTCTTCTTCAGGCCGGGGACCTTGCGCATGTCGTAGAAGATTTTCAGCGCTTCGTTGACGAGGCGCGTTTTCACGCCGGGATAATGGCTCTCGACGATGGCGCGCATGGTCTCTTCATCGGGAAAGCGGATGTAGTGGAAGAAGCAGCGGCGCAGGAACGCGTCGGGCAATTCCTTTTCGTTGTTCGAGGTGATGAGAATGATCGGGCGCTGCTTGGCTTTGATGGTGCGGTCGAGCTCGTAGACATAGAATTCCATGCGATCGAGCTCCTGCAGGAGGTCGTTCGGGAATTCGATGTCGGCCTTGTCGATTTCGTCGATCAGCAGGATCGGGCGCACGTCGCTTTCGAACGCTTCCCAGAGTTTGCCACGCTTGATGTAGTTGGCGATGTCGGTGGCGCGCGCGTCGCCCAATTGGGAGTCGCGTAGGCGCATGACCGCGTCGTACTCATAAAGACCCTGCACCGCCTTGGTGGTCGACTTGATGTGCCACTCGATCAGCGGCGCGCCCAAGGCCTTCGCCACTTCGATCGCCAGCATGGTCTTGCCGGTGCCGGGCTCGCCCTTGACCAGCAGCGGGCGCTCCAGCGTGATCGCTGCGTTGACGGCGACTTTCAGATCTTCCGTAGCGACATAGTCGGTGGTGCCTTCAAAGCGCAATTCGATCTCCCGATGTTTCGTTAGAGCAATAGAGGCCAGCCGGCGCCGGTTGCAATATCTCGTTAACCTTCAAGCCTGACTCTTTGCTCGGATGACTCCCAGAAGCGGGAGGAGGGGCTCAAATGCCGCTGAAACTGTCTCTGCGACCCGGCGAGAAGTTCGTGGTCAATGGCGCTGTCGTGCAGAACGGAGACCGGCGCGCGGCGCTGGTGCTGCAGAACAAGGCCTCTGTGCTGCGCGAGAAGGACATCATGCAGCCCGACGAGGCCGACACGCCGGCCAAGCGCATCTATTTCCCGATCATGCTCATGTATCTGGACGAGATCGGCCGCGACAAAGCCTATGGCGAATTCGCCGCGCGCCTCGCTGAGTTCATGGGCGCGGTTCGCGATCCGGCGGTCCTTGCCGAATGTATCGGCGTTTCCAAAGAAGTAATGAGCGGCGAATACTACAGGGCGTTGATGCGCTGCCGGAAACTCATCACGTATGAGGCCGAGCGCTTGGGGCTGGGGCATGTCGATCAAAGCGTACCAGCGCGCAGCCACGCAGGCTGAAAACCCGCGCGAGCTGGAGTACCGTGCTTTTGGCCAGGTCACGGCGAGCCTTGTGCGCGCCAAGGAAACCGGCGCAGCGCACGGCGCGCTGGCCGAAGCGCTCGACTCCAATCGCCGGCTCTGGACATTGCTTTCGGCGGATTGCTCGGTGCCGGAAAATCAGCTGCCGCTGGCGCTGCGGGGGCAGATCATCTCGCTCGCTATGTGGGTCGCCCGCTATTCCAGCGAAGTGCTGCGCGAAGGCGCCGATCTCGAGCCGTTGATCGACATCAACCGCACCATGATGGAAGGCCTTGGCGCGCGTTGAACTCGGCATAATTTGCCGACCGGAATCGTTTCGGCGCTGACCTCTTATTAACCGGTCCATCTCTACAACAATCGCAACGCAAAGCGTCTCGCTCAGAAGGGCAGGGCGTGCGGAGCAATCCGTGCGGGTCGGGCGGGGAGCCCAGCCGGCCAAAATGGCCGGTTCACTAAAGTCCAGAAGGACCGACATAATATGACCAGCGTCAACACCAACTACGGCGCGCTCGTCGCGCTCCAATCCCTCAATCAAACCAGCCGCGAACTTGCTGACGTCCAGCAGCGCATCAACACCGGCCTCAAGGTGTCGACCGCGAAGGACAACGGCGCTGTGTTCGCTATCGCCGAAGGCCAACGCGCTCGCGTGTCTTCGCTGGGCGCCGTCACCGACGGCATCGACCGTGCGACGTCGGTTATCGACGTCGGTCTGTCGGCCGGCCAAGCCATCGGCGACATCCTGAAGCAGCTGAAAGAGAAGGCGGTCGCAGGCCAAGCCAACGACCTTTCTCAAGACCAGCGTGACGCGCTGCAAGCCGACTTCAACGCGCTGCGTAACCAGATCGACCAGATCGCCAACGCCGCGACGTTCAACGGTTCGAACCTTGTCAACGGCACCAACCTGACCGCCGGCAGCTCCGCCTTCAGCGTGCTGACCTCGGATATCGGTGCGGGCACGCCGCATTCGCTGACCGGCCTGACGCTTGGCGCGGCGACGCCGGCCACCGATGAACTCGACGCCGCCACCGGTCTCACCATCGACGCCGACGACCAGGTCAAGTTCACGATCACGGACGGCACGCAAACGACGACCTATTCGATCGGCGTCACGGCCACGACGACGATCCAGGACTATGTCGATGCGGTCTATACCGGCACCAATGGCGAAGTGACGGCGACCTACGACGAAGCCGCCGGCACGATCAGCTACAGCTCGGCGAAGGCCTACACGGTCCAGTTCTACGGCGATGCGACCACGACCAAAGACGATACCGGGATGCTCGACGGCACCACCGGCGTCGCCGGCACGGCGCTTTCCGGCGGCTCGGCCGGCACCGCCAGCCAGCTGACGGTTTCGGGCTTCGACTTCCGCCTCGGCAAGGCCGGCCAAGCCCTCGCGGGCCTGACGGCGGCGCTGGACATCTCCGATGCGGCTGGCGCCGCTTCGGCGTCCGACGCCATCGACGATGCGCTGACCGCGCTCAACAAGGATCTGGCCACGATGGGCGCGCAAGCCAAAGCGCTCGAAGTGCAAAAGACCTTCTTGGGCAAGCTGTCGGATTCGATCGAAGCCGGTATCGGCAACCTCGTCGACGCGGACCTCGCCAAGGAATCCGCTCGCCTGCAAGCTCTGCAAGTCAAGCAGCAGCTGGGCGCGCAAGCCTTGTCGATCGCCAACTCGGCGCCGTCGATCGTGCTGTCGTTCTTCCGCTAAGAGCGAAATGGAAAAGGCGGGGCGCCCTTGGCTCCCCGCCCGTTTACACCCCCATGA
>JAEYPY010000143.1 GCA_023410295.1 Pseudomonadota bacterium | reverse complement strand
GTCCAATGCAGGATGATGGTCAGCCAGCCATAGCCGCGCTCAGAATTGATCCACACGAGAAGCGCCCCTTCTGTTTGTGAGCGGCATCTTAAGCGGGTGTGCGCACAAAAGTGAACTGACTTACGTGCGGCGACTTGCGTCACTGCTTCTCAGAAGCTCTGGCGTGTCAGCCCTCAGGCCCGAAATCGAGCGAACGGTCTTTGTCGTCGGCGGGCGGTGCGAGCGGGGTGAGCGCGGCGCCGATGGGCGCGCCGACGGCGCTGAGTTCAGGCGGCGTGACTTGCGCGACGCCGAGGCTGAAATCTTCGTCCGTAGGCATTTCCAGCGGACGCGAAGGGGTGTTGCGTAGCGCGACCGGCATGAAGCGGGCCCAAATGTCAGCGGGCAGCGTGCCGCCGGTGACGCGCGCGGTTTCGGTGAAATTGTCGTTGCCGACCCAGACGCCGCCAACGAGGCCGGGCGTGTAGGCGATGAACCAGGCGTCGCGATAATCGTTGCCGGTGCCGGTCTTGCCGCCGATTTCATGCGTGGAAAGGCGCGCGCGTGTGCCGGTGCCGGCTTGGACGACGCGCGCCATCATCATGTTCATGTAGCGCAGCGGTTGTTCTTCGATAACGCGTTCGCGCCGCGGCGGACGCCAGCTCCACATCGTCTCGTTGGCGTTGGCGCGGCGGATGCGGGCGACACCGTGCGCTTCGACGGCGTAGCCGCCAGAAGCCATGGCGCCGTAGGCCTGCGCCATCTCAAGCAGCGTGATCTCCTGCGCGCCGAGCGCGAGCGAATGATAATTATGCAAGGGCGAGCGGACGCCGAGGCGGCGCGCAACGTCGATCACCTTGTCGCCGCCGACTTCGTTGGCGACGCGGATCGCGACCATGTTGAACGAGTTGGCGAACGCCGAATTCAGCGATACGGGGCCGTGGTATTCGTGCGTGTAATTGCCCGGTGACCAGGGTTCTTGGCCCTCGATGTAGATGGTGATGGGCGCGTCTTCGCGGATGCTCCAGGGCGTCAGGCCATTTTCCATGGCCGCGAGATAAATGAAGAATTTGAACGAGGAGCCGGGCTGGCGGCGCGCTTGGGTGGCGCGGTTGAACTGGCTGACATCGTAATCGCGCCCGCCGACCATGGCGCGCACGCCGCCCTGATCGTCGAGCACAAGCGCAGCGGCTTGGCCGACGCGGCGCGCTTCGCCCTGTTCATCGAGCACGGTCTCGATCGATTCCGAGGCGGCGCGCTGGGCGGCGATGTCGATGGTGGTTTCGACGATGAAGTCGTCCTGCTGCTGGCCGATGACCTGGTTGAGCAAAGGATCGATCCAGTCGCGATAATAGCCGAGGATGCCGGCCGGGTTGCGACGGCTGATGATGAGTTCGTCCTGCAGCGCCGCATCGCGCTCAGCGGCGCTAATGTAGCCCATCGTCACCATCTCGTTGAGCACGACGCTGGCGCGGTCGCGCGCGGCGGCAATGTCCTGGCGCGCGGGATTTAGGCGCGAGGGCGCTTTGACGAGACCGGCGAGCATGGCCGATTGCAGCAGCGTGAGCTCGCGCGCGGGCCTGTCGAAATAACGCTCGGCCGCAGCTTCAACGCCATAGGCGCCGGCGCCGAAGTAAACGCGGGAGAGGTAGAGCGCGAGGATCTCGTCTTTCGAGAAGCGCGACTCCAGCCACACCGCCATCGCCACTTCCTGCGCCTTGCGGCGCCAGGAGCGTTCGTTGGTGAGGAACAGGTTCTTGGCGAGCTGTTGCGTGATCGTGGAGCCGCCCTGCACGACGCGGCCGGCGCGCAAGTTCTCGGCGCCCGCGCGCATCATGCCGCCGAAATCGATGCCGAAGTGGTCGTAGAAGCGTCGGTCTTCGATGGCGATGAAGGCCTGGGCCACATAGGGCGGCAGCGAAGCGAGATCGACCGGCGGGGCGTTCTGCGCGCCTTCGCGCAGGATCACGTTGCCATTGCGGTCGAGGAAGGTGATCGACTGGCCCCCGCGCGCCTCCCAGAGATCGTCGGTCGAAGGCATGTCCCAGGTGACGAAGACGAAGAAGCCGATGATGAGCGCGACCACCCCGCCGGCCGCCCAGCCGCTCCAGACGGCGGCTTCGCGGAAGGTGCGAGGGCGTTTGACGCCGCGCAGACGCGCCCAGAGTTCGCCGCCGACGGCGCGCGCAGCGCCCCAGAACGCCACCCATTTAGGTTCGATGGCTTTCCAGGCGTCGCGCGCCGTTTCTTCGATACGGGCCTTGGCGCGGCCCCATTGCGAGGGCGGCGCTTCGGCCTCGGCCTCATCGGGATCGCCAGCGGCGCGGAAATAGTTCGGCGGCAGCTCCTCAGTGGAGGGGCTGGCGGGTGTCGGTGTCTCGTCCTTGAGCCCGGGCGGCGGCTCGGCGGCGCTGGATGCGATCACCGTCTCCGCGAGTGGATCCTGCGGCGGCGCCTGGAGTACTTCGGGTTCGGTCTCTCCGGCGGCAGTGGTTGGATGCGGGTCTACGGGCCCGCGGTCCGCGGCGGCCTCGACCGGCGATTGATCCTCGAAAAGGTGGTCGTCAGCCGTCGGCTCCGCCGGCGGTTCGGGCGCGGCGGCAGGTTCGTCGCCCGGGGCGCCGGGCGGCGTCGACGGAGGATCGTCCTCCGGGCGGTTTGGATCGTTCTCGTCAGCCACCCCGGCTCACCTCCGCGCCTTCCCAGTAGCGCGATTCGACCGCAGACCCCGCCCGCGGGCGGGCGGCCCCGCGCATCAACGCGCACTTGGGGCGCTAGTTGCCTCGTTCTCGCCCCAAAGTGTGGGGGCGTGGCGCCGCTGGCGCAACAGGTTGTGGCGCCCGCTTTCGCTTGCTCGAAATGGCGACGATGGCCATATAAGTGGAGCGCCGCAGAGTGACCTAGCGGCAAGGAGGTTAATTCGGATGAGCGACTACCACGCGCAGGCTCGATCGATACCGACCGGCCGGGCCGATATGGCGGTCGATGCTGGCCTGCGGGCGTTCATGCTCGGGGTCTACAACAAGATGGCTCTGGGCCTGCTGCTGTCAGGCATCCTGGCTTGGGTTGTCGGCACGACGCCGGCCCTGTTCAACACGCTGCTGACGCCGCCGCTGGCGTACGCGGTGATGTTCGGCCCGCTGGCGATCCTGCTGATCTCCAGCTTCACCATGCGCAATCCTTCGCCCGTTGGGGCCAACCTGATCTACTGGAGCGTGGTGACGCTAATTGGCGTCGGCATGGGCGCGATCGTCTATGCGTACGGCCGCATTCCGGACGGGATGACGACCGTGGCCAAGGCGTTTCTGATCACGTCCGCCTCGTTCGGTGCGCTGAGCCTCTGGGGCTACACCACCAAGCGCGATCTCTCGGGCTGGGGCGTCTTCCTGTTCATGGGCGTGATCGGCCTCATCATCGCGTCGATCGTGAACATGTTCGTCCAGAGCTCGATGATGAGCTACATCATCTCGGTCGTGGGCGTGCTGATCTTCGCGGGCCTTACCGCCTACGACACGCAGCGTCTGAAGTTCATGTACTACGATCTGGTCGGCAACGCCCGCGGCATCGCCGTGGCGACGACCTACGGGGCGCTCTCGCTCTACCTCGACTTCATCAACATGTTCATGTTCATCCTGCGCCTGATGTCGCCGCGCGACTAAGGCCGCATCTTGGACGAAAAAACAGCGCCCCGGCTTCGGCCGGGGCGTCTTGTTTTGGGCTATTCGCCCACTACCCGCATGCGCTTGGGCTCCAAGACGGCGATCACGCGCGCGAGGTCGTGACCGCGCCTCAAAACCCTGCCATCGACGGCCTTCACGCTGTAGGCGCCCTGGCGGCGGGCTTCGTCGGGGCGTTTCTCGATCTGGAAGAGCGGCGCCTCGCTGGTGCGGCGATAGACGCTGAAGAGCGCACGGTCGGGCAGAGCATCCAGCGCGTAATCGCGCCACTCGCCGGCGGCGACCATGCGGCCGTAGAAGCGGAGCAGGCGATCTAACTCCAGTCGTTCGAAGAAGACCTTGCCTGCGCTCATGAGCAATCCTTCCTGTGAGCTTCCTGTGTACAACATTTAGTGTCGGAAACGGATTTTATTACAAATACGCAGAGGTCGCCGTTTGGCCGCACTTAACGCTTGCTCTCGCCACGCTGGAGCGCAACCTTAGTCACGTGGCCGGCCGGAGAAAGGCTCGTGCTGGGTATCCATCAGCCCCCCCAGCCCCCCCAGTACGCGCTTCGGTCGGTCACACGTTGATTTCGAAAAGCCCGCGCTCGCCGCGGGCTTTTTCGTTTCCGAGCGCGGCTTTTCTCAAGCAAATCAGCCGTTTTTGCGCTCCGCGCTGCAAGCGGTGCGCCGCGATGCTAGCGCCGTCACTTGGGGCGCGCGCGGGGCGGTCTGCCGGTCGGAATCGGCTTTAACGTGGTAGCAATCCAACGTGGGAGTCAGCGGCGTTGTGATTCGCGCCGCTGTGGAGAACAAGCGGTAGCGTTTTAGTTCGAACAGCCTTAAGAGCGGCGCTCGCTTTCGACGGGGAATTCGCTGGGATGCTGCTGCAGGTCGATGGCTTGCGCAAAACGTTCGGCCGGCGCGCGGCTGTGGGCGGGATCGGGTTCTCGCTCGACGTCGGAGAAATCGTCGGCTTCCTCGGGCCGAACGGCGCGGGCAAGACGACGACGATGCGCATGATCGCCGGCTATCTGGAGCCGGACGAGGGCTCGGCGAAGATTTTCAACATCGACGTCACGCGCGAGCGGCGCCGGGCGCAGGAGCGTGTGGGCTATCTGCCGGAAGGCGCGCCGCTCTATGGCGAGATGACGCCGTGGGATTTCCTGCGCTTTGTCGGTGAGGCGCGGGGCATGTCGCGCGAGGCGGCGCGCCACGCGGTACGGCGCGCGGCGCAGGACGCGCGGCTTGGGGATAGCATCGACCGGCCGATCGATACGCTGTCGAAGGGTTATCGCCGCCGCGTGGGACTGGCCGCGGCGCTGCTTCACGATCCGCTGCTGCTGATCCTGGACGAGCCGACCGATGGGCTCGACCCCAACCAGCGCCACGCCGTGCGCGATCTCATCCGCAAGCTGGGCGAGGAGCGCGGGCTCATCATTTCGACGCACAGTCTGGAAGAGGTCGAAGCGGTGTGCACGCGGGCGATCGTGATCGACCAGGGCCGCATCGTCGCCGACAAGAAGCCGGCTGAGCTGATCGAGGAGCACGGCACATTGGAGCGGGCGTTCTATGCGCTGACGCGCGGGGAGGAACGCGCGTGAAAAAGTATCCCGGACTCGCCAGCATGGGCGCCGTCTATCGGCGCGAGCTGCTTTCCTACGTGACGACGCCCACGGCGTACGTGTTCGTTGCGGTGTTCTTGTTCGCGATTGGGCTCTTCACGTTTCAGGTTGGCGGCTTCTTTGAAGCGCGGCGCGCGGATTTGAGCGCGTTCTTCGCGTTTCATCCCTGGATCTTCATGGTGTTTTTGCCGGCGGTGGCGATGCGTCTCTGGTCGGAGGAAGCGCGTTCGGGCGCGCTTGAGCTGCTGATGACGCTACAGGCGCCGACCTGGGCGCTGGTGCTCGGCAAGTTTCTCGCCGCGTGGACGATCGCGGCGGCGGCGCTGCTGCTGACCTTCCCGCTTTGGATCACGGTCAACATTCTGGGTTCGCCGGATAATGCGGCGATCTTCACGGCCTATCTCGGCAGCTTGTTGATGGCGGGCGCTTATCTCGCGATCGGGTCGGTGATGTCGGCGCTGACGCCGGCGCAGGTGATTGCGTTTGTTCTGGCGGTGCTGGTGGCGTTCTTGCTGACGGCGCTGGGCTTGCCGCTGGTGATGGATTTCTTCTCCGGCTTCATTGGCGGCGGTTTGGCCGAAGCGGTGGGACGGTTCTCTATCCTTCACCATTTCGATGCGGCGCAGCGCGGCGTCGTGGAGTTTCGTTCGCTTTTCTATTTCCTCTCGCTGATGGCGCTGTGTCTTGGCTTCACGGTGCTGGCTGTCGATGCGCGGCGGGGAGGCTAGGCCATGAGCGCACGCCGCTTTGCATTGCTGGCCGCCTTGGCGCTGTTGCTCATGTTCATCGGCGCGAACGTGACGGCGAATTCCTGGTTTCGATCGTGGCGCATCGATCTCACCGAGAACGGACTCTACTCGCTGAGCGAAGGCACCAAGCGTACGCTCGATGAGCTGACCGAGCCGGTGGAGCTCAGGCTGTTCTATTCGCGCGATACTGCGGCGGCGCTGCCGCAGCTGCAGGCGTACGCGGCGCGTGTGCGGGAAATGCTGCAGACGTTCGCGGCGCGCAGCCATGGGCGGGTGCGCATCGTTGAAGTCGATGTTGAGCCCTACTCGGAAGCCGAGGATGAGGCGGTGGAAGCGGGCATTGAACCGTTCCGGCCGTATCAAGGCGCGGACCCGATCTATTTCGGCCTTACCGGCGCCAACGCCATCGACGACCAGCGCACCATTCCATTCTTCGATCCCCAGCGCGAGCCGTTCCTCGAATATGAGGTGACGCGGCTCATCTATGAACTCGAAAACCCGAACCGCACGCGCGTGGCGCTGATCACCTCGCTGCCGATCGATCCAGCGGCCGCGAACCAGCAAATGGGCGTGCAGTCGCTGTTCGCCACCGAGATGGGACGCTTGCTGGATGTCACGAAGCTGGCCCCGGATTTCACGGAGATTCCGGATGCGGATGTGCTGGCGATCATCCATCCCGGCAATCTGACGCCGGCGCAGCTATACGCGATCGATCAATTCATTCTGCGCGAGGGGCGCGCGTTCATTGCGCTCGATCCCGCCTCGCTGATGGCGCAGCAGAGCGGCGGCTTTGATCCGTTCAATCCGATGGGTGCAGCGACGGTTTCTTCGAACCTGCCGGCGCTGATGGAACGCTGGGGCGTCACCATGGCGCCGACGGTGGTGCTGGACCTCGAAGGCGCGCTGCCGGTGCAGGTGCAGGATCCGAGCACCGGCCAGATGATGAATGCGCCGCAGCCGCTCTTTTTCACGGTCCCAGCCGAGCAACTCGACCGCAGCGACCTGATGACGGCCTGGCTCCGGCGCGGCGTGAACTTCGGTCTGTCGGGCGGGCTTTCGTGGACCGAGCGCGAGGGCGTCACAGTGCAGCCGCTGGCGCGAACCAGTGGACGCACGATGCGTCTGCCGGCGGAAGCGGCGCTGATGCGGCCCTCGCCGTTCGATATCATCAACAACTGGCCGCAAACCAGCGGGCGCATCGAGACGGTTGCGTTGCGCCTCTCTGGCGCTGTGGAGACTGCGTTCCCGCAAGGGCGTCCGGCGGATGAGCCAGCGCCTGTTGACGAAGGCGCTGCGCCCGCCGCGCCCACGGCGCCGCCGCCTGCACCGCAGCAGCGCGGACCGCTGACGCGTTCGGCGACACCGGCGGAAATCGTTATTGTCGCCGACGCCGATTTCTTGGCCGACGATTTTTACGTCGATCCGCAAAGCGGCGGCGCGGCGGCCGATAATGCGTCGTTCGCTTTGAATGCGATCGACGTGCTCGGCGGGTCGGATGCGCTGGTGTCGTTACGCTCGCGTGCGCCGTCGGTGCGGCGCATGGAGCTGGTGGAAGAGATGGAAGCGGATGCTGAGCGCCGCATCCGTCGCCGCCAGGAAGAGCTGCAAACGGAATTGCAGGAAACCGAGGCGCGCCTGGCGCAGCTCGAAGCGCGCGGGCGTGGGTCGGGTTTCTTTTCCGGCAATCTCGGCGCCGAGCTGACGCCCGAAGAGAACGCGGAGATCGAACGCTTCCGCGCACGCGTGGTTGAAGTGCGCAGCGAGCTGCGCGGGACCGAGCGCGATCTCAGACGCGATATCGAGCGGCTGGAGGCGCTGGTCGTGTTCGTCAACATCTGGTTGGCGCCGCTCTTGATCGCGGGCGCAGGTCTATTCTTGTTCTGGCGCCGGCAACGGCGCGGGAGAGCGCGGCGATGAGCACCCAGCTGGCCGAGCAGCGCAAGAAAACAACGCTGACGCTGTTTTTGATCGCGGCGGCGCTGATCGCGATAGCGGCGGTCACCACGGCGATCGAGTCGCGTTCGCTGAGCGGCGATAGCGCGAGCGGCCCGGTAACGCCAGGGCTGGAGGAAACAATTGGGCGCGCGCAGCGCATTATCGTCACCAGCAACGAGGCGTCCTACCGCATCGAGCGCACGCAGCGCGGCTGGGCAATGCGTGACCGCGGCGATTATCCGGTGTTGTCCTCGCGCCTGGCGCAGCTCACCGATGGCCTCAAGACGCTGCGCTACACGCGGCGGATGACGAGCGATGAATCCAAGCATGAGCGCCTCGGCGTCACCGATCCGCGTGAAGGCGGCGATGGGATTTTGGTCCAGATCGAGGACAGCCGCGGCGCGCTGCTGGTGAACCTTATCATCGGCGTACAGCCGAACGGCATCTATGTGCGCCGGCCTGACGAAGCGCAGACGTTCGCGGCTGAAGGCGAATTGCCGCCACTGCGCGATGTGGCCAGCTGGCTCGATCTCAGGCCGATCGAAATCAGCGCGGACCGCCTGGCGCGCGTCGAAATCGTGCCGGCGACAGGACGGGCGTACATCCTGGCGCGCGACAATGGCGAGATGCCGTGGCGCATCGCAGCGCCCGCATTGGCGACGCTGGCGCAATCGAGCGTGACAGCCGCGGCGGAAAAGATCACCGAGCTCTCGCCGGTCGATGTGCAGCCGGCGCCAGCGGTGCAGGGCGCGCCGACCGCGCGGGTGCGGGCGACGACGTTCGACGGCCTGCTGCTGGATGCGGAGATCATTCCGAGCGATGGCCGGCCGTGGTTGAAGCTGGTGGCGCGGCCGCTGGCGGAGACGCCGACGCCGGAGCAGGAAGAGGCGGCGCTTGAGCTGAACAATCGCGTCGCCGGTTGGGCCTATGCATTGCCGGAGCTGGAAGCGGAAGCGCTCGCGCCGCCGCTCAGTGCGCTTGTGCCAAGCGTCGGCGAATAATCAGCGCGTGGTGCGTGTGAAGGCGGCGGAGAGAATGCGCCCGCCGCCCCGTTCCTGCACGATCACGGCGCACTCGGGCGCGCAGCCAGAGCGTTCGAAATAGACCGGCGCCCCGTTCCAATCGCCGAGATCGATCAGCGATGTCACCAGATTGTAGTGGCTGACGCGGCGGCTGTGATTGGCGCCGCCGGTTACGTAGATCGAAACCGGGCCCGGCTCGAACGCCATGAACCAGACATCGACTGGCGCGCGGCGAATGCCGGAGCCCAGCGTGATGCGGACGCGGTTTGAACGCAGACGCGAGATCGAAATGTCCGGGCCGCCTGTGAGCGCCCGCTCGCGCGCACGGTCGAGAAGAGCGCGGGATTCGTCCCAGTTCGAAGCGTTGGCCTGCGTTGCGCCATTGAGAATGAGTTGCGGTGTCATGCGCCGACTGCGGAGCGCGCGCGAATAGGCGCGTTGGCGGCTGGTGAATTCGGGCGCGGCGAAGGTGTCCTCCCAGCCGAGATAGTCCCAAATGTTGACCGGTAGCGTCAGCGCCAGCGTGCCTTCTTCGCCGGTGAACGTGCCAATTAGGCGATTGGCGCGCGGGCACTGCGAGCAGCCTTGGCTGGTGTAGAGTTCGGCCACCACGCGGGCGCGTTCGGTCACGGTTTGCGCGTTCGCCACAGAAGCGAACGTCGCCACACAAAAGAGGGCGGCGGCGAAGAGGCGGCCGATCATGCCGGCGAACATGACCGCCCCGCCCAGCCGGTTCGAATCAAACCGGCGTGACGGGGCGTGCCAATGTCAGGTGGAACGGGCCAGACCGCGCAAGACATAGTGCAGAATACCGCCATTCCGGAAGTATTCGACCTCATTCTCGGTGTCGATCCGGCAGAGAACGTCCACGTTATCGACACGCCCGTCGGCGCGCTTGATGTGTAGCGCGACCTTCTGGCGCGGCGTCAGCGCGGTGATGCCGCCGATCGAAACCGTTTCGGCGCCGGTGAGGCTGAGATCGGCCCAGCTCTGGCCGTTCTGGAACTGGAGCGGCAGCACGCCCATGCCGATGAGGTTAGAGCGGTGGATGCGCTCGAAGCTTTCGGCGATGACCGCGCGCACGCCGAGCAGAGTCGTGCCTTTCGCGGCCCAATCGCGTGAGGAGCCGGTGCCGTATTCCTTGCCGGCGAAGATCACGAGTTCGACGCCGTGCTTTTTGTACTTCATCGCAGCGTCGTAGATCGCCATGCGCTCGCCGCTCGGCTGATACAGTGTGAAGCCGCCTTCGACGACCGTGCCGTCCTCGTTCTTCACCATCTGGTTCTTGATGCGGATGTTGGCGAAGGTGCCGCGCATCATGACTTCGTGGTTGCCGCGCCGCGCGCCGTAGGAGTTGAACTCCGATTGCGGCACGCCGTGCTCGGTGAGGTATTGGCCGGCGGGGCTTACCTTCTTGATCGAGCCGGCTGGGCTGATGTGGTCGGTGGTGATGGAATCGCCGAAGAGGCCGAGCACGCGCGCGTCTTTCACGTCCGTCAGCGGCTTCGGCGTCATGCTCATGCCTTCGAAGTAAGGCGGATTCTGCACGTAGGTGGATTTCTTGTCCCACGCATAGGTGCGTCCGGCGCCGACTTTGATGCCTTGCCAATGCTCATCGCCTTCGAACACGTCGGCGTAGCGCTGGGCGAACATTTCCGGCGTCACCGCGGCGCGCACGGTCTGTTCGATCTCAGCGTTGGAGGGCCAGATATCGCGCAGATAGACCGGCTTGCCGTCGCTGCCTTCGCCTAGCGGATCGGTTTCGACGTTGACGTACATCGAGCCGGCGAGCGCATAGGCGACGACGAGCGGAGGCGAAGCGAGATAGTTCGCGCGCACGTCCTGGTTCACGCGGCCTTCGAAGTTGCGGTTGCCGGAGAGCACGGAGGCGACGACGAGATCGTGGTCGGCGACCGCTTGCGAGATCGCCAGCGGCAGCGGGCCTGAATTACCGATGCAGGTGGTGCAACCATAGCCAACGAGATTGAAGCCGAGGGCGTTGAGATCATCGTCGAGGCCCGCCTTGGCGAGATAGTCAGTGACGACCTGCGAGCCGGGCGCGAGCGATGTTTTCACCCACGGCTTTACCTTGAGGCCCTTCTTGCGCGCATTGCGAGCGACAAGGCCCGCGGCGAGCATCACGGAAGGGTTCGAGGTGTTGGTGCACGAGGTGATGGCGGCGATGACGACATCGCCGTGGCCGATATCGTGCGCCGCGTCCGTAACCGGCGCGCGCTTCTTCAGCTCGGCGCCTTTGCGGAATTCGTCGTTCATGACCTTGGTGAAGCCGTCGGCGACGCCGCCGAGCACGACGCGGTCTTGCGGACGCTTGGGGCCGGCGAGGGAGGGCCGCACGTCGGCGAGCGAAAGCTCGAGCGTGTCGGTGAATTCCGGCTCGTCTGCAGTGCGCCAGAGGCCTTGCTGCTTGCAATAGGCTTCGACCAAGGCAACGCGCGCGGGATCGCGGCCGGTGGCAGTCAGATAATCGATCGTCTTCCCATCGACCGGGAAGAAGCCGCAGGTCGCGCCGTATTCGGGCGCCATGTTGGCGATGGTGGCGCGGTCTTCAACGCTCATGGTGTCGAGGCCGGGGCCGTAGAATTCGACGAACTTGCCGACCACGCCCTTCTTACGCAGCATCTGCGTGACGGTGAGCACGAGGTCGGTGGCGGTGGCGCCTTCCTGCAGCTTGCCGGTGAGGCGGAAGCCGATCACTTCCGGGATCAGCATCGAGATCGATTGGCCGAGCATCGCTGCTTCCGCTTCGATGCCGCCGACGCCCCAGCCGAGCACGCCAATGCCGTTGATCATGGTGGTGTGGCTATCGGTGCCGACGACCGTGTCGGGATAGGCGAAGGTCTCGCCGTTCTCTTCCCTGGTCCAAACCGATTGGCCGAGATATTCGAGGTTCACCTGGTGGCAGATGCCGGTGCCGGGCGGAACGACGCGGAAATTGCGAAACGCCTGCTGGCCCCAGCGCAGGAATTGATAGCGCTCGCCGTTGCGCGCGTACTCGAGTTCGACGTTTTTCTTGAAGGCGCCCGGCATAGCGAAGTGGTCGACCATCACCGAGTGGTCGATGACGAGATCGACGGGCACGAGCGGATTGATGCGCTCAGGATCGGCCTTGAGCGCGGCGGCGGCGTCGCGCATCGCGGCAAGATCGACGACGGCGGGCACGCCGGTGAAATCCTGCATCAGCACGCGCGCCGGGCTGAAGGCGATTTCGACTTCATTCTTGCCTTTGTTCACCAGCCACGCGGTCATGGCGACGATGTCGGCCTTCTTCACGGCGACGCCGTCCTCAGCGCGCAGGAGATTCTCCAGCAGCACTTTGAGCGACATCGGCAGCTTGGCGACGTCGCCCAGGCCGTTCTGCGCAGCCTTGTTGAGATCGAAATAGGTGTAGGTCTTGCCGCCGGCCTCAAGCGTGGAGCGGGCGTTGAACGAGTTCAGAGATGGCATGAGCGTGCATCCTGGTTTGGGGCTTCAGAGATGCGAGACGCGTTGGGGAGCGCCCCAAATCCGGAATCAAACCGGGCGCGCGCGGCAAGGCTTATGTAGCGCCCTTTCCTGAAGGCGCAATTGAGACGGAACGGCGCTATTTGTCCGTGTTGCGATCAATTTGCAAATGGCCGTCAGCCGTCGTTTGGCGGCGGCGTCTGCGGCTCGCGCTTAAACCAGCGGCCGCCGCGCTGACGGCGCCAGCGCAACGCCAACCACACAAGCGGGACCGCGACGACGGCGATGGGGATGAGC
>JAEYPY010000007.1 GCA_023410295.1 Pseudomonadota bacterium | reverse complement strand
CGGATCGTCTTCGAGGCGCTTCAGCGCCTTGGCGAAGTAAGGCCCCGCGTCCTGCTTGACGCGATCGACCAAGCCTTCGCGCTCGATGATCTCGATGTTCTTCAGCGCGACCGCGGCCGCCACCGGGTGGCCTGAATAAGTGTAGCCGTGCGTGAACTCGACATTGTGTTCGCGCAGCGTGGCGACGATTTCTTCGGATACGCCCACCGCTGAGATCGGCAGATAGCCGGATGAAAGCCCCTTCGCCATCGGCACGAGATCGGGCTCGATCCCGAAGTGCTGAAATCCGAACCATGCGCCGAGCCGCCCGAAGCCGCAGATGACTTCATCGACCACCAGCAGAATGCCGTACTTGCGGCAGATCTCCTGCACGCGCTTCCAATAGCCTTTCGGCGGAATGATCACGCCGCCTGCGCCCTGCACCGGCTCGCCGATAAAGGCGCAGACGTTCTCCGGGCCAACGGCGATGATGCGGTCTTCGATCTCTTGCGCCACACGCGCGGAGAACGCGTCCTCATCCTCACTCCAGCCTTCGTTGAACCTGTAAGGCTGCGCCACGTGTTCGACGCCGGGGATCGGCAGACCGCCGACAGGGTGCATGTGCGCCATGCCGCCAAGGCTGGCGCCCGCCATGGTCGAACCGTGATAGGCGTTGCGCCGGCTGATGAAGATGGTGCGGTTCGGCTGGCCTTTGAGTTTCCAGTAATAGCGCGCGAGGCGCATTACCGTGTCGTTCGCCTCAGAGCCGGACGAATTGAAGAACACGTGCTTCAGCTTGCCGCCGAGCTTTTCGGCGAGCTTGGCCGCGAGCATCACGGTCGGCGGCGTCGCCGTTTTGAAAAAGGTGTTGTAGAACGGCAGCTCGCGCATTTGTTGCGTCGCCGTTTCCACCAGCTCATCGCGTCCGTAGCCGACGTTCACGCACCAGAGCCCTGCCATGCCGTCGAGGATAGCGTTGCCGTCACCGTCATAGATGGTCGAGCCTTCCGCGCGCGTGATGATGCGGCTGCCGCCGAGACTGACGATCTCGGCGTAGTTCGCCTGCGCCGGCAGATGGTGGGCGATGTCAAGCTTGCGCAGTTCGGGGGTGTTGTAGTTGCGGGCCATCGGTCGTGTCCTCGGGTTATATTTGATGCGCGCGCCGGTTTAGGCGAGCGGTTCGCGGCGCAGCGCGCGGCCAAGCAGCTGGAAAAACACTTGGCTCTGCGGGTTTTCGTGCGCTTTCCATTCGGGGTGCCACTGCACCGCCAGCACGGGCGCGCCGTTGATCTCGGCGGAGACGGCTTCAATCACACCGTCCGGCGCGGTGGCTTCGACGGCGAGGCCTGAACCGAGCTTATCGACGCCCTGATAGTGCACGCTGACGACATCCAGTTCGTCCCGCTGGTAAGCACGGCGCAGCACCCCTTCTGGCTTCAGCGTCACGGGGTGAACGTGCTCGAAATATTCCGAAAAGCTCTTCTCGCTCGGCGCATGGTGCGCGATGAGTTCGGGGTGATCGGCCATGTCACGCCGCAGCGTGCCGCCGAAAGCGACGTTGAGCTCCTGAAAGCCGCGACAGATGCCGAAAACCGGCTTGCCGATATCGAGCATCGCCTCGATCAACCGCGCCGTCATCTCGTCGCGGTCGGGATCGAACGGCCCCGGCGCATCGTCGATGATCTCGCCGTAGCGCTTGGGATCGAGGTTCGACGGCGTACCGGTGAGCAAGAGCCCATCGAGCCGCGGCGCGACCTCGCGTGCGTGCATCAGCTCCGGCATTGCCGGCACCAGCAGTCCCGCGGCGTCGGCGTAGGTGAGCGCGGCATTGAGATAGCGCGTCATCACCACCTGCCCCGCCTGGTTTTCGACGGTACGGTTGCAGCTGATGACGCCAAGGACCGGCCGATTGCTTGCATCCTTCATGACAACAGCACCGCCGGTGAGCACGCGTGCCAGGCGAGCCAGACCGGCTCGTCCCAGGTGAAGTCTTCCTGATCGTAGCGCGTCAAGTTGGAGCGGAACGTCTTCACGCGTCGGCCACTATCGAGTTCGATCTCGTAATTGGTCTCGCTGCCGAGATAGACGATGTCGCGGATGATTCCCGGCACCACGTTCATGCCGGCCGGCGCATCCTCCATCTTCGGCGCTTCGCCGCCATTGCGCTTGTGCATCTCGATCTTTTCTGGCCGTAGCGCCACCCATACTGTTGCGCCCCTCGCGCCGGTGACGCCGTGATCGAGATAGACCGGCGCGGACAGCTCGGCGCAGCGCACCTCGGCCTCGTTCTGCTCGTCCTTCGCCAGCACGCCTTCGAACATGTTCACGCTGCCGACGAAGTCGGCGACGAAGCGCGAATTGGGAAACTCGTAGAGATCGGCCGGCGTCGCCACTTGCGCCAGCACGCCACGGTTCATCACAGCGCAGCGCGTGGCGATGGCCAGCGCCTCGTCCTGATCGTGGGTCACCATGATGAAGGTGATGCCAACCTTTTCCTGGAGCGAAGTGAGCTCCGAGCGCATCTGGTCGCGCAGTTTCGCATCGAGCGCGGAGAGCGGCTCGTCTAGCAAGAGCACGCGCGGGCGCTTCACCAGCGCGCGCGCCAGCGCAACGCGTTGACGCTGGCCGCCGGAAAGCTGGTCCGGCATGCGCTCGCCCAGGCCATCGAGCTTGACTAGTTCGAGCGCCTCCTTGACGCGCGTCTTGATCTCGCCCGCGGCGGCGCCGTCCATCTTGAGGCCGTAGCCGACATTGTCGGCCACCTTCATGTGCGGAAACACGGCGTAAGACTGAAACACCATGTTCACTGGCCGCTTGTTCGGCGGCAGCGCAGCGATGTCCTTGCCATCGATCAGGATGCGGCCTTCGCTTGGCGTCTCGAAGCCCGCCAGCATGCGCAGCAACGTAGTTTTGCCACAGCCTGAGGGGCCGAGCAGCGCGAAGAACTCGCCTTCCTGGATCTGCAGGTTCACATTGTCGACGGCGACGGTTTTGCCGAAGCGCTTGGTGATATTCTCGAAGCTGATGATCGGGTTCGGCTTCACGGGCGAAGCCGGCTTGTCCGCTTGGCTGTGAACGGGCGCGACGTCGGTCATCTCAAGCCTGGCTTTCTTTCGGCTTCTGATTCTGCAAGTGGAGCCCGACCGCAGTCAGCACCACCGTCACCACGATCAGCATGGTGGACGCGGCGTTGACCTCGGGCGTCACCGAGAAGCGCAGCATCGAATACACCTTAACCGGGAACGTGATCGTATCGGGCCCGGAGGTGAAGAATGTGATCACGAAGTCGTCGAGCGACAAGGTGAAGGCTAGAAGCGCGCCTGCGATCAAGCCGGGCTGCATATGCGGCACCAGCACATCCCAGAACGTGCGCCACTCGCTGGCGCCCAAATCCTTCGCCGCCTCCTCCAACTCGCGGTTGAACGAGGCCAAGCGCGCGCGCACCACGGTGGCGACGAACGGAAACGCGAAGGAAATATGGGCGATTGTGATGGCGCCCAGGTTGAGCGGCCAAGGCAACCCCATTGGCCACGGCATGACGCGGGCGAAGAACACCAGCATGGCGACGCCGAGGCAAATCTCCGGCACCACGATCGGCAGCGCCATCGTGCCTTCGATCGCCGTCTTACCCGGGAAGCGGAAGCGCCACAGCATCACCGCCGCCAGCGCGCCGAGGATCACCGAAACTACCGTGCAGAAGAAGGCGATGGTCAGCGAGTTGACGAACGCCTCCATCAGCGAGGCGTTGTTCAGCGCCTTCTCGTAATATTTCAGTGTGAAGCCCTGCCACACGATATTGCGGCGGCTGTCATTGAAGCTGAACACCATCAGCGTGATCAGCGGCAGGTAGAGGAAGAGCAGCGTCAGGCCGACGATGACGCGCAGCGGCCAGCGGCGCATATATTCGAGCGGCCCCGGCTTTTCGCGCCGCGGCGCGTTGGGCTCGGTGATAGCGACAGCGGCGGCAGGCAAAGCTTCCTTCGCCATCAGCCCCTCCGCTCGGACTTGCGCTGCACCAGCGCCTGCGCGGCGATGGCGATGAAGGTGAGGTACATGAGCAGGAACGAGAGCGCCGCGCCGAACGGCCAATCGTTGGCGCGCTTGAACTGCCGTTCGATCACGTTGGCGATCATCTGGCTGTCGGTGCCGCCCAGGAGGTCGGGCGTCAGATACGCGCCGAGAGCCGGGATGAAGGTGATGAGGACGCCTGAGGCGATGCCGGGCGCGGCCAGCGGCACGACCACGGAGAAGATCGTGCGCATGTGCCCGGCGCCCAGATCGAGGCTCGCCTCCATCAGCGAACGATCCATGCGGTCGAGCGCCGAATAGAGCGGCAGCACCATGAACGGCAGGTGCACATAGACAAGCCCGATGACAACGGCGGTGTTGTTATAGAGCAGCGTCAGCGGCTCGTACTCACCGAGCGGCTGCAGCCCGATCAGCGTCATGAACCCGCTCGCGTTATTCCAAAGCCATTCGAGCGCGAAGTTCACATAACCCTGCTCGCGCAGCACGGCGATGAGCGCGAAGGTGCGGATCAGGAGATTGGTCCAGAACGGCAGCATGATCAGCAACAGCAACCATGCTTTGGTTCTGGGGCTTGAGAACGCGATCGCCAGCGCCACCGGGAAGCCGACAATGAGGCAGAGAATGGTGGTGAGCCCCGCCACCACCAGACTCTTGACGAAGATGCCGAGATAGAGCGGCTCCAGCGCGCGCGCGTAATTTGCGAAGGTGCCGGTGAAGTCGATCGTCACCGGCCCGGTGTTTTCGCCGAACGTGTAAGCCCAGATAACCGTGAGCGGGACCAGGAAGAAGAGCAGCAGCCAAACGAGCGGCGGTGCAGCAACCGCCGCGAACGCCGCCTTCGCCTGCTTCCAGCTCTGCTCCATGGGCGCTCCGCTCGCTAGGCGGCGCTGATGCGGGTGAAGATCTCTTCGTAAAGCCGCGCACGCTCGTCGCCTTCGAACGCGCCGTATTCGCTGGCGGCGAGCTGTTCGGGCGTCGGGAAGATCACCGGGTTGTTCTTGTATTCATCCGGCATCAACTCGCGAGCCGCCGCATTCGGCGTCGGGAATTGGATCGTCTCGGCGATGTGCGCACCCGCTTCGGCGTCCAGCAGATAATTGATGAAAGCGTGCGCGTCGGCAACATTGGGCGCGCCCGTGGGGATCGCGAGGCAGTCCTGGTTGATCAGCGTGCCTTCGCGCGGAATCACCCAACCGTACTCGTCGGCGCCATGCTCGGTGATGATTTGGGCGATGTCGCCGCAATATTCGAGCACGACGTCCACTTCGCCGGCGACCAGCAGGTCCTGCCCGTCGTCTTCGTGGAACGCTTTGATGTGCGGCTTCTGCCGGATCAACATTTGCTCGATCTCGGTCAGCATCGCATCGGGGATGTTGTTGAGCGAAATGCCTTTGTACTTGGCGCAGAGGCGGATGAGGTCCGCCGATTCCGACAGCACGGCGATGCGCTGCGTGAACTGCGGACTGTCGAACAGGTAGCGCCAGCTATCGGGCACGAAGCCCGCCGGCATTGCCGACTTGCGATAAGCGATGCCGAGTGTCAGCCAAGTGTACGGCACGGAGTAGCGGCGGCCCGGGTCGAACGGCGCGTCCTGGAATTCCGGCGCGAGGTTGGAGAAGTTCGGGATCAGCGAGCGATCCAGCTCCTGCAGCATCTGCGCTTGGCTCATGCGCGTGACGAACTCGTTCGACGGCACGATGACGTCGTAGCCCGGATTGCCGGCCCGCAGGCGTGCGAACAATTCGTCGTTGGTGGCGAACAGGCTCATGTTCACCGGTACGCCGGTGGCCTCCTGGAAGTCCGCCAGCGTCGTCTCGCCGATGTAGGTGTCCCAGTTATAGAAGTTGACGGTGCGTCCGCCGCCGCCGCGGCCGCAGGCGCTGAGGCCGCCGGCAAAGGAAATGCCAATTGCCGCCGCGCCGAATTGCTGCAGCAGGGACCGGCGCGACGCGCCTTTGAGGTATTTGCCGTTCGCCATATGCGCCTCCCTCGTTATGACCGCCCAGTCGCGGCGCGCGTATTCAAACGCTTGAGTTTAAAGACCCGCAAACGGGCCGCTTGACAATATCTGTGATCACGGAAGCGGCCTCGTTCCTCTTCTGTGCCTCAGCGGCGCGCACCCTTTGCCCCTTCATTGTGCTCGCCGGCGAGGAAACGGACCAGCCGGTTCTCATCATCGAGCAGCGCGACTATGGGCTGGACGGGGGCGTCGGTCAGTTCAAAGCCCATGATGATGACCTGCTCGCCGGCGCCGATCAGCTTGGCGGCGGCCCCGTTCATCGAGATGACGCCGCTGCCGCGCTCACCGGCGATCACGTAGGTCTCAAGCCGCGCGCCCGAGGTGTTGGAGACGACCAGCACGCGCTCGCCTTCCCAGAGCCCGGCGGCGTCCACCAGGTCCATGTCGATCTCGATCGAGCCAACGTAATTCACGTTCGCGTCGGTCACGCGCCCGTTGTGCAGTTTCGAGCGAAGCAGCTGCCGCATCAGATTTGTCCCACCCGCGCCTTCTGGAGCTAACAGGTGCGCAGATACCAGTCGTAATCGACGGTGGGAATGGCGCTTTGGTAGCGGTCCTGCTCAACGCGCTTCACCGTGGAATACATGCGCACGAAGCGCTCGCCGAGATAATCCTTGAGGATCGCCGAATCGGCGAAGCGGTCGACGGCGGCGAACCAATTGGTCGGGATGCGCTCGCCGGATTCGGCGGCCTGCGCGTAACCATCGCCGACAATCGCGGGGCCCGGATCGATCTTGTTGCTGATGCCGTGGTGCACGGCGGCGAGCAGCGCGGCCAGAGCCAGCGTCGGGTGCGCATCGGCGCCGGCAACGCGGTGCTCGATGTGGCGCGTCGGTGGCGCGCCGGCCGGGACGCGGAACGAGACGGTGCGGTTGTTGACGCCCCAAGTCGGCGCCACCGGTGCGTAGGAATTGGCGCGGAAACGGCGATAGGAGTTCGCGTTCGGTGCGAAGATCGCCATGGAGTCAGCGAGCAGCGTCTTCATGCCGCCGATCGCGTGCGCCAGCACCGGTTCGCCCTCCGGCTTCTCCGAGGCGAAGACGTTCTTGCCGGCCTTGTCGTTGACGCTGACGTGAAGGTGCATGCCCGAGCCGGCGAGATCGGCGAAGGGCTTGGCCATGAACGTCGCCTCGCAGCCATGGCGCAACGCGCAGCCCTTGGCGGCGCGCTTGTAGAGCACCGCATCATCGGCCGCGCGCAACGCGTCCGCGTGGTGCTTCAGCGTCAGTTCAAGCTGGCCAGGCGCGTATTCGCTGATCGCGCCTTCGAGCGGCACGCCCATGGCGTCCGCCGCGATCCATAGGTCGCGCAGGAACGCGTTCGCCTCCTCCACTTCGCGCAAGCCGTAGACCTGGTGCTGGATGGCGCGATCACCGGTCTGCGGCGACGCCGGCAGCTGGATCTTGCCATCCGGCGTGCGCTGCGCGTCGATCAAATAATACTCAAGCTCGCACGCCACCACAGGAATGAGGCCATCGGCGGCGAAGCGATCGATCACGCGCTGCAACACATGGCGCGGATCGAGATCATGCGGCGTCCCGTCGAGTTCGTACATCGAGACCGGAACCTGCGCGACGTCGGCGCCAAGCCAAGGCGCCGGCGTCAGCCGCCTGGCGATCGGGCGCGCGATGCGGTCCGCGTCGCCATCTTCCCAGACGAGACCTGTCGCTTCGACGTCTTGACCCGTAATGTCGTTCACCAATATCGAGCCCGGCAGGAAGCGCCCCTGCGTATACACCGCTTCGATCTCGTGCCGACGCAGGCGCTTGCCACGCGGCACGCCGGCCATGTTGGTGAAGACGATCTCGAAGAACTGAATCTCGGGATGCTTGTCGAGGAAGGCTTTCACTTCCTTCGGATCGGCGATGCTCATGCGGCGCTTTCTTGGAGGTATTCTGCGGCGAAGCTATCGACCGCCGCGACGAGCCGGTCAATCTGTTGCGCGCCCGTCATCGGGCTGACCAGCATCATGGTGTGAAACGGCGCGATCAGCACGCCGCGATTGATCAGATGAAGATGAAGCGCGTGGTTCAGCTCCGTCTGCGCCAAAGCCGAGCGCATCTCGGCCGCGTTCCGCGGCGGCGAAGGCGTGAAGATCATCTCCACACGCGCGCCCAGCCCCACCGTACACCACGGCAAATCATGCGCCTTAATGACGATATCGAGCGCATCCTGAAGTTTTCCCGCGCCCGCCAGCATCGCTTCATAAGCTTGCGGCGTCGCCACCTCCCGCAACGTCGCCCCGATCGCCGCGATCCCCATCGCGTTGCCGGCCAGCGTAGTGCCGATGCCGGAGCGGCCGGCGCCGCGAGGCGTGGCGGCAACCTTTTCCCCCAGATCCCCGCTCACGCCCCATACCGCCGCCGGAAACCCGCCGGCGATCGCCTTGCCGATCACCAGCGCATCCGGCGCCAAGCCCCACGCTTGCGTCGCCCCGCCCGGACCACTTGAGAGCGTATGCGTTTCGTCCAGGATCAACAGCGCGCCCGCTTTCTTCGCCAGGGCCTGCGCGCGCTTCCAGAAATTCGCCTCCGGCAGGATCATGCCGCAATTGGTCATCGCCGGTTCAGCCAACACCGCCGCGACATCGCCTTGCGCCAAAGCCGCTTCCAGCGCGCGGATGTCATTGAACGGCACGGCGCGCGTCGTGCGCGTCATGTCGAACACTTGGCCGATCAGCCCCGGATCGGGCCGCGTGCGCCCGTGCCGGATCTCGACGAAACAATCTTCGACCATGCCATGATAACAGCCGTCGAACACGACGATCACCGCCTTGCCGGTAACGGCGCGAGCCCAGCGGATCAGCGCTCGGTTGGCGTCGGAGGCTGAGAGCGACGTCTGCCAGAACGGCAGGCCGAAGCGCTCGGCCAGCAGCGCGCCGACCGCCGCTGCTTCCGCTGTCGGCAGCATGAACGTCGCCCCGCGCCGCGCCTGCTCCGCCACGGCGCGCGCGACTTCGGCGCGGCCATGGCCGAACATACCGGGCGTGTCGCCGAGGCAGAAATCGTCATAGATGTTGTCGTCGATATCGGTGATGACCGCGCCCTCGCCGTCTTCGGCGATGATGGCGCTGGGCGCGGCCCAATCTTTCATCCAATGAAACGGCGCACCGAACAGCCAGTGCGCCTCAAGCGCGCGCGCTTCGCCGACGCACTTCGGGTGCGTGGCGATGAAGCGCTCCGACTCGCGCGCGATCAAGGTGGTCAGCGGCATAGCTTAGCGCCCAGCCGCCTATCACGACCTGCGCCCACCCGCCACGCCGCGTGCGCCGATTTCTGATCTGGATCAAAGCGTCCCCGCGCACCGCGGCTATGAACCCAGGCAAAGGAGATCACTTATGCCACCTGAACACCTCGACCGGGCCTTGGCCGAAGAGTTTGCAGGCGAGGGCGACATCATCCACCGGCTCAAGGTGTCTGACCCGCACTTTCGCAGCCTCATGAGCCGCAACCACGAGCTCTGGGAAGAGATCCAGTCGATCCAGAACGGCATCGCGCCGACGACAGACGAGCGTCTCGAAACGTTGGAAAAGCAACGGTTGCGCATCCTCGACGAAATTGCCGCCGCAATCGCCGCCGCGAAGCGCTGATCTCGTTCCGGCGCCTCTTGCCGCCCCACGCGGCGGAGGCGCACAATGCGCGCATGCCCGACACCCTGCGCCCCAATTCGCTCGACGCCTTCTGGATGCCGTTCACCCCGAACCGCGCGTTCAAGGCCGATCCGCGCATGGTCGTGCGCGCCGAGGGCATGCACTATTATGCGCCGGACGGACGCGCGATCCTCGACGCCACGTCAGGGCTTTGGTGCTGCGCCGCCGGACACGGTCGCAAGCGCATCGTCGAAGCCGTGCAGCGCGCCGCAGCAGAACTGGATTACGCAACGACGTTCAATCTCGGCCATCCCATGGCGTTCGAGTTCGCCAATCGCCTTGGCGAAATCCTACCCGATCAGCTTGATCGCATCTTCTTCACCAACAGCGGCAGCGAAAGCGCCGACACCGCGCTTAAGATCGCCCTCGCCTATCAGAAAGCGCGCGGGAAACCGGGCAAGTATCGACTGATAGGGCGCGAGCGCGGCTATCACGGCACGAACTTTGGCGGCATCAGCGTCGGCGGCATCGTACGAAACCGCATGACTTATGGGCCGATGGTCGTCGGCGTCGATCACTTGCCGCACACGCATGACATCGCCCGCAACGCCTTCTCGCGCGGCGAACCGGAGCACGGCGGCGAGGCCTTCGCCAACGCGCTCGAACGCATCGTCGCACTGCACGATTCCAGCACCATCGCCGCCGTGATCGTCGAACCCGTCGCCGGCTCCACCGGCGTCATCATCCCGCCCCGCGATTATCTGAAGCGCCTGCGCGAACTCTGCACCAAGCACGACATTCTGCTCATCTTCGATGAAGTCATCACCGGCTTCGGCCGCCTCGGTGCGCCTTTCGCGGCACAATATTTCGACGTGAAGCCCGACATCCTCACCATGGCCAAGGCGATCACTAACGCCGCCGTGCCGATGGGCGCCGTCGCCTGCTCGCGCGAGATTTACGACACAATCCTCGCCAATGCCGACACACCGATCGAACTCTTCCACGGCTATACTACGAGCGGCCATCCCTTGGCTTGCGCGGCCGGGCTCGCGACGCTCGACACCTACAAAGAAGAGCGTTTGTTCGAGCGCGCCTCCGAACTCGCGCCCTATTGGGAAGAGGCGATGCATGGCCTGCGCGATGCGCCGCATGTGATCGATATCCGCAATCTGGGCCTTATCGGCGGCATAGAACTCGAGCCGCGTCCAGGCGCGGCGACGCAGCGCGGCCTCGAAGTCTTCCGCAAATGCTTCGACGCCGGCGTTCTCGTGCGCGTCACCGGCGACATCATCGCCTTCTCCCCGCCGCTGATCGTAGAGAAAGCGCAGATCGATCTGATTGCAGACACTGTGCGAAAGGCGCTGATGCAAACCGCGTAGCGCTCAGCCAAACCGCCCCCGCGCCTTCGCGGCGAGATCGATCTTCGGTAGCGGGCCGCGCGCAGCGCCGGCGCCGGCGCCTTCCCCTGCAGCCCAGCTGGTCTGTTCGAACTTCGGCAAGATGTGCGTCGGCAGGAAGCGCGAGCGGATGGCGTAGACATGCTTGTCGCCGCCCTTGCCTTGCTGCGTGTGATAGAACCGCTGCGGCGTGATGAGGTGCAGCTCATCCTTCGCTCGCGTCATCGCCACATAGAGGAGCCGGCGCTCCTCCTCCAGCTCCGCCGTCGAACCCGTGCCGAGGTCGGACGGCATGCAGCCATCGACGACGTTCAGCACGAACACATTCTTCCACTCCTGCCCCTTCGCCGAGTGGATGGTGGAGAGGATGAGGTAGTCGTCGTCCTTCAGCGGCGGGCCGCTTTCATCGCTGGTCGAGTTCGGCGGATCGAGCGTGAGCTCGGTAAGAAAGCTAGTGCGCGAGCCGAAGGTCGAACCGATGCGCTGCAGCTGCTCGATATCGCCGGAGCGCACGCGTGCATCTTCGTAGCGCTCGCTCATCATCGGTGTGTACCAACGTGCGGCAAGATCGAGGTCACTTGGCCAGGCGGGCGCCTTGTGCATGGCGCCAAGCATTTCCTTCAACGCTTCCCACGCCTCTGACGCGCCAGCAGGAGGCGCAGTGTTGCGCACAACGCCATAAGCGCCGTTCTCATCGACCGCATCGAGAATGCGCGCCGCCTTCGCCGGCCCCACGCCTGGTACAAGTTGCAGCGTGCGAAAGCCGGCGATGCGATCGCCGCCGTTCTGCGCCCAGCGCAGGATGGCGAGAAAATCCTTCACATGCGCGGCTTCGAGAAACTTCAGGCCGCCGAACTTCACGAACGGAATATCGCGCTTGGCCAGCTCCAGCTCCACCGGCGCCGAAAAATCCGCCGCACGAAAGAGGATTGCTTGCTGCGTCAGCGCCACGCCGCCCTCGCGCGCTTCCAGCACGCACTCCGCCACATACGACGCCTGCGCCGCCTCATCGCGCACGCTCACCAGCTTCGGCGCCATGCCGCCGCTGCGCGTCGTACGCAGATTTTTGGTGAAGCGCTCCTGCGCCAGATCGATCACCGCGTTCGACGCATCGAGAATCGGCGCCGTAGAGCGATAATTCTGCTCCAAGGTCACCAGCCGCGCCTCGCTCGCGAACGCTTTCGGAAACTCCAAAATGTTGCGCACGTCCGCCGCGCGGAACGAATAGATCGACTGCGCGTCGTCGCCCACCACCGTCACCCCGCGCCCATCCGGCTTCATCGCCAACAGAATGCGCGCCTGCAGCTTGTTGGTGTCCTGATACTCATCGACCAGCACGTGATCGAACCGCGCCCCGACCTCCGCCGCCAATGCCGGCTCATTCATCGCCTCGGCCCAGAGCCATAACAGATCGTCATAGTCCAAAACGTTCTGCTTCTGCTTGGCCTCCACATACGCCACGAACAGCCGCTTCAGCTCCGCTTCCCACTCCCGGCACCACGGAAACGCCGCCGCGAGCGCATCGGCGATCGACTCATCCGCATTCACGACGCGCGAATAGATCGCGAGGCACGTCCCTTTCATCGGAAACCGCTTCGCGCCAGTCGCCACGCCAAGCTCCTGGCGCACCATGCCCATCAGATCGGCGCTATCGCTGCGATCGTGGATCGTGAACTCAGGATCGATGCCAATCACCGGCGCTAGTTCGCGCAACAGCCGCGCGCCAATCGCATGAAACGTCCCCGCCCACGGAATGCGTACGCTCCCCCTCCCCTCGAGGGGAGGGGGCAGGGGGTGGGGTGAAACACCGGCGGCAAGAACTTTCCCGACGCGCGCAATCATCTCACTGGCCGCCCGCCGCGAAAACGTCAGCAACAAAATCCGCGACGGATCAGTCCCGTTCGCAACCAGGTGCGCCACGCGACAAGACAACGTCTTAGTCTTCCCCGACCCCGCGCCCGCAATCACCAGCAACGGCTCAAGCCCATGCTCGACCGCTGCACGCTGCTCTGCGTTCAGGTCTTCCAAAGCTGCGCTGATGATTCGCGACATGCGCCGAGGCTGCAGTGTTTCGCCTTTGTTCGCAACGCGGGGAGTGTTACTGTCAAGCATGCGCGCATTCGATCAGAAAATTGTCGACCTGCTCCGCGGAGAAATTGGTAAGGAGCCCATCTTCTTCGTTGGCCTCGGCGCGTTCGACTTTCAGATCGCCTTTGGCGACCTGAAGCGTGTGCAGAACATGCAGAAGGTCGAGTTCAATATCGCGGGCGAGAATTACACCTGGGAGGAAGGGGCGTCCGCGACCCCAGTGTGGCTTTTGATCAATCAGATTCTGATTGCCGTCGAACTCGAGTCCTCCACCGTGCTTCGGATGTCATTCGCGAGCGGTGATTGGGTGCGCTTTCACACCGAGGAGGGTGCTTACGAATCTCAGATATTCGAATGGACAAAACTGAATCGTGACGGGATTGGGTTGGAGATCTACTGAATGATCTCCCCAAACGGCATCGCCCACATCCAGCTCACCGTGCGCGACGTCGCCGCGTCGCGCCCGTTCTATCACCACCTGCTCGTCGAAACCTTCGGCATGTCGATCCAGTACGACGTGCCCGGGCAAATCTTCTATTGCATCGGCGCGCGCACCGGCGTGCTGATCCGCAACGCCGAGCCGCAACACCGCGACACACCGTTCGACCAATGGCGCGTCGGCCTGCATCATTTCTGTTTCCGCCTGCGCTCCCGCGAAGACGTCGACGCGCTCGCCGCCTCAATGCAAGACTTCGGCGCCAACATCATCCGCACCGGCGAAGAAGGCCCCTGGGCGCCCGGCTATTATTCCACCCTCTTCGAAGACCCAGACGGCATCCGCATCGAAGCCCTCTTCATCCCCGGCAGCGGCAATCTCGACCGCATCAAAGACGCGCCGCTAGCGCCGGTATAGCCCTTCTCCCCTCTCCCGCATTTGCGGGACAGGTTAGGTGAGGGTGCGGCGCGGAATTTCCGAGATTCGCGGCGCGCAAATTACCCACCGCCGGCGCTCCACCCTCCCTCCCAAAAGAGGGAGAGGGTTCTACGTTGCAGATTCCATCGCTTCACTCGCTTCCAGCCACGCCGCTTCCGCTTTCGCCAGCGCCGTCGCTGCGTGGGCGCGTTCTTTCAGTAGCGACTCGCCGCGCTTTTGGTCTTTCGCGAACAAATCCGGGTCGGCCAAAGCCGCATCGATCCGCGCCAGCGCGCCGTTGGCTTGCTCGATCTCTTTCTCCGCCGCCTCAAGCCGGCGTTGCAGCGTGTACTTCGAATGCTTCGGCTTCGCTTCCGCTTGCACGGCTACAGCGATCGCCGGCTTGTCGCCTTCATCGCGCGGGCGGTCCGCGGCGGCGACGAGCTTGCGATAATCTTCGAGATCGCCGTCATACTGGCGCGCGCGCCCGTGATAGACGAGCCACAGCCGATCGGCGCACGCTTCAGCCAAATAAATATCGTGCGTGATCAGCAGCACCGCGCCTTCATATTCGTTGATCGCGTGGATCAAAGCTTCGCGGCTGTCGATGTCCAAGTGCGAGGTCGGTTCGTCCAAGATCAAAACGTGCGGCTTCTGATGCGCCATCAGCCCGAGCAGCAAACGCACCTTCTCGCCGCCGCTTAGATTCTGCACCTTGGTGTCGATCTTCTCGACGCCGAACCCCATCCGCGCCGCCAGCGAGCGCAATTTCGGCGGCGCCCAATCGGGCTCCAGATCGCGCACGTGCTCCATGACGGTTTCGCCTTCGCGCAACTCGTCGAGCTGATCCTGGCTGAAATAGCCCATCACCGCTTTGCTCGACGCCACGCGCTTGCCCGCCAGCAACGGCAGCCGCGCCGCGATCGATTTCACCAGCGTCGTCTTACCCTGCCCGTTTGGACCGATGATGACGATGCGGTCGTCGTGATCCAAACGCAGCGACACGCGCTTGAGGACCGGCTTGCCTTCGATATAGCCGAGATCCGCCTCGTCGAGCACCACCAGCGGCGACGCGAGCTGCACTGGATCCTCAAAATGAAACGGGATCGTGCGCTCTTCGAGCGGCACAGCGATATCCTGCATCTTCTCCAGCTGCTTGATCCGGCTTTGGGCTTGTCGCGCTTTCGACGCCTTGGCGCGAAAGCGGTCGATGAATTTCTGCAGGTGCGCGCGCTGCGCATCCTGCTTGGCTTTCATGCCCGTCGCCAGCGCAATACGCTCGGCCTTCTTTTTCAGGTACGCATCATAGCCGCCGACGAAGACTTCGAGCTTCTTCTCATCCAGCGCCAGAATGTGCGTCACCGACCGGTTCAGCATTTCGCTATCATGGCTGACGCACACCACCGTATGCGGATAGTCGCGCAGATATTCTTCCAGCCACGCGGCGCCTTCGAGATCGAGATAGTTGGTCGGCTCATCGAGGATCAGCAGATCGGGCGCAGAGAAGAGCACGCCAGCCAAAGCCGCGCGCATGCGCCAGCCGCCGGAAAACTCGCGCGCCGGCCGGCGCAGCTCATCCTGCTCGAAGCCAAGCCCCACCATAATGGCGCTGGCGCGCGCTTCGCCGGAATAGCCATCGATCTCGGCAAGGCGGGTATGGATGTCGGCAATGCGTTGGGGGTCTTCGGCCGTCTCTGCTTCCTTCAGCAGCGCCGTCATTTCCTCGTCCGCCGCCATCACCAGCTCAAGCAGCGGGGTATCTACCTGCGGCGCTTCCTGCGCCACAAAGCCCATGCGCGCGCCACGGCGCACCCGGATGGAGGCGTTCGGCTTGCCGACCTCTTCGCGGATCAGCCGCAGCAGCGTCGATTTGCCCGTGCCATTGCGGCCGACGAGGCCGACCTTCCAGCCTTCGGCGATGAACGCATTGGCGTTCTCGAACAGCGGCCGCGCGCCGATGCGGTAGGTAAGGTCGGAAATTTCGAGCATTCAGGTGTCGGTGTCGGGTATCATGTCTTAGAGCGCAACGGCGCTTACGCGCGCAGGCGCGGCTGAATAGCCGACATCCCGACCGCCTGACACCTGTTACGGCCGCGTCCAGCCTTTTCCGGCCATGCAGGCTTCGAACGCCGCTTCGCCCTGCCCTTCGGACTGCGCGCGGCAATCGGCCTGGGCGGCGTCGAACGGCTCGGCGCCCGAACCGGTCCAGCCGCGGCTGTCGCTGGTGGCGCAGGCCGAAAGCAGCGCCAGCGCCGCCAGTACGAAGATAGATTTCATGACGTCCCTCCAGAGGCGCGGCGCTAGCATGGCCGCGCGGCAGGCGGCAATGGGTGGCCGGTTGAACGGCAAGAGCACACGCAAATGTTAGGTGTTGGAACCTGGGCAAGGCTGCCATGTTGTCGTGCGCCATGTTCGACGCTGCGCTGATCAACACACAGGACGAATCCGACATCGCCCGCCATGAGGTTTCTGAGGATGGCGTCTTCTGGCGCCCGTACGACCCGACGCGGGACTACGGCCGCAACCTGCACCGCCGCATCGAGTTCGCGCCGCCGCGCGAAGAGCTGAACTAGAACGCGAGCTGAAGCGCGGTTTGCAGCGTCGTCTGCGCCTGCTCGGGCTCTAACCCCACGTCAGCGCGCGCGGCACGGTCGCTCTCCACGTGCAGACCTTCGAGCACGAGCGTGGCGCGCTCATTGAGCGGACGGCGATAGGCGAGCGTCGCGACCCAGCCCGTTTCGTCGTTGTTGTCGAGACCGAAATTGCTGCGGTCAGTGGTCTCGAAATAGTCGAATCGGCCGGCATAGACGCCGCCTGACCCCGTCTCGTGCGACATCAGCACGTAGGCCGAAGCGAAATCCATATCGACCCAGTAGCCGCTGGCCATGCGACGGCCATAGATGGTCTGGCCCATCATGCCTTGTGCCAGCAGCGTCGTATCCGGCGTCAGCGCCCAACGCATGCCGAGATTGGTGAAGCGCGTTTCCCAGGACCATTGGCCATCGTCATTGGAGAGCCGGTCGCCTTCGTTGTCGTAATGGAAGACATCGAGCGTGAGCGGGCCGACCGGCTTCCATTCGAGACGCGCGTAGTAGCCAACCTGATCATCCAGCTCACGAGTGGGTGCGGTGCTCGGCGCCTGCGAGGCTTTCAGCGCGTGCCAAGCCGGGCTGCGTTGCGGCAGCGCGAAATCCCCAAACGCGGTACTGAGTACGTCGTGCAGCGCCCAGCCGCGATAGGAGAGCAACGTGCCCGACGTATCATTCCAACCGAACGCGCCGAGGGTTGCGCCGAACTCTTGCGCGCCAAAGCGCCGGCGCGCCGTTCCCTCGATGCCGATAACAGGCACTTCTTCACCGACCCAGGTATTGATCGCAGACGGCGTCAGCGTGCGGGTCGTCGACCAGGCAGGGCCGTCGTGTTCGAGTGATATGGGCGGAAACATGAGCCCGGCGCGTGCGCCGAATTCCCAGTTCTCGCGCGGCGGAGCGCGGTAGGTGAGATAGGCTTCCACGACATCGACGGCGTGATCCTGATGCGGCTCGGCCTGCAAATGGAGGTGGCCGTCCAGCTCCCAGGTGAAATGCGGCGTCCATAGAAGCGCGGCTTGACCGGTCAACCCGCCCGCCCAATCGCCGTTATTGCCGCCAAAGCGCGTTTTGCCGAAGCCGTCGTCGAGCCAGCTGTCTTCCCCGTCAGCCGCGCCCGCGCGAAAATCAATAAAGCCGCGCAACTGGTCGCCCGAGAACAGATCCACCTCGGCGGCCGCGGGCGCTGCCC
>JAEYPY010000124.1 GCA_023410295.1 Pseudomonadota bacterium | reverse complement strand
CGCGCCGCGGCCCCGGGGCGCGGGGCGCCGCCCCAACTCCACCTATTTCCCCGACCGCGTCGCGCCGATGCTGCCGGAATCTCTGTCGGCCGATCTCTGCAGCCTGCGCGAAGGCGAAGAGCGCGCGTGTCTTGCGGTCGAGATGGTGTTCAACGCCGAAGGCAAGAAACTGCGCCACAAATTCGTGCGCGGCTTGATGCGCTCGGCCGCGAAGCTTTCCTACGAACAAGCCCAGGCCGCCGTTGATGGCGAGCCCGACGACAAGACAGGTCCGCTGCTCGAACCGATCCTGAAACCGCTCTATGCCGCCTACCGCACGGTCTGGGCCGGCCGCGAAAAGCGCCAGCCGCTCGAGATCGACGCGCCGGAGCACAAGATCATCTTCAAAGACGGCAAGGTCGCCGGCGTCAAACGCCGCGAGCGCTTCGACGCGCACAAGCTGATCGAAGAATTCATGATCCAGGCCAACGTCTCCGCCGCCGAGACGCTGGAAAAACACGGCCGCCCGCAAATCTACCGCATCCACGATCGCCCGAGCGATGAAAAGATCGCCGCGCTCTCCGACTTCCTGCCAACTGTCGATATGAGCTGGAGCAAAGGCCAGAACATCACCGCCGGCCGTTTCAACCGTATCCTGCATCTGGCCGAGCAATCGCCGAACAAGGATATCATCAACGAAGTCGTGCTGCGGACGCAGTCGCAGGCCGTCTATTCGCCCGACAATATCGGCCACTTCGGCCTCAACCTTCAGCGCTATTCGCACTTCACTTCGCCCATCCGCCGCTACGCCGATGTCACCATCCACCGCGCCCTCATCCGCGCGCTGAAGCTAGGCGAGGACGGCGCCACTGAAGCGGAAGAAACGCGCTATGGCGAAACCGCCGAGCACATCAGCGAGATGGAGCGCAAATCCATGGCCGCCGAGCGCGACGCCACGGCGCGCTACATCTCCGCTTTCCTATCCGACCGCATCGGCGCGGAGTTCGAAGGCCGCGTCACCGGCGTCACACGCTTTGGCCTTTTCATTCGCCTGCACGAAACCCAGGCCGATGGCCTCGCACCGATCTCCACGCTCGGCCCGGAACGTTGGATCCACGACGAAACCGCGCACGCGCTTGTCGGCGAACAAAGCGGCCAGCGTTTCCCGCTCGGTATGGCCGTCGAGGTGCGGCTTGAAGAAGCCACGCCCATCAGCGGCGGCCTTGTTTTTTCAGTGCTCAGCGATCCCGCACCGCCGCTGCCCGGCTGGCGCAAATCGCGCCACAGCCGACAAACCCGCGGCCGCCCCGACCGCGACACCAAGCGCGGCAAGCGCCGGCGCTAGATTGCGCTCGACAGTGTTCTCGGCCCGCTTATTCTTGCGCGCGGGAGGGGACGCCATGATCCGCACCATTGCGCTTTGCGCCGCCTTGTTCGCCGCCGCCTGCACGCCCGCGCCCGCGACAGCGCAATCCGAAACGCCAGACGTCAGCACCGCTCAGGTGACGCCCGCCGCGGCCGAGCCATCGGCCGCACCGCAAGCCGGCGATGCGCCGACGCCGCAGATGCTGGTCGGCCGCTGGGGCGATAACGGCGATTGCGCCAAGGACATCGTGTTCGCCGCCGATGGCACGTTCCGCTCCTACACCGGCGGGTCGGGCGCGTGGTCGCTCAGTGGCGATGTCATGACGATGAGCGGCGCCGGCGGCACGTTCCAGGTGCGCGTCTCGATCCTCAACGGCAATCAGCTGCTGATCGGTCAGCCCGACGGCTCGTTCGGCATCTCGCAGCGCTGCTAATCAAAAGCAATCGCGGTCGGTTCGACTTGACGCGACGGCTGCGACAATCGTGCTCGTAGCGGCGCTGAACGACATCACAATTCCGCCACGCCGCGGGCGCGCCAATCCGCCGTCGCTTCGACAAGGCGGGGCTAATGACAGTCGCGATTGAAACCGGCCAATCAGGGTCACCGCAAACGCGCGCAGGCATCCTGCGCTGCCTGAACTCGCCCGCCTGCTACTGGACCATGCTCGTGCTCTATTTGCTCGCGCACGTCGCCCTCCAGATTTGGTCGACGCCGAACATCGGCAAGAACGAAGTCCAAGAGGCGATCGCCGCACAAAGCTGGGCCTGGGGTTATCACCCACGCAATCCGCCACTTCACACCTGGCTACTGCTTGGCGCCTATTCGATCTTCGGCGTCAACGCGCTGGCTCATGCGGTTCTCAAATACGTCTTGCTCGGCGCGCTCTACACGTTCGCTTATCTCTCGGGCCGCCGGTTAATACCGGACCACACGCTCGCCGCATTGAGCGCGTTGTCGCTCATTCTCCTATCGCCCTTTGCCTGGACCGTTCACACCGCGCTCACACATACGCTGCTGTTAGCCGTCGTCGTGTTCGCGACATTCTGGTCCGCCCTTCGCCTCGTCGAAACACGCACAACCCGCGCATACGCGTTGTTCGGGCTTTTCCTTGGGCTCGGCCTTCTAGCCAAATACTCGTTCTTCCTCTTCGCCCTGCCGCTGCTCGCCGCACTCTTGACGATTGCGCCGCTTCGCTCAGCAATCCTCAACCCGCGCTTTCTCTTGAGCATCGCGATCGCGGCTGCGGTGTTCGCGCCGCATGGCGCATGGATGCTCGACGCGCGGTACGATTTCGGCGCCTTCCTCGCTGAGAGCGAGCACATCGACAGTCTTCACTCTTATCCAATGGATCTCGCTCTCGGTTTCGGCGATTTCGCAACGGAAGTGGTCGAATTCCTGCTGCCGTTCGGGCTTGCATTCCCGCTGGTCTTCTTGTCGCGCCGGGCGAAAGAGGCGCGGACGCCGTCGCCTTGGTCGCGGGTCGCCACTCTGACCGCGGCGTACAGTCTTGGTCTGCTTGCGCTGAACATCATCGTCTTTCGCGCGACCCATTACGAGCTGCGCTACATGCTCTGCGCCCTGCTTTTGGCGCCGCTTGCGTCGTTCTTGTGGTTGAAGCGGCGCAGCCTAAGCTCAAAGCGGCTGGCGATATACTTCGGCGTCATTCTCATCGCTGCGCTGATTGGGTTCGGCGGCGTCATCGGCCGTGGACTGATCTATCACCGCTCCTGCGACCGCTGCTGGGAAGAGATGCCAATCGCCCCTCTCGCTGAGAGCATGCGAGCCGCGGGCTTTAAGTCCGGAACGATCATTGCGAGTGATTACAATGTCGCCGGCAACATGCGTCTCGCCTTCCCCACCGCTCGCATCTACGCGGCCAATTATCACGTCGCCCAGCCTCCCTTCGAAGGCGACGGGCGCTGTCTGCTGATCTGGAACGTTCGCGTTTACGGGGAGGCGACGCCAGCGCGTCTGAGCGCTTATCTGCAGGAGCGCGGCATCGCTCCGACGCATGAGATCACGCCCGAAATCTTCGAAGCGCCGCTTCGGCGCAGCCACGACCGTCTTGACCGCTTTGCATTCTGGATTGTGCCAGGAGCAGACGGCAGTTGC
Source organism: Pseudomonadota bacterium (assembly GCA_023410295.1). Taxonomy (GTDB): domain Bacteria; phylum Pseudomonadota; class Alphaproteobacteria; order Caulobacterales; family Aquidulcibacteraceae; genus Vitreimonas. The sequence continues at coordinate 26,011 of JAEYPY010000124.1, read as the reverse complement.
CGCCTCGAACACTAGCCTTGCTTGAACGGCGTGTGCTGCATCAGCAGTTCCGCTTCGTCCGTCACCGCTGGCGTTTCGGCTTCGAGGTAACGCGCGATCGCATTGCGCAGCCCCGGATGCGCGATCCAGTGCGCGCTATAGGTCGGCGCGGGCACATAGCCGCGCGCCAGCTTGTGTTCGCCCTGCGCGCCCGCTTCCACGCGCGGCAGGCCAAGCTCGATAGCGAGTTCGATCGCCTGATAATAACAAAGCTCAAAGTGCAAGAAGGGCACGTCGGCGACGCGGCCCCAATAGCGGCCGTAGAGCGCCTCGCCGCCGATCAGGTTGAGCGCTGACGCCACCGGCGTTCCGTCAGCTTCCGCGATGAACAGCACGCATTGCTCGGCCATGCGCTCGCCCAGCAGCGCGAAGAAATCGCGATTGAGATAGGGCGAGCCCCACTTGCGCGAGCCCGTATCCATGTAGCAGCGGAAGAAGAAGTCCCAGTCTTTCGCCTTAATCTCATCACCGCGCAGGCGGCGAATGGCGAGTCCGTCCTTGGCCCGCTCACGTTCGCGGCGGATGGTTTTGCGCTTTTGCGATGAAAGCGCGCCGAGAAAATCGGCAAACGAGGCGTAGCCCTGGTTGAACCAATGATACTGCAGCCCAACGCGCGTCATGTAGCCGAGCGGCTTCAAGCGACCCGCCTGCTCCGCGTTCGCAAACGTCACGTGCACCGAAGACGCCTCAGCGCGCCGCGCGATCCCGATCGCACTCTGCGCCAGCGCCGCTTCCACGGCTGTATCGCGCGCGAAGATGCGCCGCCCCGCCACGGGCGTGAATGGCACGGCGCATTGCAGCTTCGGATAATAACGCCCGCCGGCGCGGATCAGCGCATCGGCCCAGCTATGGTCGAACACGTATTCGCCGTAGGAATGATCCTTGGCGTAAAGCGGCATCGCGCCCACCGCCGCGCCGGTCGCGTCGCGCGCGATGAGGTGCGCTGGCTGCCAGCCATTGAGGACATCGGCGCAGCCGCTCTCTTCCAGCGCCTGTAGAAAATCCCACGAGAGAAAAGGGTCGTACGGTGCGTCCGGCGGATTGGCGAGCGCGTCCCACGCGGCGCGGTCAATTTTGGCCAGCTCGCCAATGACCGCAATCGTCAGCGCGTCGGTTCCATCCATCGCGCTAGCTTAGTTCAAAAAGCCCATCCACTTCGACCGCGTAGTTCAGCGGCAGATTGGCCATGCCGACGGCCGAACGCGCGTGGCGTCCGGCATCGTCGAACACCGACACCATGAGGTCGGAACAACCGTTCATCACCTGTGGGATCGGGCTGAACTCAGGCGTCACGTTCACAAAGCCGTTGAGCTTCACCACGCGCTTGACGCGGTCGAGATCGCCCCCGCACGCGGCGCGCACTTGCGCCAGGAGATTGAGCCCGCAGAGCCGGGCGGCGGCCTGGCCCTCCTCCACCTCGATCTCGGCGCCCAGCTTGCCCTTGATGCCGCCCGACGCGTCGACCGAGACCTGCCCCGACACGTGCACGACATTGCCGACAATCACGAACGGCACATACGAGGCCACCGGCGCCGGCGGCGTCGGCAACACAATCCCCAGCTCCTGCAAACGCGTTTCAATCCGGCCCATCGCTATGCTCCTGTGACGATCGTGTTTGCGAGCGACTCCATCCGATCAGCGTTCCCAGCCCGTAACCGAGGAACAGCACGAAGACAACAATTAGCGTCCATCCGTCGAGCAAGGTCGGATTATCAAGCAGCCAAGCGCCAGCCAGCGCCACCACGCCCGCGATCAGCAGCGAGGACCACGCGATGTCGCGCATCACTGTGCTGTTCGGAAAGAAGAGCTTCAAGGCCACATGTCCTAGGCAGAAGGCGGCCACTACCGACGTGCCTCCCCAGGTCCACCCGAAAATTGCAGAAGTGGCCGCTGCAATGACGATTGCGGCTGTAATCACCACGACCTGAATGAGCATGTCACGTGCGCGCCAGTGCCTCGGCGGCCACGGTCCACTAGGAATGATACTAGTCATGATCGCGCTCCGCTTTCAGCACGCGCGCCGTCTGCACCGCGTCCTTCCCAAACTTGCCACGGGCCTTCGCCACCGCACCCTCAACCGCCGCCCGCTTCGGCGTCGTGGTGTCGAGCATATCGCCTTTGTCGGCAATCGCCGCATCGCTGAAATCGGAAAGCCCGACGCCGATCAAGCGATACTTTGTTCGACTGTCGGCCTCCGCGGCCAAAAGCTCGCGCGCATTGGCGAAGATGCGCGACGCCAGCAGCGTCGGCTCCGGCAGCTGGCGGCGGCGCGTGATGATGCGGAAGCGCGCGTCCTTCAACTTCAGCGTCAGCGTAAGTCCCGCCGTCTCGCTGGCGCGGCAGCGCGCGGCCACCTTCTCGCACAGCGGCCAGAGAATATCCTCCAGCTTCTCTAGCTCGCTGATGTCTTCAAAGAACGTCGTTTCCGCCGAAATACTCTTGCGCTCGCCGTGCGGATCGACCTTGCGCGGATCGTCCGCCATCGACAGCGCAAAAAGATGCGCGCCCCAATCGCCGTAAAGCGCGCGCATACGCTGCGGACCGGCGGCGCGAATATCGCCGATCTTCTTCAGCCCGTTGCGCTCCAGCGTCGTCGCCCCCGCCGGTCCCACGCCCGGCAGCGTGCCGGCCGAGCGCGTCTCCAAGAACGTCAGCGCCTCGCCGCGGCCGATCACGGAAAAGCCGCGGGGCTTGTCGAGATCGCTCGCCATCTTGGCCAAGAACTTGTTGAACGAAAGCCCGATCGAAACCGTGAGGCGCCGCTCCTCCCAGATCTTGTTCTGCAACTTGATCAGCGATTGCGCCGGCGCGCCGCCATGCAGCGCCTCGGTGCCGGTCAGGTCCATGAACGCTTCATCAATCGAGAGCGGCTGCACTTGCGGCGTCAAATCCTCCATCATGCGCCGGATGATGCGCCCTTCGTCGACATATTTGCGCATATCGCCGCGCACCACCTTCGCCTGCGGGCAGAGCTGCAGCGCCTTGAACATCGGCATCGCCGACCGCACGCCATAGGCGCGCGCCACATAGCAGCAGGTCGAGACGACGCCCCGCTTGCCGCCGCCGACGATCACCGGATGCGGCTGCAGCGAGGGATCATCGCGCTTCTCGATCGAAGCGTAAAACGCGTCGCAATCGAGATGCGCGATCGAGAGCTGCGCCAGCTCGCCATGCTCCAGCGGCTGCTCCTCACCGCACTGCTGACAGCGCGGCGTCGCCGTCTCCAAAGCGCAAGCGCGGCAGAGCATCATCGCTTGTGGACCACAGGCTTCACGCCAAATGCCCCGAAGCCTTACCTTCAGCGTCGAACAACCACGCTGCGCCGCGAACGCCGGAACTGTCGCCGTGCTTGTTCTTGATGAGCTCTGTCTTCACCACATCTGAGAACACGTGCGCCAACAGCTTGCCGCGTATGCTCGGATAAAGGCTTTCGATGTTGGACACCCCGCCGCCGAACACGATGACATCCGGGTCCAGGATATCCATCACCACGGCGAGCCCGCGCGCGATCCGGTCTGCCAAGAGATCGAGCGCGACGCGCGCTTTCGCATCGCCAGCTTGCGCCGCTTCGTCAGCCTCGCGCGCGCTCATGCCAGCCCAGCTTTGAAAGCCGGAGCCCGAAATCCATTGTTCGAGACAGCCATGGCGTCCGCACCAGTGACGCTCCGTCACTTCATCGGCGCGCGCCCAGGGCAGCGGCGTATGCCCCCATTCGCCGCCAATGCCGTTGACGCCTTCCACCACCTTCCTATCGACGACAACGCCCCCGCCGCAGCCGGTGCCGAGGATAACGCCGAATACTACGCGCCCGTGCGCCGCCGCGCCATCGACGGCCTCGGAGAGCGCAAAGCAATTGGCGTCGTTCTCCACCCGCACTGGACGCTGCAACGCCGCCTTCAAATCATCGAGAAAGGGCTTACCGTTGAGCCAGACCGAATTGGCGTTGCGCACCGTCCCGCTCACCGGCGAGAGCGAGCCGGGGATTCCCACGCCAATGGTTGCCGCGCGGTGGCCCGTCTCCGTCTCGATTCGCGCCGTCAAATCAGCCACCGCGCGCACCGCGGCGTGATAATCCCCAGGATTGGGCACGCGCGTGCGCGTCAGAATTTCTCCCTTGGAATCAAGCAGCGCCCCTTCAATCTTGGTGCCGCCGAAATCCACGCCTAGACGCATCGATCAATCCTTAAGCGGTTCTTAACGCGCGCCGCGAGATTGCTGGCGTTGCGATGGGTTGTTAAGCCCTGCACGGTATAAGGGCGCGGGATACGCGCTCAAAATTGCGCGTGGGTGGCGGAAGCGAAGCTGGTTGATGGCGAAGACGGTTCTCATCGTCGAAGACAGCGAACTCAATATGAGGCTGTTCAACGACCTGTTGGAAGCCTTCGGCTACCGCACCGTCAAGACCCGCGACGGGCGCCAGGCGCTGCCGCTCGCACGCGAGCACAAGCCCGACCTCATCGTCATGGACATCCAGCTGCCGGAAGTCTCGGGGCTCGAGATCACCGACCGGCTGAAGAAAGACCCGGCGCTCAAGTCCATCCCCGTCGTCGCCGTCACCGCCTTCGCCATGCGCGGCGACGAGCAGAAGATCATGGCTGCGGGCTGCGACGCCTATCTCTCCAAGCCGATCTCGGTGACGACGTTCCTCGAAACCATCCGCAAATTCATCGGATGAGGAGAGGCGGCTCATGAGCGCGCGCATCCTCGTCGTCGACGATCTCGAAGCGAACCGGCGCCTGCTCGAGGCCAAGCTAACCTCTGAGTATTATGACGTGCTGACCGCGCAGCGCGGCGAGGAAGCCGTACAGCTGGCGCGGCGCGAAAAGCCCGATCTCATCCTCATGGACGTGATGATGCCGGGTGGCATCGACGGCTACGAGGCCTGCCGGCGCCTGAAGTCTCTGCCCGAGACACGCCACATCCCCGTCGTCATCCTCACCACGCTCGACGACCGCGACAACAAAGTGCGCGGGCTTCAAGCCGGCGCCGAAGAATTCCTGCCCAAGCCGATCGACGACGTGCAGCTGATGGCGCGAGTCAAAAGCCTTATCAGCCTCAAAGTCGTGATAGATGAGCTGCGCGCGCGCGAAGCCAGCGGCAAGCGGCTCGGCGTCATCGGCGAAGACATCCGTTCGGACCTCTTGGATCAGCACCGCCTCGTCGCCGGCAATGTGCTCGTGGTCGATGACAATCCAACCCAGATCAAATCGATCCGGAACGCCCTGGGCGTCGAGCATCGCGTCTTCGTCATGGGGCAAGACGAGCCGCAAGGACCGCCTGATCTCTGCGTCGTGACCGTCACCGGCAGGACCTTTGACGGCTTCCGGGTCATCGCCCGCATGCGCTCCGGGGAGCCGACGCGCCACCTGCCGATCTTGGCCATCGTCGAGACCGACGACCGCCAGCGCGCTGTCCGCGCGCTCGAGCTCGGGGCGCACGACATCATCAACCGTCCTATCGACGAAGAAGAACTGGTCGCCCGCGCCCGCACGCTGATGCGCCGCAAGCGTTACATGGACGCGCTGCGCTCGCGCCTCGACCAGAGTCTCGAACTTGCCATCACCGACCAGCTCACTGGCCTCTACAATCGCCGCTTCCTGTTCGGCCAACTCGCGCCGCTGGTGCAACGCGCGCAGTGTGGCGGCGAAGCCGTGTCGGTGATGACCATCGATATCGACTTCTTCAAGCGCCTCAACGACACCTACGGCCACGACGCCGGCGATTGCGTGCTCCGGGATTTTGCCGTGCGTCTCGGCACGAATACGCGCCCGTCCGACTTCGCCTGCCGATTAGGCGGCGAAGAGTTCGTGGTCATCATGCCGCGCACCACAGGCGACATCGCCTGCCTTGCCGCCGAGCGCCTCCGTCGCAGCGTCGCCGCCGCGCCCTTCATGGTTCCAGGCCTCGCGCAAACGCTCGATGTCACCGTCTCGATCGGTGTCGCCTGCAGCGACGGCAGCGACGACAGCGTCGAGTCGCTACTGAAGCGCGCCGACGAGGCGCTCTACGAAGCCAAGCGCACCGGCCGCAACCGCGTCATCGGCCGCGCCACAACGCAAGCGGCGTGATCAGGGCGGATCGAGCGTCCAGGTGTACACGCCATAGTCTTCGGCGTGCATGGTCACGAACTGGCGCACTTCCTGACCGGTTTCACATTGCGTCCCATAGGTCCAGAAGGCGTAGGGCCCAGGGTACGACACGCAGAGCGGGAAATCGCCCGCCCAGTAGCGCGTGCCGTCATTCTCTACCTCGGCATAGCCGTAGCTGTAGGCATTGCCCGTGGTGCGCAGGTCCTGGCACGAGCGCGCCGGAACCCCGAACCAGCCTTCGTTGTAGAAGTTCACCTGGCCGACAGGCTGGTAGGAGATCGCCACGCGTGCGTTGTCGTTGGTGTTGTTGCAGACCCGCAGCGTGATCTCGGATGCCCCGGCCGCTGCAGGGCCCTTCTGGGCGTAGGCGGGCGCCGTTTGCCCTAGGACGAGCGCCGTCGCGGCGGCCAACGCAGCCCAAGTTTTCAGGTTCATAAGCACCCCCGTACCTTCCCTCGCGACATAAGGAACGTCACGAAAGCTGGAATCCGTCAATTCACACTTCGACTGTAAGGGGGCCTCGCCTATGTTATGGCTACCCCCGATTGGGAGCCATCATGAATTATGCCGAAGCCGAGGCGCAGGAACGCGTCGGCGATATCAAAGTCTACGATCCCAAAACCGCTTTCCCCGGCATGGCCGCAGCGGGAAAGCTCGCCGCCGCTTGCCTCGACTTGCTGGTCGGCGAAGTCCGTGAAGGCGTCACGACCCAGCACCTGGACGATCTCGCGCGCCAGTTCGTGCTTGATCACGGCGCGTTGCCGGCATGCGTGTTCTACCGTGGCTATCGCCACACCATTTGCACTTCGCTCAATCACACCGTCTGTCACGGTATCCCTGGCCCACGTGCGCTGCGCGACGGCGATGTGCTCAACATCGATGTAACGCTCATTCTCGACGGCTGGCACGGCGACACCAGCCGCATGTATGCGGTCGGCAATGTGCCGCGCAAAGCTGAGCGGCTCATGGACGTCACCTACGAGGCGCTGATGCGCGGCTTGGCCGTCATCAAACCGGGCGCGACGCTGGGCGATATCGGCCACGCCATTCAAAGCTATGCCGAAGGCGAGCGCACCACGGTCGTGCGCGAATTTTGCGGCCATGGGCTCGGCCGCGTCTTCCACGATGCGCCGAACATCCTCCATTTCGGCAAGCCGGGCCAAGGCGCAGTGCTGAAGCCCGGCATGATGTTCACCGTCGAACCCATGCTCAATGCTGGCTCGCCCGCGGTGAAAGTCCTCGGCGACGGCTGGACCGCAGTGACGAAGGACAAGTCCCTCTCCGCACAATACGAGCACTCGGTCGGCGTCACTGAAGATGGCGTCGAGATTTTCACCAGATCGCCGGGCGGCCTTGATCAACCGCACAAGTTGAGGGCGTAACGGCATGCCGGGGGGCTCGCGCAAATCCAAGAGCGCCGCATCCCCGCCGCGCGCTGTCGAAGACTCCGAGCGCTTTCCATTCGAACTCGATGGTGCGCCGCCCGTCGTGGTGGCGCGCGCCGATCCGCCGGCAATCCATAAAGACCGCCCGCATTACCACCAGCACCGCGAACGGCTGCGCAGGAAATTCGACGATGCCGGTCCCGGCGCGCTTGCCGATTACGAATTGCTCGAACTCTTTCTGTTTCGCACCATTCCACGCCAAGACACCAAGCCGCTCGCGAAGGCGCTGCTGGACAAGTTCGGCAATCTCGACGCCGTGCTCGCCGCGCCCATCCAGCGCATCGCTGAAGTGAAAGGCGCCGGCCCCTCTGTCGCGCAGGACCTGAAGATCGTTCAAGCTCTGCTCGAACGCGCTGCACGTGCGCCGCTTAAGCAACGCACCGTCATTTCGTCCTGGTCGCAACTCGTGAGCTATTGCCGCGTGAGCATGGCGCACGAACCGCGCGAGCAATTTCGCGTGCTCTTTCTCGACGCCAAGAACCAGCTCATCGCCGACGAGGTGATGAACGAAGGCACGGTCGATCACGCGCCGGTCTATCCGCGTGAAGTCGCCCGCCGGGCACTTGAGCTTTCATCGGCTGCGGTGATCCTCGTTCACAACCACCCCTCCGGCGATCCCAAGCCCAGCGCCGCCGACCTCGCCATCACCCGCGAAATTGTCGCCGCCGCCAACGCCGTCAGCGTCAAGGTGCACGACCACCTCGTCATCGGCCGCAACGGCGTCGAAAGCTTCAAGAGCCTGGGCCTGCTCTGACCTGAATCCCGCCTCGCGCCACGTCACGACAGGTTCAGGTTGACGTAGCGTTTGACCGCCGCTTCGGCAGCCGCCAGAACAAGACCAACGAACAGCGGGAGGACGCATGACCGACGCAGCCGCGCCGGCCTTTCAGGGCTACGGCACCAAGAACTATCGCGCTTATGTCCTCGGCGCCCTGCTCGTCGTCTACACCTTCAACTTCATCGACCGCGTCGTCATCGGCATCATCCAGGAGCCGATCAAACAGGAATTCGGCCTCACCGACTTCCAGCTCGGCCTGCTCGGCGGGCCCGCCTTCGCGGTGCTCTATACCTTGCTCGGCATCCCGATTGCGCGTTTCGCCGAACGCCATAACCGCATGACCATTCTGGCTATATGCCTGGGTGTATGGAGCGCGTTCACCGCCGCCTGCGGTTTCGCCATCAACTACGCAACCCTGTTTGCCGCGCGCGTAGGTGTCTCGATCGGCGAAGCCGGCTGCACGCCGCCCGCCAATTCCGTGATCTCGGATTACTTCCCACCGGAACGGCGCGCGACGGCGCTATCAATCTACGCGCTCGGCATTCCAATCGGCTCGATGATCGCCGCCGTCGGCGGTGGTTGGATCGCCACTGAAGTCGGCTGGCGCGAAGCCTTCATTTGGCTCGGCATACCCGGTGTTCTGCTCGCCGTGATCGTCAAGCTCACCGTGAAAGAGCCGCCGCGCAGTGCGCCGAAGGGCGACACGCCCAGCTTCTTCGCCGCCCTCGGCGAACTCGCGAAGAAGCCAACCTTCTGGTACGTCGCGCTCGGCTCGGCGCTGGCAAGCTTCGTGGGCTACGGCGTCGGCCAGTACCTCACCAGCTTCATGATCCGCACGCACGGTTTCACGCTGTTCGAAGGGGCCACGCTGGTCGGCGTCGTGCTTGGACTTTGCGCCGCTATCGGCACCTTCAGCTCCGGCTTCTTGGCCGACCGCATTTCCAAGCGGCACCCCAACGCGCTGTCCTGGCTGCCGGCGTTGGGCTTCGCCATCGCGACGCCGATGTATTTGCTAGCGTTCGTGCTGCCAAATATCTGGCTAGCGATGCCGGCGCTGATGATCGGCGCTGTAACGCACTACTTCTACCTTGGCCCGATGTACGCTGTGACCCAAGGCGTCGTCGCCCCGCGCACACGCGCGACGGCGGTCGCGGTCCTGCTCTTCATCGTCAACCTGATCGGCTATGGCATGGGCCCGCCCGTCATCGGCGCGCTCTCGGACTTCCTGGCTCAGGGTCAGCTTGCGCTCTCGGGGCTTACACCCGCCATCTGCGCCGAGCGCACCGGCGACGCAGCGTGCGCCGCCGGCATCGAAGTCGGGTTGCGCTGGTCGATGATGATCGGCGTTTGTGGCTACCTCCTCGCAGAGTTGCTCTTCCTGCTCTCCGCCCGTTCGCTCCGTCGCGACTGGGTGGCGTGACGCGGCGCGGCATGGGCGCTAGAAGGCGCCCATGATTCCGCGTTACGCACGGCCCGAAATGGTGGCGATCTGGGAGCCCGAGAGCCGCTACGGCATCTGGCTCGAGATCGAGACCCTCGCCATGGAGGCCATGGCCGACCTCGGCACGATCCCGAAGTCCGCCGCCGAAGAGTATCGCAAGAAGGGCAAGTTCGACGTCGCCCGCATCGACGAGATCGAGCGCGAGGTGAAGCACGACGTCATCGCCTTCCTGACCAGCGTCGCCGAACATGTCGGCCCGGAGAGCCGCTTTGCGCACCAGGGCATGACATCGAGCGACGTGCTCGACACCTGCCTCGCCGTCCAGCTCGCGCGCGCCTCCGATCTGCTCATCGCCGGCTGCGAGCGCGTCATGGCGGCGCTGAAGAAGCGCGCCATTGAACACAAGCTCACGCCCACGATCGGCCGCAGCCACGGCATCCACGCAGAACCGACCACGTTCGGCTTGAAACTTGCCGGCCACTACGCCGAGTTCGCGCGCAATCTCGAACGCCTCCACATGGCGCGGTTCGAGATCGCCACCTGCGCCATTTCCGGCGCCGTCGGCACCTTCGCACAGATTGATCCGCGCGTTGAAGCCTACGTCGCCGAAAAGCTCGGCCTCGTCGTTGAGCCCGTCTCCACCCAAGTCATCCCGCGCGATCGCCACGCTGCTTTCTTCGCCGCGCTCGGCGTCGTCGCCAGCGGCATTGAGCGCCTCGCCACCGAAGTGCGCCACCTGCAACGCACCGAAGTCTTGGAGGCGGAAGAATTCTTCGAGCCCGGCCAGAAGGGCTCCAGCGCCATGCCGCACAAGCGCAACCCGGTGCTGACCGAAAATCTCTGCGGCCTCGCCCGCCTGGTGCGCAGCGCCGTCACGCCTGCGATGGAGAACGTCGCGCTCTGGCACGAGCGCGATATCAGCCACTCCTCCGTCGAACGCGGCATCGGCCCGGACGCCACCATTCACTTGGACTTCGCGCTCCACCGCATGGCGACGGTGATCGAAAAACTGGTCATTTATCCCGAAAACATGGCGCGCAATCTGGCGCTGCTCGGCGGTTTACATAATAGCCAACGCGTGATGCTGGCGCTTACCCAAGCGGGCGTCACGCGCGAAGACGCCTATCGTCTGGTGCAGCGCAACGCCATGGCCGTCTGGCAAAGCCCGCCGCCGCGGCCCGCCACCGCGCTCATCGATCGCTTGAAGGCGGACGCCGACGTCACCTCGAAGCTCGACGCCAGGACGCTCGAAAACTGCTTCGACGACGCGCACCATTTCGCGCGCGTCGATGAGATTTTTCAACGCGTGTTCGGCTAAGTCCGCTGCTCGCGCGCAGCTTCGACTTCGGCTTCCACGAACGCCGCGATCTGCTGCATCTGCCGGCGCGCACGTTCGACCCGCGCCCGCTGGCTCGCCAGACGCTCCGCCTCGCGCGCGCTATCGGCCTCGCCCATGCTCTCCAGCCGCGCCATCTCCACCACCACGCGCGCCGCCGCGTGCTGTAGCTCGGCCGCGTCATCGCAGGCGACGGACGCCGCTTCGCGCATGCGCCGGATCTCCGGCCACTGCCCCCAGGTGAGTTGTTGCGCTAGACGCCGTGCGGGGCCTTGCAAGTCCGACGCTTCGACAAAGCCGGCTGCAAACGCGACCAGCACGCTCGCATCCACGCTGCTGACCAGCGTCTCCTGCCCGGCAAGCCCTGGCAGCGCCGGCCACATCAACCCGTTTGAATGAAGCTCGGCCCCATAGGCGCGCACTGCGCCGCGCAGCACTGAACGCCCTTCGGGGGTGCACACGTCCACGTGGGAGGCCGTCGTACCCGCCGCAAAGCGCGCCAGAAGCTCGCCAGCCTCCGCCGCCGACATGCGCGCCGGCGCCGGCGCGCACGCGCAAGCCGCCAGAACCAGTATCCCCACAAAAACCCGCCGCATGGGCCGGAGTATCGCCGGGCAAGGTCGATCAACCGTTCATCAACGCCGTTAAGCCCCGTTTACAATTGACCTTCGCCCGGCCATGTGCTTTGTTGTACAAAGTCCTTCACGGGAGACCCGCACATGCGCCTCTACAGCCTAGCCGCCGCCATCATCGCCACCGCCGCCCTGGCCTTTTCAGCACCTGCCGCGGCTCAGCAGCATCAGGGCCCAGACTTGGCCGAGCAGCGCGCCGCGATGCAGCGCCTCGTCGGCATGGTCGGCGATTGGCGGGGCGAAGCGGAGGTCACCTCCCCGACCGCGCGCCGCGTCCATCAGAGCGAGCACATCGAAAGTGAGATGAACGGTCTCCTGCTGGTCATCCGCGGCACGGGCCACGCCAGCGCCGATCGCAGCGGCGAACCTATCTTCAATGCCTTCGGCGTCATCTCCTACGACGATGCCCGCGATCAGTACGAGTTCCGCGTTTACAATGATGGCCGCGCCGCCACCGCCACTGCACGCTTCCTCGAAGATGGCAGCCTGCAATGGACCATGAACTACGCGCCGGTGATCATCCGCTACACAATCACGCTGAGCGACAATTCCTGGCGGGAGATCGGCGAGATGTCCCGCGACAATGGCGCGACCTGGACGCAAACCATCGAGATGAACCTTCGCAAGGTGGAATAAAGAAACCCAGATTTGGCGATCCCCTCCCGCAGCGGTACCATTTGATGCGGGAGGCGAGTCATGTCGGGAGCAACACAAACGTCGGCCAAGGCGCCATGGCACCTCTGGGCCGTGGGCATCTTCGGCCTCTTATGGAACGGCTACGGCTGCTACGATTACTTCATGACCACGACGGGCGGCGAAGAATATCTCCGCAGCCTCGGTCTCGGCGAAGAGTTCGTCCAATATTACGCCGCCATGCCGGCTTGGATGACATCGGTGTGGGCCACTGGCGTTTGGGGCGCCATGCTCGGCTCGGTCCTGCTGCTGGTGCGCAGCAAATGGGCGTTCCTGGTCTTCGCTGTCTCATTCGCAGCGTACGCCTTGAGCGTAGTTTACACCTACCTGCTCTCTGACGGCGGCGAGATCGCGCCGGAGGGCGCGGCCATCATGCACGGTGTTGTCGCGCTCGGCTGCATCTTCTTCGTCTGGTACGCGTGGACGATGAAGCAGCGCGGCCTGCTGCGCTGATGAGCACGAAGGTCAAATCTCTCGCCGCGCCCGCCACAACAGCGCGGCCAGCACGCCCTTGACGCGCGGCAGCAGGAAAAGCGCAGCGCCCAGCGCCAGCAAAAGCGAGGGCGCCAGCAGCAGGTCGGCGTCGACACCGACGCGCAGCACCAAAACCAACACCAACGGCATGACGATGAGCCCCATCAGCATCACCGTCACGTACGGCGCGACATCGGCGGTTTCCGAACGCGAGAAATCGGCGCCGCATGAAGCGCAGGTCGTGCTCAGCTTGAGATAAGCGCGAAACAGCTTGTGCGCGCCGCAATTGGGGCAGCGCAGCCCAGCGCCTCGCCACACCGTCTGGATCAGAGGGGCCCGCTTAGCCCCAGCGATCACGTCCCGGCCTGGACCGACTTGCGCGCTTCCTCGAGCGCTTCGTCCATTTTGGCGCGGATCTGGTGATCGGAGAGTTGCACAGCGTGTTGGTCGAGATCGCTGCGGATTTTGCGGAAGAGGTCCTCGGTTCCCGCCTCTTCGAGGTCGGCGACGACGACTGACTTCGCGTAATCCTCGGCCGCGTCGCTGGAAAGACCCATCAGCCCCGCCGCCCAAAGGCCGACGAGTTTGGCCCGGCGGGCCTGCGCCTTGAACTCAAGCTCTTGATCGAGCTGGAATTTTGTCTCTTGGGCGCGCTTGCGATCGTCGAACTGGCTCATGGGGTCGAGGTTTCTCCTTGATGGCCTTCAATAGGAGCCCGGCCCGTTCGGATCAACTGGCCGAAGGAACTCCCCCGTGCGGCGTCTGCCAATTGTGGCGCCCGCCCTTTGCCCCTAAGTTCTTAATCCCAGCGCGCGGCCGATTCCGCACCGTTGGACCCTGAGCCACCCCATGGCGCTCGCAAGCAGCGCCGCCCCTCGAGGAGGGAGCAATCCATGTCGCGTCGCAAGAAGATCTACGAAGGCAAGGCCAAGATCCTGTTCGAGGGTCCGGAGCCGGGCACCATCATCCAATACTTCAAGGACGACGCCACCGCCTTCAACGCGCAGAAGAAGGCGATCCTCGAAGGCAAGGGCGTGATCAACAACCAGATCAGCGGGTTCATCATGCAGAACCTGAACGCGATCGGCGTGCCCACGCACTACATCAAGACCATGAACATGCGCGAACAGCTGGTTCGCGAAGTCGAGATCATCCCGCTCGAAGTGGTCTGCCGCAACGTCGCCGCCGGCTCGCTTTCGACGCGCCTCGGCATCGAAGAAGGCACGCCGCTGCCGCGCTCGATCATCGAATTCTATTACAAGAAGGACGAGCTCAACGACCCGATGGTCGCCGAGGAGCACATCACCGCGTTCAACTGGGCGAGCACCCAAGAGATCGACGACATCATGGCGCTGACACTCCGGGTGAACGACTATCTCTTCGGCATGTTCGGGGCTGTCGGCATCAAGCTCGTCGACTTCAAGCTCGAGTTCGGCCGGCTCTATGAAGGCGACATGGTTCGCACCGTGATCGCCGATGAAATCAGCCCCGACAGCGCGCGCCTCTGGGATGTCCAGACCAACGAGAAGATGGACAAGGACCGCTTCCGCCGCGATCTCGGCAACGTCACCGAAGCCTATGTCGAAGTCGCGCGGCGTCTCGGCATCGTCAAACAAAGCGCCGCTGGCGGCGGCGACGCAGTACACTAGGGCGCGGAGCAAGCATGAAAGCCATCGTCACAGTCGGTCTCAAACCCGGTGTTCTCGACGTCCAGGGCAAAGCCGTCGCCGGCGCGCTCAAAGAGCTGGGCTTCGGCGCGGTGCAGGACGCTCGCGTCGGCAAGCGCATCGAGATCGAGCTTGATGGCAGCATCGACCGCGCCTCCGCCGAAGCCGCGGTGAAGGACATGTGTGAGAAGCTCCTCGCCAACACCGTCATCGAAAGCTACCGCGTCGAGATCTCGGGCTAGCGCGACATGAGCGATCACTGGTTCAAACCAAAGCTCTACGGCTTCGGCGCCGTGCCGGTGACCTGGCAAGGCTGGGCGCTTGTCATAGCCTACATCATCGCGCTGATCACGGTTACGGAAGCGCTGGGCGACACCAGACCATTCGCCACCGCGATCATCGCCACCCTAATCACTGTTGCGCTGGTCCTCATCAGCTGGATGAAGACCGAAGGCGGTATGCGTTGGCGGTGGGGCCGGGACTAGCGTACGGAACCCACGTTCCGTGCCTCGCGTTGCCCACTGCTGCATTAAAGAAAGCTCGCCGCCATGCTGACTGAAGCCCTCGCCGACCCCGCGCTCATCGCGCGCGAAACTGCGGGGCCGGCGGAGCTGGCTCGGGGCGACTCCCTGCACGACGTGCTCGCCCGGCTGATGCACACTGTCGAAGCCGCTTGCGGCCAGGATGTTTTGGCCTCGGTGCTGCTCTTGTCCCCGGACGGCGAGCACCTCCTCCACGGCGCGGCCCCGAGCCTTCCGGCCGCCTACAACGATGCGATCAACGGCATCGCCATCGGCCCCAGCGTGGGCTCGTGCGGCACCGCCGCCTATGCGCGCCATCCGATCTACGTCACCGACATCGCCACCGACCCGCTCTGGTCAAACTTCCGCGATCTCGCGCTCTCGCATGGCCTGCGCGCCTGCTGGTCGACGCCGATTGAGAGCGACGAAGGGCGCCTCCTCGGCACCTTCGCCATCTATCACCTGACCCCGCGCAGCCCCACGCCGGCAGAACTGGCCGTCATCGCCCGCATCTCCACTCTCGCCGCCTCGCTGATCGAAAGCGGAGCCACGCGCGCCTGAGCGCTCGCCGCTCGCGCCTCATCGCAATCGTCTTGAACGCAACGCGCACGGCGGCGCAGGCTCGTGCTCCATGCTGCGCGCCGCTCTCATCGTCCTCGTTCTTGCGCTTGCGCCGCCTGCCTTCGCGCAGGCCACGCTTGACGACATCGCGACCGAGACCCGCGTGGTCGACCTGCCCGGCCCACGCGAGGGCGAAGAGCGGCGCATCTATGTCTGGGCCCCGCCAGATGCGCGCGGCGTCCTGCCGGTGCTCTACGTCGCCGACGGCGTTTCCGGGATGATGATGGTGCTCGCACACCTGCGCGCGCCGATACGCGAAGGCCGCATCGCGCCGCTTCTGATCATCGGCCTAGACGCCAGCCCCAATCACCGGCGCGAGGAATACGCGCTCAGCGCACGGCGAAACTCCTATTGGGAGCGCCACCATGATTGGTTCATCGGCGCTGTCCTGCCGTGGGCGGAGGCCAATGTCGGCGCCTCAACGCACGAGCGCGGCGTCGGCGGCTTTTCCAATGGCGCCGACTGGGCGCTCGCCACCGCCGCGCGCCGGCCCGATCTTTTCACCCGCGTGCTGGCGCACTCGCCAGTCAATCCGCTGCGTGTCGCCATCGGCGAGCAAACCCGAGGACGTTGGGTACTGAGCGGCGGCCGGCGCGAACTCGACGGCGAAGTCGTCACCATCACCAACAATATCGCGCGCGCGCTCAACGCCCGCCCCATCCGCCAATGTGTCGGCCCTTGGGGCCACACGCATAGCGCTTGGACCGAGATCACACCCGGCGCGGTGGTCTGGCTCTATCAACTCGGCGATGCCGCGAATGTAGAAACCGCCACCGAGCGCACGCACTGTCGCCAGCGCTAAGCAGCTACTCCGCCGCTTCCGACCTCAGCGGCCGCGCCATCAACTCTTCGATCGAGAGCCCCACTTCGTTGTGGCCGCCAAATGCGGTGCCGATCTCGGCGTCGGCGAGGCGTTCGCGATAAGCGTCGTACGCCGCCACCGGCAGCGGCACGTAGCCCACGCGTGGCGCCAGTTCGGGCGCGCGCTGCAGGAAAAACTGCATGAAGCGCCGCACCTGCGGCCGTCGCAGCGCTTCGGCGCTCACATAAATGAACATCGGCCGCGACAGCGGATAATCGCCCGACTCGATCGTCTCCGGCGAAGGCATCACACCATTGACCGCGAGCGCTTTCAGCCGCTGCTGGTTCTGCTCGTAATAGGCGTAGCCGAAATAGCCAAGCGCGCCCGCATTGCCGATCACACCCTGGACGACAACATTGTCGTCCTCGCTCGGCGTAAAGTCCGTGCGGGCGGCGCCGCCTTCGCCGTTCACGGCTTCGGTGAAAAAATCGAAGGTGCCGGACGCCGTGCCCGGCCCGAACAATTGCAACTCCAGCGCAGGCCATGATGCATTGACCTGATCCCAGCGCGTGATCGTGCGCTCGGCCTCCGGGCGCCAGATCGCGTGCAACTCTTCCATGGTGATGCTGGTCAGCGGATTAGACGGGTGCACCACGATAGAGATGCCGTCGAACGCGATCGGGATTTCGACATAAGCGATCTCTGCTTCCGCGCATGCGCGCATTTCGCCCGCCGAGATCGGACGCGAGGCGTTGGTGATCTGCACTTCGCCGCGGCAGAACTTGCGGAAGCCCCCGCCGGTGCCGCTTTCACCCACAGTCACGCGCGCAGCCCCGCGCGCTTCGCGGCTGAACGCTTCAGCCGCCGCCTCCACCAGCGGGAACACCGTCGAAGATCCGTCGATCGCGATCTGCTGGTTGGCGGGATTGTTCGCCCGTCCATCGCCGCCGCACGCCGCCAGGGCGCAAAGCGCCGCCAGCGCTGCGCAGACTTCCCTCACTTTCATGCTCAAGCCCTTGGTCCCGCCTTGGTCTCGTCCGGCGCCCGCCCGTCTTGGTTTTGCGCGCCATCAACTGCATTCGCCCGCGCTGCCGCTCGCTCCAGCGCCCCCTTGTTGACGCGGGTCAGCACCCCGATCAGCAGGGCTGTTATACCGATGGTTGCGAGCGCGGCGATGACGAGCCATGTGGGCATGGGCGCGTCATATCACGCCCTTGGCCGGAATCACGGCCCGCACTAGAAGGAGCGCCATGAAATCCGCCGTGATCGTGTTCCCAGGGTCCAATTGCGACCGCGACGCTGCGCGGGCGCTGACGCGGATCACCGGCACGCCTGCGAAAATGGTCTGGCACAAGGATGCCGCGCTGCCGGAAGGGACCGACCTCGTCGTCCTGCCCGGCGGCTTCTCCTACGGCGATTATCTCCGCTCCGGCGCCATGGCGGCCAAGAGCCCGATCGTGCGCGATGTGATTGCGCATGCGGAACGCGGCGGCCTCGTGCTCGGCATCTGCAACGGCTTTCAGGTGCTCACCGAGACGCGGCTCCTCCCCGGCGCGCTCGGCCGCAATGCGGGCCTCAAGTTCGCCTGCAAAGAAGTGCCGCTCGCCATCGCCAACGCCAACACCCGCTTCACCCGCGCCTACCGCGAGGAGCGCGAAACCAACATCCCGATCGCGCACGGCGACGGCCGCTTCGTCGCCGACGATGAAACGCTCGAGCGCATCGAAGGCGAGGGCCAGGTCGTCTTTCGCTATCTCGCCAATCCCAACGGTTCGGCGCGCGACATTGCCGGCATCGTCAACGAGCGCGGCAACGTGATGGGCATGATGCCCCACCCCGAGCGCGCCTCCGATCCCGAGCTCGGCCGCACCGGCGGCACGGCGGTTTTCCAAAGCATCCTTGAAGCTGCATGAGCGCCAAGAAACCTCAGAGCACGGCCTCGGATTTCGACGCCGAAGTCGACAGCGCGCGCAAGCGCCTGGAAGCGGCGATGAACGAAGACACCGGCTTCGACGATCTCGCCGCACTGCAGGCGCTGGCGCCTATTCTCGAAGACAAGATCCGCTCGCGCCGCTTAGCTTTCGCGCTCGCTGACGATGACGAAGACGAGACCCAGATCGCCGTGATCCACGTCCCGACCGACGAAGAGCTTGGCTTCATCTTCGCCGAAGACGGTGAATACGTCTTCGAGAGCAATCTCGAAGCCTATTTCGACGATTTCGTCGACGACGACCCGGAACGCTTCGTCGAACGTCTCTACGAAACCCTCCGCGCCGACCTCGCCAAGTACGAGGTTGAGAACAAGGGGTAAGAGCCCTATCAGGCCGGCGTGCGCGATCGCACCGCTAAACCCCCACCCTGCAGCCGCGACAAATCGGCCCCCGCTTGCGTGAGGGCCGTGGCAGTTGGCTATGGAGCAGAGAGTCTATTCGATGCGCATCCGCTGTGTTTCGGCGCGGACATTGGCGTCATCCTCGCGAAGCGCGGCCATCGCATCACGCATGCGCGGATCGGAGAGGATCGCATTCAAGCGCACCAGCCCTTCGACGCTCTCCGCAGAAGCGCCGAAAATCTTGCCGAACGAAGCGAACGGATTCTCTTGCGCCGGATAGAAGCGCAGCTGCACGCGCGCATCCGCTTCGATCCCGGCGAGTTCGCGCGCCCGCTGCACCGCAACCTGGAAGCCGCCAAGGCGATCGACCAATCCGTGCTGCAGCGCTTGCTGACCTGTCCAAACGCGACCGCCCGCCACCGCGCGCACGCGATCGACCGGCATTTCGCGTCCTTCGGCCACGAGACCGAGGAAGCTCGTGTAAGCCCGGTCGATAAAGCCGGCGAACGCCGCCCGTTCGGCCTGATTGAAACCACGCTCCGTGCTGAACATTTCCACCATTGGTGAACCGACCGTCAGCGTTTCGGTGTTGGTGGAGAGATAGTGCTCCAGCGCCGGGCCGATAATCAGTTTGCCGCCGACGACGCCGATCGAGCCGGTGATGGTCGAGGGCGAGGCAATGATCTCGTCGGCATACGCCGAGACGTAATAGCCGCCCGAAGCCGCCACTTCGCCCATCGAGACGACCACTTTCTTGCCGCGCTCCTGTGCCGTGCGCAGCGCCGCCAGAATCTGATCGGACGCCACAACCGAACCGCCCGGGCTCGATACGCGGAAGACAATCGCCGCCACGTTATCGTCTTCTGAGGCATCGAGCAGCGCGCGCGCGATACGATCGGAATTCATCGCGCTGTCGTCGGCGAAAATGTCGTCCTCTGGCACGCCTGAGATGATCGCGCCTTCGCCTTGGACTACGGCGATCACACGCCCGCCCGAGCGCGCCGGCGGGCGATAGTCGCCCAGTTCGACAATTTGTGAGTTTTCCACGCGCGCCAGCGCCGCGCGCTCAGCTTCTTCCGGTCGCCCAGTGCGATCTACGAGGCGCAGCTCGATCGCGCGCTGCGCCGTGAAGGGTGTCGCCTCGATCGCAGCGCGCGCCGCTTCTGGCGTGATTTCGCGGTCCGCGGCGATGTTGGTGAGCATGTTGTCGTAGAGCCCATTCATCAGGCTCAGCGTGGATTCGCGGTGCGCCGGCGTGAACGTGCGGTCAGTCAGCGTCGCCGCCGCCGTCTTGTAGTCTTCGCGCGTCTCGAACTGCGCCAGCATGTGATAGCGCTGCAGCGTGCCGGCGAGGAACGTGACCTCGGCGGAGAGGCCCATCGCCATAAACTCACTTTGCTCTTGCAGCCAGAGCTCATCGGAATCGGCGATCGCCATGTAGCCGGGCATCGACATCCTGAGGCCGTCGGACTGCACGTGCGCGACGACGAACTTGCCGGACTCGCGGAAGGCCGCCAGCGCCGCACGAAGCTCTTCCGCTTGCGCGGCCGGCATGCCGCCCGTGTTGGCGCGGATAAAAACGCCCTCAACCCGGTCGTCCTGACGAGCTGCGTCGAGCTTGCCGAGAACGTCCAGCAAGGCGTTGCCGCCGCCGAGCGCGGCGAACGGATTGGTCGGCTGTTGATCCGTCATCGGCTCGCGCAGATCGAGTGACAGCACCATGTGGCTGGGCTGCGCCGGCGGAGCGCTCATCGACGCCAACATGCCAATCAGGATGAACGGGCCGATGAAGAGGAAAAGCACGAGGCCAACCAGAACCCCGCCGACAGTGATCAGAAATTGCTTCACGAAGCCCACTCCTCTGGAGGCCAGCCTTTATCGATAATTGATATGGAGGCGGTACAAACGCAAGCGGCTTTTTATCGAAAAATGATAAAGACCGCAGTCACCAGCGCAGTCCGTCCGGTAACCCGCGGCTGCCCCGCCCTATTCTCCCGCAGCGGGAAGTGTCGCATGATGGCCCCTTGGAGGCGCGCTGGATGAGCGGTTCGCAACGGCCGGCATTGGCCAGTGACGAATGGATGCTGGAGCAGCAGGTCCGCGCCGAGATGGAGGCGGAAGCCTGGCGGCGTCTTAGGCGCGATCTCCGCGCCGTTGAAACGCCCGCGCCCGCGCCACAAACCGCTCAAGCGCCCGCCGCGGAGATCGATCATCACCGCGCCGGCAGCGCGATGCTCAAGGCCATCGTACGCTTCATGCTCGCCGCGTTCGGCGCCTATCTCGCCTACTTGGCCGGGATGGATTCCAAGCTTGGCGAGTTTGAGATCTGGCTCGCGGTCGGCGCGACCTTCATGGCGACCCTTGCGCTTTCGATGTTCGGCGCGGCGCGCGATTTCGTGCACATGCTGGCCGAAACCATGCGCTGGGTCATCATCACCTGTGTTGGGCTTGGGGTGCTGTGGCTGGCGACGTATCAGCTGGGCTGATCGCCGCGCTTTCCTCAGGTCCCAACAACATCGCTTTCAAACCGCCGTCCGCGAACAGGTTGAACGCAAAACGATGCACTTCGTCCGCGGCGCGGCGGAACGGCAATTGCCAACGCGGCAGGATCGGCCGATCGGTTTGCCGCTCGATCCACGAGCGCTTCTTTTTCAGCGTTTCGCGCGTGGAAACTACGTCCTGAAGCGTGACGGGCTCGGGCTTCAGCGTGCGGACGCGAAGGTTCATCACATGGCCTTCGTCGTGCGCCCAGTCGATCATTTTCACCGCCGGCATCAAATGCTTCAGCATCTTCGCCGCAGCCTTATGGCTGATCACGTAAGCTGTGCCGCCCGCGTGACGCGCAAGGTAGGAACAGAGGCTCACCTCCGGCCCGTAGCATTTGCGCTCCACCAGGGGGCCAGGATGGCGGGCATGCAGCTTCAAGATATCCCACGAGCCGCAATCCTCGATCGCCGGCAATACGAGGCGGATGAAGTCCGGCGTCACCGCGGCATCGTCTTCGAAGATAAGCCCCAGCGGCTTTGCCTGCTCCGCGAACGCCTTGATCGCGTAATAGTGGCTCAGATAGCAGCCGACATCGGCGGGCGATGGATTGCGATGATGGCGCCGGACCCAGCCTTTGAGATCCACCATGCGCTTTAGCTCGGGATCGTTGTCGAGATCGAGCTTGCGGCCGTCGACGGCGGAGAAGCGCGCGTACTCAACGCCGGCGGCTGTGAGATAGCCGTCGATCACCGCCAACCGATCTGTGCTGCGGTCCATGTTGAGGACTTGGGTGAAAACGAGCTCGTTAAATCGCCGCGCTTGATCGAGCCCCGCCCCAGCCATGTTCTAGATCCCCACCCCGCCTACTGGCGCGGTCACGAAGCGCTCGCCGAAGCCTTCGATCAAGGGCCGGGCGCGGCTGATGGCCTCTTGGACGGCTGGCAATTGCAGCGAGCCGTTGTGATCGGCCTCGCTGTCCCAGACTTCGGTGATCCATATGGCATTGGGATCGGCCGGGTCGGCGGCCACGATGTAAGACCGGCAACCCGGCATTTCGCCAGTTCCTTCCAGCAGGATGGCGATCAGGGCATCCCGCTGGCCCGGCTTGGCGATCATCTTGCCGATCAAGCCGTACATCGCATCCTCCCGGCGGCACGCAGCGACGGCGAGAAGCCCGCCCATCATTGTGCGCCGTTCCATGTCCATCGCGGGTTTCCAAGTGGCGTCAGCCATCCGAAGCTCGCACGGATGGAGGCTCCAGTCCTCCCTCGCCTGAGGCTTCGGAGGACGACCATCCTGCACTCGCTGCGCGAGCGGAGAATGGTCGGAGTAGCAAGATTCGAACTTACGACCCCCACGTCCCGAACGTGGTGCTCTACCAGGCTGAGCTATACTCCGAGGAGGCGGGCTTATAATGCGGCCCTGCGCGGCTGGTCAATCCAGGCAGACCAGCCGCCACGAAAACGCCGGGCCCGCCACAGGGCCGCAGTTGCATCGGCCAGCGGGCGCCTCTAAGTACGCGCTTCGCCGGTTTTGGGGTGTCGCCAAGCGGTAAGGCAGCGGTTTTTGGTACCGCCATTCCTAGGTTCGAATCCTAGCACCCCAGCCATCCTACGCTCGCGAAGCGTGCGAAGGATGCCCTCCGAAGCTTTAGCGAAGGGCCGCTGGAACCCAACAAGACGCGCCCTCGCCTGCGACCCTAGGGGGCTTGCATCGAAGCGCCCGGTGCGGCTCTACCAATCGCCTCGCAGCAGAACGGTTCGGGTGACATGACGAAGACGCCTAAGAAGAAAAAGAGCGCCAAGAAAAAAACGGTCGTGCGCAAGAGCTATGTGCCGGGGGATTTCGAGCTGCGCGTCGGCCGTTCGAAGACCGGCCTTGGCCTCTTCGCCGAAAGCGAGATTCCGAAGAACGCCTGCATCATCGAGTACAAGGGCCCGATCGTGCCCAAGGAAAAAGAAGACTCGATCAACTCGCTCTATCTCTTCGAAGTGAATGCGCGTAAGACCATCGACGGTTCACCGCGTTGGAACACGGCGCGCTATATCAATCATTCGTGCCGGCCGAACTGCGAGCCCAACATCCATAAGGGCCGCGTCTTCATTCATGCGCGCCGCCGCATCAAGCCGGGCGAAGAGCTCAACTACGATTACGGCAAGAACTATTTCAACGAGTACCTGAAAGGCATCTGCGCCTGCCCGAAATGCCAGCCGGACAAGACGGCGAAGAAGACGGTCGCACGCAAAATGGCCGCGCAGAAAACCAGCAAGGCAAAGAAGAGCAACCGCAAAGCGGCCTGATCAAATCCCCTGCTTCAGCCGTTCAACGTGCAGCGTCAGCCACATTTGGCGCTGACGCTTCAAGCGTTCGGCGGCGAGGATTTGCCGGATCTGCGTCAGCGTCTGCTCGAGCAGCGTGTTCACGAGCACGTAATCGTACTCTTCCCAATGGCTGATCTCATCGATCGAGCGCGCCATGCGCTTCTTGATGACCTCCTCGGAATCTTCCGCACGCGCACGCAGGCGCCGTTCGAGTTCGGCCATAGAGGGCGGCAGGATGAAGATGCCGACGACATCCTGCGGCTCAGCTGCACGCAAGGCCCGCGCGCCCTGCCAATCGACGTCGAACAGAACGTCCTTGCCCTGGATCAGCATAGCTTCGACAGGCGCGCGCGGCGTGCCGTAATGATTGCCGAACACCATGGCGTGTTCGAGAAACTCGCCGCGATCGGCCATTTCTTCGAACGTCGCCTTGTCCATGAACTTGTATTCGCGCCCGTTCACTTCGCTCGGCCGCGGCTGGCGCGTGGTGGCGGAGACCGAAAGCGACATGTTGTCGTCGGCCTCCAAGAGCTTGCGCGCGAGCGTCGACTTGCCGGCGCCCGAGGGACTCGACAGCACGAACATGAGGCCGCGCCGCGCGACGTGCTCATTCAACATTGGCGGCCTGCTCCTTGATCTGATCGACCACAGTCTTGAGGTCGAGACCGATGCGCGTGAGCTCAAGATCGGCGGACTTCGAGCACAGCGTATTGGCTTCGCGCGTCAGCTCCTGACTGAGGAAATCGAGCCTCCGCCCGGCCGGTTCAGGTTTGGTTATCAGCGCGCGCAATTCGCCCGCGTGGGCGGAAAGCCGCTCCAGCTCTTCTTGCACATCGGCGCGCATGGCCGCGAGCGCCGCTTCCTGCGCGAGGCGCTGGGGATCGAGCTTCAGTTCGGGCGCCAAGCCCTCAAGGCGCTGGCGAATGCGCTCCAGCGCCGCCGCGGGCGCGCTGGCCGCCGTTTCGCGGGCGGCGCCGATCAATGCTTCAAGGCGATCGGCGGAGTCCGCGAAAATGCCGGCCAAGGTACGCCCCTCGGCTTGCCGCGCTTCGGCGAGCTTTTCGAGCGCCGCTTCAAAACCCTGCATTAGCGCCGCTTCGAACGCCGCGCGCTCCTCATCGCTCAGCGCCGCAGCATCCTCTGCCTGCAGCACGCCGCGCACCGAGAGCAGGCCATCCCAGCGCGCTTTGTCGATCTTGCCTTGCTGCACCAGGAATGAGCCGGATTCGATCAGCCGTTCGACGAGCACGAAATCGATCTTCACCGGCGGCGCAGCGGATGGATCGCGCGCCAGCGAAAGCGTCGCCTGCAGCGAGCCGCGCTTGAAGCGGGCCGAAGCCGCGGCGCGCGCTTGCGGCTCGATCGCATCGAAGCCAGCGGGCAGGCGCAGTTTCAGATCGAGCCCGCGGCCATTGACGCTGCGCAGCTCCCAGATCCAGCGCTGGCCGCTGTGCTCGCCTTCGGCCCGGGCAAAGCCGGTCATGCCTGAAATAGTCATGCGTTTCGTCTAGGCGCGAGCGCGCAAAATGACCAGACGCTCAGCGCCCCGCGCGCTCAGCGGCCAGGCGCTCGCGTTCGATCACGCGCCAGCGCGCGACGTTGGCGTTGTGCTCGGCGAGCGTGGAGGCGAAGGCGTGCCCGCCCGATCCATCGGCGACGAAATAGAGCGCGTTCGATTCGGCCGGATTGGCCGTGGCTTCGAGCGCGGCGCGGCCGGGATTGGCGATTGGCGTCGGCGGCAGGCCGTCGATGCGATAGGTGTTGTAGCCCGTGTCCATCGCAATTTCGCTGGCGCGGATAGTGCGGCGATGGCCTTGCGCATCGACCAGCCGTCCATCGCGGCAGCGGTCGGGATGACGCAGGCAAACGCCATAGATGATGGTGGGATCGGTTTCGAGCCGCATCGGCACGCGCAGGCGATTGATGAACACCGCCGCCACCATTGGCCGCTCGGCCGCGACGCCGGTTTCGCGCTCGACGATCGAGGCGAGGATGACCAACTCTTCAGGCGTTTCCAGCGGCAGGCCCTGTTGGCGGCCGGCCCAGATCTCGGCCACCGCCTGATCGTGCGCATCGCGCATCAATTGCAGCAACGCCGCGCGGCTCATGCCGCGCTGGACGTGATAGGTGTCCGGCAGGATCGAGCCTTCCGGCGGCGTCTCCGGCAGATCGCCGGTCAGCACTTCGCTCTCCTCGATGATCTTCATCGCGGCGCGGATGGTGATGCCTTCGGGAAAAGTGATGGCGTGCAACAGTGCATCGCCGCTCGTCATCAACTCGACGATCTCCTTCACCGAGGCATGCGGCGGAATCTGATACTCGCCGGCCTGCAG
>JAEYPY010000101.1 GCA_023410295.1 Pseudomonadota bacterium | reverse complement strand
CCATAATCGGGCGCGCTCGCGGATGCGTTTTGCGGAGCGGTCATGGGTTTCGAATCGGGTTGGAGGACACTCCTCAATATAGGGAACGGCGGGGGAAAAGTCGCGGTTTTGATGCCGCAGCCGCAGCGGAAAAACACACGTGAAATCAGCTAGAAAATGACATTGCTCGCGAGCCAGATCGCACCGCCGACAAAGGCCATTCCGAGCAGCAGCCAGACCCCGTCCCGGGCGGTGGCGCCAAGTGCGAAGAAGACGACGGCGATACCGGGGACAAGCGGGGCAACCGGGATGAGGCCGAGCGGGAAGGTCAGTAGCGCTGCGGCGATGCAGAGCAGCGCCACGAGGTTCACGAATGGGGGGTGGCTGAGGAACGTGAGACGCGGGCGCAGGAGGCCATCGATGCGATTGGCGAGGCCCCTGCTCTTCTCGATGCCCTGCTGCACCGCCTCGCGCGGCAGCGGCGTCTGTAACGCTTTGCGCGGCAGCCATATGCGCGGCAGGCCGATGGCCATCTGGCCGGCGACCAGCAACGTTAGTGCGGCGGCGAACCAAGTCATGCCCGGGACGATGGTGGCCGGCGATATGGCGAAGAGGCCGATCACCAGCAGCAGCGGCCCGTAGGAGCGCCGGCCGAACGCGTCGAGCACTTCGCCGAGCGTCAGTTGCTCCGGCGTTTCGTCCTCTTCGACTTTCTGGGCGATCTCATCGAGAACGTCGCTCAGGTTCTGCGGTGGCGGCATACGCCATCAACGCATGAGACGCGTTTAGGTCAACGGCCGCTTAGAGAACGTGCGGGATGAGCGGCGCGGCCAGCCAGGCCGCCGCAGCCATGAGCACGATGCCGCCGCCAACCAGCAGACCATCCCTCGTGGTCATGCCGAGGCCGAACAGGATGACGGCCACGCTTGGCAGAACCGGGCCGAAGGGGATGAGCGACAGCGGCAGCGTGATTAGCGCGGCGGCGGCGACACAGAGAGCGATGAGCAACGCACATGGACCATCGCACAGAAACTCGAAACGCGGACGCAGCCAGCGGCCATCGACCCGATCGACGTGCGGGCGAACCTTATCGATAAACTTGAACAGCGGCCCGCGCGGGACGTTGATGGTCAGCATCCGCCGCGGCAGCCAGGGCCGGCGCGCGCCAATCGCCATCTGCATGGCGATCGCGAAAATAACGAGCGCTGTGAGCGCCGTGAGGCCTGGCACCACCGTGAGCGGAGAAACGGCAAAGAGGCCCATGATCAGCAGAAGCGGCCCGTACGAACGACGGCCAACCGCGCTCAGCACCACGGCGAGCGGCACGCCGTCACGCGTGCTATGGCGGTCGATCGTATCGTCGATGCCATTGAGCACGGCGGCCAAACCTGACTGGGAGGCCGGGGCGGCATAGCGGCGGGGGGCGTAGGCGAGCGTCATCGCACGAGCAACGGCGCCTTATGAGCCCCAGTTCCGTCACAGACCTGTTAGGGCTGCATGGCTCGCGCAGGCGTGATGAGAAGGTCGCGTTGCAGGTGAATCGGCCCTGAATCAGCAGCGTTTTCGCGCGTTAGCCAGCAACCTAAACGGTCGATCCGCGTTGCCTCACGCCGCGATGCGGACCGGCAAAGTCTCGTAGCCTTTGACGAACGAGGAGTGGACGCGCCGCGGCTCGCCCGTGACCTCGATCCAGTCGAAGCGCTTTAGGATTTCCTCCCAGACGATGCGCAGCTGCATCTCGCCGAGACGGTTGCCGACGCAGCGATGGATGCCGAAGCCGAAGGAAAGGTGCCGGCGCACGTTCTCGCGCTCGATATCAAACGCGCTGGGATTGGCGATGATTTCTTCGTCACGATTGCCCGAGACGTACCACATCACCACTTTGTCGTGCTTCTTGATCAGCTTGCCGCCAAGCTCGACGTCCTCGAGCGCCGTGCGGCGCATGTAGGCGAGCGGCGTTTGCCAGCGGATCGTCTCTGAGACGAGCGACGGAATAAGCGTCGGGTCCGCTTTAAGCTTGCGATACTGATCGGGGAATTTGTTAAGCGCATAAACGCTGCCGCTGATCGAGTTGCGCGTCGTGTCGTTGCCGCCGACGATGAGCAGGATCAGGTTACCGAGAAATTCCTGGCTCGGCATGTTCTTGGTGCTCTCGCCGTGCGCGAGCATGGAAATGAGATCGGGCTTCGGCGGCGCATTGGCGCGCTCGTGCCAGAGGTTCATGAAGTATTGCAAGCACTCCATCAGCTCCATGCGGCGCTGCTCGTCGCTTTCGACGATGCCCGAGCCTGGCGCGGCGGTGGCGACGTCGGACCAGCGCGTCAGCTTGCGGCGATCTTCCCAGGGAAAGTCGAACAGCGTCGCCAGCATCTGCGTCGTCAGCTCGATGGAAATCTTGTCGACCCAGTTGAAATCCTCCCCGCGCGGAATCTCATCAAGCAGCTTGCCGGCGCGTTCGCGGATGATCGGCTCAAGATTGGCCAAGTGATTGGGCGCAACGATGGGTGAAACGGTCTTGCGCTGCACGTCGTGCTTGGGCGGATCCATCGCGATGAACATCGGCAATGGAAAATCCTCCTCCGGATCGAACAGCACGATCGACGGCTCGGAGGAAAATTGCTGGTGGTTCGTGTCCACCGCCATGATGTCGTTGTACTTGGTGACGGACCAGTACGGCCCGTTGATGCTGTCCGGGCAGTAGTGGACCGGCTCTTCCTTGCGCAGCCGCTCGAAGAACGGCCAGATCTTGTCATCGCGAAAGCGCTCGCCGCGGCTCATGTCCAGCGTTGCGAGATCGGTCGTCCAGGCGTCTTCGTTGGGATCGTAGTCGAAGACGTAATCCGGATTGTGCCGGCCGACATAATTGGGGTTCGCCATATCCGCCTCTCTGCGTGCAGAGAGCAGCAAATTTCCTGCTGGTTGTCACCTTGACGCTAGGCGAGTGAGGCTGCTGGCACGGTGACGCCCCCTGCCTCCTTGCGGAGTGGGCGGCGTCCCACGGAACTACGTGCGTTCCGTTGGGTTTACCGCCCGGCAGGGGAAGGAGAGGCAGATGAGAACCGATAATACCCGCACCGCCCTGTTCATCCTGCTTGGGCTCGCCGCGCCGGCCATGCTCGGCGGGTGTGCGTTGGCCGCCGGGGCCGCCGCCGGCGCCGCCGCTGTCGATTACTTCTTCGACGATAACGACGAGTGCAACGGCCCGAACGACGAAGGCCTGCTCGACAGCGATTGCAACGACTGAGACCCTCAGGCGGCGTGAACGTGCCCATCGCGCACTTCGAAGCGCTGCGCGCGCTCGCCGAAGGCTTCGAATAAGTTCTCGTCGGTGCCGGTCAGCCATGCTTGGCCGGGGTTGGCGAGCAATTCTTCAAAGAGAGCAGCGCGGCGCACCGAATCCAAGTGCGCCGCCGCTTCGTCGATCAGGATGAGCGAAGCGCCGGCGCCAACATCGTCAGCAAGCGCGCGCGCCTGGGCGAGGGTGAGGCCCACGAGCAGCGCTTTCTGTTCGCCTGTGGAGCATTGATCGGCCGGCATGTCCTTGGCTGCGTGTCGCGCCAGAAGATCGCTGCGGTGCGGACCATCGAGCGCGCGCCCGGCGCCCGCGTCGCGGCCGCGCACGTCGCGCAAGAGCTGGGCGAAATCTTCCTCCACGTCCGCGCTTTTCGCGCCGCGCTCGAAGCGTGCTTCCAGCAGGCCATCAAGCGAGAGGATGGCTTTTGGAAATGCGCCGTCGGGACGCGCGTCGATCGCATCCTGTAAGCGATGCAGCGTTTCGACACGCGCCGCGGCGATGGCGGCGCCGTGTGCGGACATCTCGCGCTCGAGGCCGCCGAGCCAGGCATCATCGAACATGCGATCGGTAAGCAGGCGTTGGCGCTCGCGCATGGCGCGCTCGTAAGCTGCCGCGGCCGAGCCATGTTCGGAGGCGCGCGCAAGCGTCAGGCGATCGAAGAAGCGGCGCCGGTCGCCCGCGGCGCCGGACCAGAGCCGATCCATCGCCGGTGTCAGCCAGGTCATGCGCGCGGCCTGCGCCAGCTCACTGGCGGTGGCGGGCTGCCCGTCGCGGCGGGCGATACGCTTGACGCCGCCTTCGGGCGTTCGCTCGGCGCCGGCGCCCAGAATCGTTTCTTCGCCATCCTGCACCACGCGCGCCGACACCGCCCACGGCTGCGCGCGATCTTCCCCGCCGGCGCGTGCGACATCGATCAGCGAGGCGCTGCGCAAGCCCCTGCCCGGCGCAAGCATGGTCAGCGCTTCGAGAATGTTGGTCTTGCCGGCGCCGTTCGGGCCAAAGAGGCAAACCGGACGCGCGTCGAGGGCGAGGTCTAGCGCTTCGTGATTGCGGAAGTTCGTGAGCGTCAGCCGCGAGATGAAGAGGGTGTGGCTCATTGCACCCGGCGTTCTTCCGCGAGCGGCCCGATGATTGCGATGCGGTCAGTGGCGACGCCCCCCCCCCCCCGGCCCCGCCCCGCCG
>JAEYPY010000094.1 GCA_023410295.1 Pseudomonadota bacterium | reverse complement strand
CGCATGGCTTTGACCAGATCGCCGGTCATGCGCGTAAAGCGCATGAGTTCGGGCATCGTCATCTTCGTCAACGGCGCGATGATTTCGTGCACGTCGCCGCCGGAACAGAAATTGCCCCCGGCGCCGGTGAGCACGATCGCGCGGCAATCTTCGGCATAGGTGAGGCGGCGGAAGAGGTCGCGCAGCTCGGCGTAGCTTTCGAACGTCAGCGGATTCTTCCGTTCGGGCCGATTGAGCGTCACGGTGGCGACGCGATCCTCCACGCGCCAGAGAAAGTGTTCGGCGCGATAATCCGCGCTGCTCCATGCATCGGCGATCATGGCGCCGCTCCTCCCTTGGCTAGCGTGCGGCGGATGGACGATTTGGCGCCGTCCAGCAGCCGCATCAGCGCTTGTTTGTCGGCTTGCGGCAGATCGCGCAGCAGCGCGTCCACGCAAGCCGCGTGCGCTTTGGCCATCTGCTTGAATACGCTTTCCCCGCGCCTGGTCAATCGCACGCGTTGCAGACGCCGGTCTTTCGCGTCCTGTTCGGTTTCGATGAGGCCGTCGGTTTGGAGCCGCGCGCGCAATTGCGTGATGTTGCCGTTGGAGACGAGCAGGTGCTGGGAGACTTCGCCGAGCGTC
The DNA here is from genome assembly GCA_023410295.1 of Pseudomonadota bacterium. Taxonomy (GTDB): domain Bacteria; phylum Pseudomonadota; class Alphaproteobacteria; order Caulobacterales; family Aquidulcibacteraceae; genus Vitreimonas. The sequence goes on along the minus strand of JAEYPY010000094.1, from coordinate 12,082 downwards.
AGCGCGCCATGGCGATCGAGCGCGGAGAGAAAATCGAAGCGCGCGATGGTGGAGTCAAATCGCGCGCGCATCAGCGCATCCACTTCGCGCTCCATCAGCCGGCTGGTGGTCAGCAGCCGCAGCGAAAGGCGGACGGAGTCTTGGGCGGACGTCATATCTCCCCGCCCGTGATCGGCAGCGCCGCCCCGTTGGTCGACGCCGTGCCGGCGCTGCAGAGCCAGGAGATTGCACTCGCCACTTCGTCCGCGCTGATGAGCCGACCTTGCGGATTGCTGGCATAAAGCATGGCGCGCGCTTCATCTTCGCTCAGCTTGGTCTTGCCGGCGATGTTTTCCGCCGCGCGCGTGACGATGTCGGTCTCGACATAGCCAGGGCAGACGGCGTTGACGGTGACGCCGCGCTTGGCCGCTTCATGCGCCAGCGCGCGCGTCATGCCGATCATGCCGTGCTTCGAGGCGCAATAGGCGCTGATATAGGCGTCGCCCTTCAGCCCCGCGATCGAAGCGACGTTGACGATGCGGCCCCAGCCGCGCTCGTACATGTCGCCGATCGCGGCGCGGGCGCAGAGGAAGGCGCCGGTCAGATTGATCGCGAGCACCTCGTTCCACATGGCGAGGTCCATCTTGTGCAACGGCGCCGAGGGCGTGATCCCGGCATTGTTGATGAGGATATCGATGGCGCCATAGCGCGCGCGCGCCGCGTCGAACGCGGCGGCGACGGACGTTTCGTTGCTGACATCGACCGAGACCGCATGCGCATCGAGCGTCGAGGCGGCGTCTTCAACCCGCGCGAAATTGCGGGCCGCGAGCGTGAGCTTGGCGCCGCGCGCGGCCAGCATGCGCGCACTGGCCAGCCCAATGCCGGTGCCGCCGCCGGTGATGAAGGCGTGCTTGCCGGCGAGATCCTGTGCGAGGTCGCTCATACTTTCTCCGTCAGCTGTTCGCGCCGCGCCGCGTTGCGCCGCAGCTGCCGCTCGCCGGCTTCGTAAGGCGCCGGCGCATGCACGTGCTCATAGCCTAGCTCCGCCGCCGCGCGCAGCGTCCAGAATGGATCAACCAAGTGCGGGCGCGCCAGCGCGCAGAGATCAGCGCGCCCGGCGGCGAGAATAGAATTGACGTGGTCCGGCTCGAAAATGTTGCCGACGGCCATGGTGGCGACGCGCGCCTCGTTGCGGATGCGGTCGCAATAGGGCGTCTGGAACATGCGGCCATAAACTGGCTTGGCGAGCGGCGTGGTCTGACCGGCGGAAACGTCGATGAGATCGGCGCCGGCGTTGGCGAAGGCTTGCGCGATGGCGACGGAATCTTCCGCCGTGAGGCCGTCGGCGTGCCAATCGGTGGCGGAGATACGCACGCTCATGGGCTTATGCTGCGGCCAGGCCGCGCGCATGGCTTCGAACACTTCGAGCGGAAAGCGCAGACGGTTCTCGATGCTGCCGCCGTAGGAATCGCTGCGCTGGTTGCTGATCGGCGTCAGGAAAGACGAGAGCAGATAGCCGTGGCCGCAATGCAGCTCGAGCATGTCAAAGCCGGCTTCTTCGCCCATCAGCGTAGCGCGTACGAAATCCGCTTTCACACGCTTCATATCCGCGCGCGTCATCTCGCGCGGCGTCGCGTTGCGTTCGGACCACGCGATCGGCGAGGGCGCGATCAGCTCCCAATTGCCATGTTCGAGCGGCTGATCGGGATGCTCTTCCTCCCACGGCACGCGCGTTGAGCCTTTGCGCCCGGCGTGCCCGAGTTGCAGCGCGAACTTGGCGCGCGACTGCGCGTGCACGTAATCGACAATGCGTTTCCAGGCGCCGACGTGCTCGGGGCTATACATGCCGGCGCAGGCGGGCGTGATGCGGCCATCGGCGGAGACATCCGTCATCTCGGTGAAAATGAGCCCCGTCCCGCCCATGGCGCGCGCGCCGTAATGCACGAGATGGAAATCGTTCGGCGTCCCGTCGACGGCGGAATACATGCACATCGGCGAAACGACGACGCGGTTGGCAATGTCCATGTCGCGCAGCCGGAACGGCGCAAACATCGGCGGCGCACTTGGATCGCGGGTCTTTAGACCCGCATCGGCGCTCGTGCTTGCCGGCTTCGCGATGGGCGCGTCTGAAGACGCGCGGTCCAAGAACCGTTGCTCCACACGCTGCACAAAATTGCGGTCCCGCACCCGCAAGTTCTCATGACTCACGCGTTGGCTGCGGGTGAGCAGGGAATAGGTGAATTGCAGCGGCTCAAGATTAGCGTAGCGGTCGATGCTTTCGAACCATTCGGTCGAATTGCGCGCCGCGTTCTGGAGTTTCAGCACTTCGACCTGACGTTCGGCATGATACTCCGCCAGCGCCGCCGCCAGCGGTTTGCCGCCGTGCAACACCTGCGCGAGCTTGATCGCGTCCTCGATGGCGAGTTTGGTGCCCGAGCCGATCGAGAAGTGCGCCGTGTGCGCCGCATCACCCATCAGGATCAGGTTATCCTTGTGCCACGTCTCGCAGACGATGCGCGGGAAGTTGAGCCAGGCCGAGCCGCGCAGATGCTTGGCGTTGGTGGAAAGCGTGGCGCCGTTGAGATACTTGTCGAAGAGCTGCTCGGCGGCGCGGCAGGTTTCGTCCTGGCTCATGCGGTCGAAGCCGAAGCTTTTCCACGTCGCCTCGCTGCATTCGACGATGAAGGTCGAGGCGTCAGGCTCGAACTTATAGGCGTGCGCCCAGATCCAACCGTGTTCGGTGTGCTCGAAGGCGAAGGTGAAAGCCTCGAACGCCTTGTTGGCGCCGAGCCAGATGTACTTGTTCGGCCGGATGTCGATATCGACGCCGAAGTGCTCGGCATACGCGGTGCGCCACTTCGAGTTGGCGCCGTCGCAGGCGACGACGAGATCGTACGCGCGCAGCATCTCCGAATCGGGCTCGATCTCGGTGCGGAATTCGAGCCGCACGCCCAGCGCGCGGGCGCGCTCTTGCAGGATGTTGAGGAGGCGCTTGCGGCCGATGCCGACAAAGCCATGACCGCTGGAGGTGATGGTCTCCCCGTGAATATGGACGTCGATATCGTCCCAATGCGCGAAACCGGCTTCGATCTCGTCGGCGCTGACGGGATCGTTGGCGCGCAGGTTCTCCATCGTCTGATCGGAGAAGACAACGCCCCAGCCGAAGGTGTCGCCCGGATCGTTGCGCTCGAACACGACGATGTCGTGCCGCGGGTCGCGCAGCTTCATGGAGATGGCGAAGACGAGCCCGGCGGGGCCCCCGCCGGCGCAGGCGATGCGCATGAAGGTAGTTTATATATGAAATATCGTGCGAAGCAACAATTTTGTAGGGCTGGCGGCGGGCCCGGGCGCGAGCGTATGGAGGACGCGAACGGAGGCGGCGGATGGGCGTGATCAAAACTGCGACGGCGACGCTGGCGGCGTTGGGTGTCGAAGGCGAGGGCGAGCTTCATTCCCGCTCACCCATCACCGGCGAACGCATCGGCGCTGTCGCGCCCGACGACGCAGCGGGCGCCGCGTCAAAGATCGAGCGCGCGCACGCGGCGTTTCTGGAATGGCGCAACGTGCCGGCGCCGAAGCGCGGCGAACTGGTGCGGCTGTTCGGCGAAGAACTGCGCGCGCACAAGGCCGAGCTCGGCAGGCTGGTGACGCTGGAAGTCGGCAAGATCGCCAGCGAGGGCCTCGGCGAAGTGCAGGAGATGATCGACATCTGCGACTTCGCGGTCGGTCTTTCGCGGCAACTCTATGGACTGACCATCGCCACCGAGCGCGCCGAGCATCGGATGATGGAGACGTGGCATCCGCTCGGAATCGTCGGCATCATCTCCGCGTTCAACTTTCCTGTCGCGGTGTGGGCATGGAACGCGGCGCTGGCGCTAGTGTGCGGCAACGCCATTGTCTGGAAGCCATCGGAGAAAGCGCCGCTGACGGCGGCGGCGACGCAAAGCTTGTTCGAGCGCGCATTGACGCGCTTCCGCGCCGAGGGCGGCGCGGCGCCAGAGAATTTGTCGGTCCTGCTGCAGGGCGGGCGCGAGATCGGCGAAGCGCTGGTCGATCATCCGCGCGTCGCGCTCGTCTCAGCCACTGGGTCAACAGCGATGGGCCGCGCCGTGGGCCCGCGGCTGGCGCAGCGGTTTGCGCGCGCCTTGCTGGAGCTGGGCGGCAACAATGCCTCGATCGTCTGCCCGTCGGCCGATCTCGATCTTGCGCTGCGCGCCGTTGCGTTCGCGGCGATGGGCACGGCCGGCCAGCGCTGCACCACGCTGCGGCGGCTCTTCGTGCACGAGGACATCTACGACCGCTTCGTCCCGCGTCTGCGCAAGGCGTACGCTTCGGTGAAGGTCGGCGATCCGTTGAAGGAGGATGTGCTGGTTGGCCCGTTGATCGACGGCGCGGCGCTCGAAGCGATGCAGCGCGCGCTGGCTGAGGCGAAGAACGCCGGCGGCCGTATCAGCGGCGGCGAACGCGTGGAGACGGCGCACGATGCCGCCTTTTATGTGCGGCCAGCGCTGGTTGAGATGCTGGCGCACGAAGGGCCGGTGCTGAAGGAGACCTTCGCGCCGATCCTTTACGTGATGAAGCACGGCACCCTTGAAGATGCGATCGCGCTCAGCAACGCGGTGACGCAAGGTCTGTCCTCGTCGATCTTCACCAACGATCTGCGCGAGGCCGAGCTCTTCCTCTCCGCGCGCGGTTCTGATTGCGGCATCGCCAATGTGAACATCGGCCCCTCGGGCGCCGAGATCGGCGGTGCGTTCGGCGGCGAGAAGGAAACCGGCGGCGGACGCGAGAGCGGCTCGGATGCGTGGAAATCCTATATGCGCCGCGCCACCAACACCGTGAACTACGGCCGCACGCTGCCGCTGGCGCAGGGCGTCAAGTTCGAGATCGGGTAGCGCCGTTGTTACTCCGCCGGCGTGCGCGCGGCTTCGTCTTCGGCGTGCCCACCCGGTTTCGGCAGGAAGCCCTGCACCCAGCGCTCGAGCCGGTCGATCAGCACGAACATCGCCGGCACGAACACGAGCGAGAGCAGCGTCGACAGCATCAGCCCGCCGATCACCGCCGCGCCCATGCCTTGCCTGAGCGTGCCGTCGACGCCCCAGCCGAGCGCGGCGGGCACCATGCCGCCCGACATCGCGAACGTCGTCATGATGATCGGCCGCGCGCGCTGCATGCCGGCCTCCATCAACGCCGCATTGCGGCTCATGCCTGCGTGCATGCGCTCGACCGCGAAATCGACCAGGAGGATCGAGTTCTTGGTCACAAGGCCCATCAGCATCAGCAGGCCGATGAACGCGAACAGCGACAGCGGCTGATTGGCGACGATGAGGCCCAGGAAGGCGCCCCCAAGCGACAGCGGCAGGGCCGTCATGATCGTGATCGGTTGGAAGAAGTCACGGAACAGTAGCACCAGCACGATGTAGATGAGGATAATGCCCCACAGCATTGCGCTGCCGAAGGCGCTCGTCATCTCGGCGAAGTCTTCGGTCTGCCCGCCGGCGGCGAGGCGCACGCCTTCGCCGGGCTGAGTAGCCTCGGGCAGGGCGAACACGGCCGACTGGGCTTCGCTCAACTCCACGCCGGGCACGACGTTGGCGCCGACGGTCACCGCGCGTTCGCGGTCGCGCCGCTCGATCGTGGCTTCGCCTAACGAGAACGAGACCTCGGCGACAGCATCGAGCCGCACCGGCGCGCCGGTCGCCGACTGCACCGGCAGCGAGCGGATCGCGTCAAGATCGGTCCGATTGTCGGGTCGGAGCGTGGTGCGGATCGGAATCTGGCGATCGGCAAGGTCGAACTTCGGCAGGTTCTGCTCGGCGTCGCCGCTGGTGGCGATGCGCACGGCGGATGCAAGGCTCGCGGACGTGACGCCGAGGCGCGCCATGTCCGCGTCGCGCGGCTGCACCTGAATCTCCGGCCGGCGCATGGCTGAGGTCGAGCGCACGTCCGCCAGTTCGGGCAGGTCGTTCATGGCCGCCGCGAGACGATCAGCCGCCGCGTTCACGCGCTCCGGATTTTGGCCGACGAACTGCACGGTAATGTCGGATCCGGTCTGCCCGCCTTGATCTTGAATGAACGAGGCGCGGTAGTTCGGGAATTCCGACAGCATCGGGCGCAGCGTTTGCTGGATCGCGTAGGCGGAGCGGTTGCGCTCGTCGCGATCGGTGAGCTGGATGAAGATGTCGGCATTGGGCGCTGAACCATCGGCGCCGTTGAGCGAGGTGAAGACGCCTTCGATTTCCGGCGTCGTCTCACGCATGCGCGTCGCCATCTGCTGCAGCACGCGGTCGGACTGCAGCACCGGCGTGCCGGGCGGAATCTCGACCCGCACTTGAATCATGCCGCTGTCGAAGCGCGGGATGACGACCGCGGGCACTTGGCTCGCCAGCACCAGAGAAAGGATGAAGACGCCTAAGCCCGCACCGATGGTTTTCCAGGGATGGCGGATCGACCAGCCGAGAATGTCCCGATAGGCGAGAGTCAGCGTGCCTGGTTTGGCTTCGTGATCGTGGCCTTTGTCAGAGAGAAAGAACGCGGCCATCATCGGCGTGATGAGGCGCGCGACCACAAGCGAGAAGAACGCCGCCACGGCGACGGTGAGGCCAAACTCTCGGAAGAACGTGCCCATGCCGCCAGACATGAAACTGACCGGCACAAACACGGCGATAATCGAGAATGTGGTGGCGACGACGGCAAGTCCGATCTCGTCGGCGGCTTCGAGCGCGGCGGGATAGGCGCCTTTGCCCATGCGCATGTGCCTGACGATGTTCTCGATCTCGACGATGGCGTCGTCGACGAGAACCCCAGTGACCAGCGCCAGCGCGATCAGTGTCACCATGTTGAGCGTAAAGCCCAGCACTTCGATGGCGGCGAAGGTCGGCATGATCGAGAGCGGAATGGCGGCTGCGGCGATCAGCGTTGCGCGCCAATCGCGCAGGATCAGGAACACGACCAAGCACGCCAGCAGCGCGCCTTCGATCAGCGCGTGGATAGAGCTCTCGTGCATGCCGCGGATGAATTCGACGCTCGAGCCGATCTCGGTGACGGTGATGCCGGGATGGCTGGCCTCGATTTCGCGCAGCCGTTCGTCCATGCGGTCGAACACCTGCACTTCGGAGGCGCCGCGCGAGCGCAACACCAGAAAGCCGACCACCGGCTGGCCGTTGTAGCGCGAGATCGACTGCATGTCGGAGGCGCTGTCGGTGACAGTGCCGAGATCGCCAAGGCGAACCATTCCGCCATCCGCGGTGGCGATGCGGGTATCGGCGAGTTCCTGCACGGATTGCGCGCCGCCCAGCGTGCGGATCGATTGCGCCTGGCCGCCGACCTGCGCTTGGCCGCCGGGGAGGTCGACGTTGAGCGCGCGCAGCTGGTTGTTGATCTGGTCGGCGGAGACGCCGTGCGCGAGCATGCGGGCGGGATCGAGCTCGACGCGAATCTCGCGGTCGACGCCGCCCATGCGCTGCACTTGGCTGACGCCGGGCACGGCGAGCAGTTCGCGCTGCAGGTCGTTGTCGATGAACCAGGAAATATCCTGCGGCGTCATGCCTTCGGCGTTGACCGCGTAATAGCCGATCGGCACCGTCGCCGCTTCGATGCGGGTGATGACAGGTTCGGTGATATCCGCCGGCAACTCGGCGCGGATGCGGTTCAGCGCATCGCGCGCATCGTCGACGGCGCGGGCGAGATCGGTCTCGCCTTCCATTTCTACGGTGGTGCTGGAAACACCGGGCGAGATCGTCGAGGTGACGCGCTTTACGCCCTCGACCGCCGTCAGCGCGCTCTCGATGCGCTGCGTGATCTGCGTTTCCATTTCCACCGGCGCTGCGCCCGGTTGCGCGACAGTGACGGTGAAGCCGCCGAAATCGACGTTCGGCAGCTGGTTGATCGGCAGCCGGTTGTAAGCCTGCCAGCCTGCGAAGAAGAGCGCGAGGATGAGCAGGATCGGCGGGATCGGATTGCGGATCGCGCCCGCGGAAATATTCCAGGCCATGGTCTAGCCTTCGCGGCCGCGGAGCGCGGGCGCCTCATTGGTTGCAGGTTGCGCGGGCTGCGCGGCGGCGGTGGCCGGTTCTGCGAGCGGACGCACGTCGTCGCCCTGCTGCAGGAACGCCGCGCCCGAGCCGACGATGCGCTGATTGGGCTCAAGGCCGGCGACGACCTCAACCATCTCGCCATTGCGCGCGCCCAACTGAACGTTGACGCGGTTCACGGTGTAGACCGGCTCGTCTTGGCCTTCGCGGCGGCTCTGCTGGATCACGAACACGTAAGCTTGGCCGGCTTCGTAGAGGATCGAGCTTTGCGGAATGGCGATCACTTCGCGCGCCGGCAGTTGCGCCTCGCCGCGCAGATACATGCCTGCGCGCACGCGGCTGTTCTGCGGCAACGAGAAGAGCGCTTCGCCGGTGCGCGTGCGGCTGTCGATCGAAGCGGGGAGGCGGCGCAGCGTGCCTTGCACGGTCGAACCATCGACCAGCGAGAACACCGCCGGGGCGCCTTCCTGCAGCGCCAGTGCGTCACGCTCGGCGACCTGCGCGGCGACTTCAAGCTGATTGCCCGCGGCGATGCGGAAGAGCACTTGGCCTTGCACGTCGCGGCCAACTTCGGCGCTGCGGTCGATCACGAGCCCGCTCGCCGGCGCGCGGACATAGCCGCCGCCGAGGCGTGCATTGGTTTCCTGCAATTGCGCCCGTGCTGCGGCGAGGCGCGCATCCGCGGCGATCGCGGCGGCGCGGCGCTGTTCGATCGCTTCGGTCGAAAGCGCGCCAGAATCGCGGATCGATTCCGCACGCTGATACTCCCCGCGCGCGCGCACGGCGGCCGATTCAGCTTCCGCAACACTCGCTTGCGCCGCGCGCGTTTGCGCCTGCGCCAGATTGGTGTCGAGCCGCGCCATGGCTTGGCCTTGGCGCACGGTGTCGCCTTCATCGACCAGGATTTCCAGAATGCGCACGCCGCTCGCGGGCGCCGTCACCTGGATGTCGCGCACCGGGCGCGCTTCGCCATTGAGCGAGATCGCCGGCGTAAAGCTCTGCGTGCCGACCGTAATCACCGACACCGCTTGCGCGGTGGAGACTTCCGTGCGCACCGCGGTCTCGCCGCCCATGCGACTGAGCACCGCCATGACGATAATGATTCCGACGATGCCGGCGCCCATGATCATCAGCACGCGGCGGCGCCGGCCTTCCTCGGTCGGCGCATCGGTAGCTTTGTCCCAGGCGCGCTTGCCCGTATCGCGCGCGCGGCGGAAGGCATCGCCGCCGGCGTCGAGTCCCCGTTTGAAGAAACCCCCGGCGCGATTGAAGATTTCGGGACGTTCAGGCTTGTTCATGACGAGGGCTCAGATAACGCTCCGCGAGCGTACGAAATTCAGCGACGGCAGCGTCTGGGTTGATGTCCCGCAAGAAAGCGCGCCTAAGAGCTATGCCTTCGACGGCTGCAAACAAGATGTTGGCCGTCACAAAAGGATCGAGCGTGCGATCGACATCACCACGCGCCTGCGCGGCTTTTATTGCAGCCGTGCAATGCGAGACCATGCGGTCGTTGATCCGGTGCAGAGGCGCGGCGACATCAGGGTCGCGGATGCACTCGGCGAAGATGTCGGCGATCAGTGCGCCATCGCCTTCGGCGAACTTGTCGCAGAAGTCTCGCGCCATAAGCGAAAGCGCGTCGATCAGCGGTTGGGTCTGCGTGGCTCTGAGGAACGCCTCGTCGTTGTCGGCGTGGCGGTCTTCGGCGATGGCGCCGATGATCTCGGCCTTCGAGCCAAAATAGCGATAGAGCGCGCCGGCGCTGATATTCGCCTCGGCGCAAATCTCTTGCATCGTCGCCTGGTGGAAGCCGCGGCGGCGGAAGCAGGCCATGGCGGCGTCCAGGATCTGCCGGCGGCGGCGATCGGCCAGTTGGGGGTCGGCAAGGCGGGCCACGAGAACTATGTCCTGTGCGAACCGGCCTCTTGCCGCCTCGCTGCAACGCATATAAAACGAACGTTCGTTCTCTAAATGTTAAGGCTGGACGGCGTCAAGCTGAAAACCGAAGTCCTCGGGCCATCTTTTCGCAGAGAAGTTTCGCGTCGGGCCCTCTAACGAAGCGCTAAGCCGCTGAAGGAGCACTGCAATTAGTATGGAAGCGGTTCGGTTTCTGTCCGGCGCGGTGCGCGCCGGGGTGCTCGCGGCGGCGCTCGCGGGCTGCGTCACCATGCCGAGCGAGCGCGCCGAGGCGCCGCCGCTGCCATCGCAATGGCGCGATGCGCCCGTCGCCGCTGAGCAGCCCGTTACCGATTGGTGGCGGCGCTTCAACGATCCGGCCCTCGATCAGCTCGTCACCGAGGCGCTCGACGATGGCCCGAGTGTGCAGATCGCCATCCAGCGCGTGCGGGAAGCGCGCGGGCTCTCGCAAGCAACGCTCGCGCAATACCTGCCCGAACTCCTGGCCACCGGTTCGGGCCAATATCAGCGCGTCATCGAAGGCCCGATCCCGCCTGGCGGGGAACGTGAGCAGATGACCGGCTCCTACGGCGCGCAAGTCGGCTGGGAGCTGCCGCTCTTCGCCATCGGCCCCGCCGCCACGGGCGCCGGGGCCAACACCCGCGTCGCGCTCGCCGATCTGCGCGGCGCGCAAGTCGCACTCGCCGCCGATGTGGCGCAGGCTTATGTCGATCTCCGCGCCGCGCAGGCGACCTATTCCGCGCTCTCGCGCTCGGTCGAAGCTTCCGACGAACTGGCGCGCATTCTCGAAATCAGCGCCAACGCCGGCATCACCGCTGATGCCGACGCCGCCGACGCGCGCCGTCTCGCGGAAGCCACGCGCACGCGCCTGCCGGGCCTCGTTATCGAAGTGCGGCGCGCAGAGAACGTTCTCGCCGTGCTGCGCGGCCTCGCGCCAGGCACGGAAAGCCCGGAAACACAGGCGATTCTTGCGCGCAACGATGCAGGCATCCCGACGCTTGAACTGACCACTGCGCCCGCAGCGCCTGCGGACCTGTTGCGCTTGCGCCCTGACGTGGCGAGCGCCGAAGCGCAGACCATCGTCGCCGCTTCCGCTTTGGGCGTGGCGCGCGCCGATCTCTTTCCGCGCCTCAATCTAGCCGGCACGATCAGCGTCACCGATGCGCTGATCGGCAATCCGGCCGGGGCAGGGACCACGATCGCCACCGGCACGCCCTTTATCTCGATCCCGCTGTTCGATTGGGGCCGCCGCTTCGGTGTGCAGCGCCAGCGCAGCGCGCAGTTCGAGCAATCGCTGATCCGCTATCAGCAGACGGTGACGCAAGCGGTGGCCGAGGCATCCAACGCGCTGGTCTCGCTCGATCAAGGACGCCTGCGTCTCGAATCCGCACGCCGCGCGGAAGATGCGGCGGAGCGCACAGCGCGCGGTTCGCGCGCGGCGTTTGAAGCCGGCATTCAGAGCTTGGCCGATCGCCTGCGGTCCGAGCAGCAATTGATCGATGCGAACCTCACGCGCATCGACTCCGAACGCGCCGCCGCCAGCGCCGCCATCGCCACTTATCGCGCCTTCGGCGGCGGCCCCGCGCCCGAACCGGCGCAATAAGATGAAGCATCCGTGACGGACGACGGTCTCCGCGCCGAGGCGGCGGCCGATTTTGGGGCAGGGGCGGTGTTCGTTTACGAAGGCTGGCGGCTTTCGCGCACCGAAGCGCGGCTTTTTGCGCTGTTAACCGCGGCTTGAGAGCCGGGGCGGCATGAAGCTGCAGGCGCGCCTCTTGCAAGGGGGCGCGCGGCTCGCCATTAAGCGGGCTCTCCGGAGAGGTGCTAGAGTGGCTGAATAGGCCGGTCTCGAAAACCGGAGTGGGTGCAAGCCCACCGAGGGTTCGAATCCCTCCCTCTCCGCCAGATTTTTCCCTCTGCGCTTCTTCGTCCCAATGGCGCTGCGGCGGCTTGCGCGTGCTTGGCATCGCGCCGACATCGCTCCCATGCGGACTTTTCCCGAGCGGGGCGATTATGTCGCCGAAGCGGTCGCGCGCGGCGTGGATGCGGCGATGATCGAGCGGCTGGTGCGGGCGTTTTATAACGACGTCCGCCGCGACGCCGTGCTGGGGCCGATCTTCGAATCCCGCATAGAAGATTGGGAGCCGCACTTGCGG
>JAEYPY010000077.1 GCA_023410295.1 Pseudomonadota bacterium | reverse complement strand
CCGCCCCCCCCCCCCCCCCCCCGCCGGCGACGTGAAATCCGATAAAGCCGGCGGCGCCGGTGACGATGATGGTCACGCCACTTCCTTCGCCTCAGCCGAGGCAGGCTTCTTGTTGTAGCTGCGATAGACCATTTCCGACGGCGGGCCAATGAGGTGCTTTTCGGCCCCATCATTCAGCGCGCGCGCATAAATCTCCATCGCGCCATCGAACGCCTCGATGGTCTGATCGATATCGGCATCCTTGTGCGCGTAGGATACCACGATCGACGGCGCGAGCACGCCGCGCTTGATCAGCTCCTGCAGCAGCACGCAGCGATACGCCTGGCTCGGCTTTTTGTCTGGATCCGTCGTGCCGAACACAGCGTTGGAGGGCATGCCCATAACAGTGATGTGCTCATGCACGCCGCGAACGCGCGCGGCCTGCTCGATGCCGGTCATCAGACGCTGACCGACGCGGATCATGTGCTCGATCACCGGCTCGTTCTTGTAAACGTCCATCGTCGCCATCATCGCCGCGAGGCCGTGCGTCTCCCCGCCATGCGTGGTCGACATGAGAAACACGCGCGGCTTATCCCACTGCACCAGGTCGCCGAGGCGCATGTACTCGCGCCTGCCGACGAGGGCCGAGACCGAGAAGCCATTGGCGATCGCCTTGCCCCAGGTCGAGAGATCGGGGTCGATGTCGTACTTGTGCTGCGCGCCATAAGGATGGATGCGGAAGCCCGAGATCATTTCATCCAGGATGAAGAGCGCGCCCGCCTCATGCGCGAGCCGCTTCACTTCGTGCAGGAAATTGTCCTTCGGATCGACGCCGCGCGTCGGCTCCATGATGAAGCCGGCGATCTGGCCCGGATACTGCGCCAACAGCGCTTTGACGCTCTCGATGTCGTTGTACTTGAACTTCAGCGTCAGATCGCTGACCGCCTTCGGCACGCCGCCATTGATGGGCGTCGAGCCGATGAACCAATCGTCCACCGCAAAGAACGGATGATCGCCGCAAATGGCGATGTAATCGCGGCCGGTATAGGCGCGCGCGATCTTCACCGCGCCGGAAGTTGCGTCCGAACCGTCCTTGGAGAATTTCACCATCTCCGCGTTGGGGATCATGGAGAGAAACTTCTCCGCCGCCGCCACTTCGATTGCCGCCGGGCGCGTGAAGTTGACGCCATTCTCCAGCTCCGCGCGCACCGCCGCCAGCACCGGCTCATAGGCATGGCCGAGCGTCACAGCGCGATTGCCCATGCCGTACTCGATGTATTCGTTGCCGTCCGCGTCCCAAGCGCGGCAGCCCTTGCCGCGCACGATGTGGCCCGGCGCCAGCAGCGGATATTGGTCATCGCCCTTGGCGTAGGTGTGCGCGCCGCCCGGGATAAGGCGCTGACCCTTCTCGCGTAGGGCGTTGGATTTTTCGAAGCCGCGATGAGCCATCGTCATGAGGTCCTATTTCAAAAGCAGTTTGCGCGCGAAAAACGCCTCGGCGTAGCGCGCGCGGCACTCAACCCCGCGCAGCCGCGCGAGGCCGCGGAAGGTCTCGTCGTCGAACCACGCCTTCGAGCGCTGCGTGCCGAAATGCTTGTGCAAGAGCTCGATCTTGCGCGCCAGCACCGCTTCGCTGAGTTCGACGTACACATTGGGCTGGCCGAGGTCGCCATCCCATTTCGGAATCTCGTACTCCAAGATCAGGTGATCGCGGAACGTATTCCAAACCAGCTCGCATACCAGCCGGTGATCTTGGTGCGCGTCGTTACGTTGATGGCAGAGGATCACATCCGGCGTCTCAAGCTTCTTCAGCCCCTCGACCCAATCCTTCACCGCCGTGCGCTCGGCCGGAAAATAACCGTCGCGAAAATCGCTGAGATGAATGTCCGCCCGCGCCGCGCCAGCCAGAAATTCCATCGCGCTGGCACGCGCTTCATCGGCGCGTTCGCCCGGCGCCGAAAGCGCGCACCAATCGACCGACACTTCAGCGCCCGACTCGATCCAGGAAAGGATCGCGCCGCCCGCGCCGATTTCGATGTCGTCGGAGTGCGCGCCGATGGCCAGGACTTTGAGCGCCCTGCCCGGCCGTGCGAGGTCGAGCGCGAGCATGTTATTTCGGCTTCGCGCCGTTGCCGTTGACCTTCCAGGGCATGTCGCCCTTTTCCATCATGTCTTCGAGCACCTGACGGTCGCGCAGCGTATCCATCGAGCGCCAGAAGCCGGTGTGCTTGTAGGCCATCAGCTTGTTCTCTTTGATCAGCCGCGAGAACGGCTCGACCACCAGCTCTTCGCCGTCATTCATGTAGTCGAAGATTTCCGGCTTGAGCAGGAAGTAGCCGCCATTGATCCAGATTTCGGAATTGTCCGAGGTGATGAACTCGCGCACGCGCCCGTCGTCGGCGATGTCGGCGATGTGATAGGTCACCGGCGGGTGCACGGCCAGGAAGCAGGCGATCTTGTCGCTCTTCTGGAATTTCTCGATCATGTCGTCGAGATTCACGTTCGAGAGCCCGTCGCTGTAATTGGCCAAGAACATCTTCTCGTCCTTGACGTGATCGCGCACGGCCCAGAGACGGCTGCCGATATTGCGCCACACCCCGGTATCGATCATGGCGACGCGCCAATCTTCCTCGCGCGGACCCAGCATCTCGATCTTGGCGCCTTCGACGATGCAGTCGCCGTAGGTCTGCGTCTTATAGTTAAGGAAGAAGTCCTTCACCGTGTTGGCTTTGTAGCCGAGGCAGAGCACGAAATCCTTGTGCCCGTACTGGCTGTAGTAATTCATGACATGCCACAGGATCGGCTGGTGGCCGATTGGGATCATGGGCTTGGGGATGGATTCGGAATACTCCCGAATCCGAGTGCCCATGCCGCCGCAGAAGAGAACAACTTTCATGACTTTGCCCGAGCGGTGAAATTTGCACGCATGCGCCGTTAAGGCTGCAACCTTCGTGCCGTACCGCCGCTGTTACGCGCACCAATTCCCGCGCGCGTCAACGGCTTCGTCCAATAGGCGGAAAACACCCGTTTATAGGCGTTTTGCTTGACAAGAACCGGGCTCTGACGGCACCTGGAAAGTCCCGACAAAATTTGGAGCATCAGCCGGCGCGTGAACGGCCCGCGGCGCATCGAAGCGCGGCCCGATACATGCTTGCGTACCGCCCGTGCGACGTTCCAGTGCGCTTTTGAGGAAGCCGTTCAATGCCGATGATCCGTGAATCCCTCGTGCAGAAGCTCTACAAGCCGGGCATCGGCCAGGAGCTGTGGGATTTTGCCAATACGCTCTACCCGATCTGCCGTTCCATTTCGGGCAACGGCGTGCGCGAGACGCTGGGCCACATCGGCTCGAAGATCGATCTCGAAATCCATGAAGTCCCGTCGGGCACGCAAGCTTTCGACTGGACCATTGCGCCGGAATGGAACATTCGCGACGCCTGGATCAAGGATCCGCAAGGCAACAAGATCATCGACTTCAAGAAGCACAACCTGCATGTGCTTAACTATTCCGCCCCGATCAGCGGCAAATTCCAGCTCTCCGAGCTGAAGAAGCACATCTTCACCATGCCGGATCAGCCCGACCTGATCCCGTACCGGACCAGCTATTACAACATCAACTGGGGCTTCTGCATGAGCCACGACCAGCTGATGAGCCTGCCCGACGGCGAATACGAGGCCTTCATCGACAGCGACCACAACCCGAATGGCTCGCTGACCTATGGCGAATATTTCCTGCAGGGCGAGAGCGACGAGATCTTCCTCTTCTCAGCCCATTGCTGCCACCCCTCGCTGGCCAACGACAATTGCTCGGGCATGAGCGTCAACACGCACCTGGCGCAGGCGCTGACCTCACTCCAGGGCAAGACGCGCTACTCCTACCAATTCATCTTCGCCCCCGGCACGATCGGCTCGATCACGTGGCTTTCGCGCAACGAAGAGAAGATCAAGCGCATCAAGAACGGCCTCATCCTCTCGTGTGTCGGCGATCCGGGCGGGCCGACCTACAAGCGCAGCCAAGCCGGCGACGCCATCATCGACAAAGCCGTGGAAAAGATCCTGCGCGATGAAGAGGCGAACCCGAACATCGTCGACTTCTGGCCCTACGGCTACGACGAGCGCCAATACAACTCGCCGGCCTTCCGCTTGAATGTCGGCCTGCTGCTGCGTTCGCGCTTCGGCCTCTTTCCAGAATACCATACCTCCGCGGACAACATGGAATTCCTGAAGCCGGAGGCGCTGGAGAAATCCTACAAGCACACGCTGCAGATCATCGACATCCTCGAGAACGAGTATCGCACCGTAAACCTTGCCCCGCACGGCGAGCCGAACCTCGGCAAGCGCGGCCTCTACGGCGCCATCGGCGGCGACAAGAAAGCCTATGACGCCAACCTGCCGGTGTTCTGGATGCTCAACCAGTCAGACGGCCAGCACTCGCTGCTCGACATCGCCCAACGCGCCAAGCTCCCCTACGAGCGCATCCACGATGCGGCGAAGGTTCTGAGCGAGAACGGCCTCCTGCGCGTCGAAGACTAAAGCGGGCGGAAATGGGGGACAAAGGCCGCGGCGCAAAGGCGTCGCGGCCTTTTCTGTTTGCGCACATCCCAAATCGTCATTCCGGGGCTCGCGGAGCGAGAACCCGGAACCGAGGGGATGATAGAGCGGTGCGTTTGGCCCCTGGGTTCCGGACCGCGCTCCGCGCGTCCGGAATGACGAGGATTAGATCGCGTCCTATCTTGTGGGCAGCCCCAACGGAGACCCCCACCATGGCCCTGGCAGTCGTAACCGGCGCGAACCGCGGCATCGGCCTTGAGCTCTGCCGCCAGCTCAAAGCCCGCGGCGATGACGTCATCGCCATCTGCCGCAAAAGCTCCGAAGAGCTCGACAGCCTCGGCGTCCGCGTCGAAGCCAGCGTCGATGTCGCCGACGCCGGGGCCGTCGCCGAACTGCGTCGGCGGCTCGACGGCGCGCAGATCGATCTTCTCATCAACAATGCCGGCATCCTCAAAGCCGGCAGCTTCGACAATCCCGATTTCGACGGCATCGAGCGCCAACTGCAAGTCAACGCCATCGCCCCGCTGCGCGTCACGCACGCGCTGGCGCCGCTGCTCAAGGACGGCGCCAAGGTCGTCATCATCACCAGCCGCATGGGCTCGATGGGCGACAACGGCTCGGGCGGCTATTACGGCTATCGCATGTCGAAAGCCGCCGTGAACGCCGCCGGCGTTTCGCTCGCGCACGACCTCAAAGGCCGCGGCATCGCCGTCGCGCTTTTGCATCCCGGCATGGTCAACACCGAGATGACGCACCACGGCATCCCGCCGGAAGACTCCGTGCGCGGACTCCTTCAACGCATCGATGCGTTGATGCTCGAAACCTCCGGCCGCTTCACCCACGCCGTCACCGGCGAAGAACTGCCCTGGTAGAGGAGCCGTGAAAAGCGCGGATAGACTCCACCCCTATCCACACCATCCCGCGGGCAATCGCCTGAAAATCCGGCGCTCCGCCAAAATCAATCCGACCGAGCTCGGCGCGGGCGCATACTCGTGGCCATGCACACCGACGATCCGCCCCCATCCGAGAAAATTCAACGCGCCGCGCCGCACGCGCTCTGGCTGATCGCGCAGCAATTCTTTCACGTGCTCTGCACGCTGTTCGGCAATCCGGAGGATCTCGCCCGCCGCCACACCCTGACTCGCAAGGATTACACACTTACCTGCTCGTGGCTGCGGGTCGCCGAAGCGCTGATGCGCCGACTGCTGCTCATCGAAGCCGCCGCGCTCGACCTGCCCGACGTGCGCCAAACGCAGCGCGAAAAGCGCCAACGCGAACGCAAACGCATCAGCTACACCGCCGACAATCCCGAAGCCTGGCGCGTCTCGTTCCGCTGCAGCGTCGCTATGGAGCGCCGGCGTCCTCGCCAGCCAGCGT
The DNA here is from genome assembly GCA_023410295.1 of Pseudomonadota bacterium. GTDB lineage: Bacteria > Pseudomonadota > Alphaproteobacteria > Caulobacterales > Aquidulcibacteraceae > Vitreimonas. Next base: position 73 of record JAEYPY010000077.1, on the reverse strand, counting down.
CGGCGCCTGCCGGCGAGGCGCCGGCGGTCCATAAACGCTTCTACTCCGCCTGGCCGCTCGCCGAGCGCTACGA
>JAEYPY010000276.1 GCA_023410295.1 Pseudomonadota bacterium | reverse complement strand
GCTGCCCTCCGAAGGCAGAGGTCACAGGTTCGAATCCTGTCGGGTGCGCCATTGGGTCCTGTGCGTGGGATGAGTGCGCGGGCTTGGCGGCGCGGACCGCTGTGGCAATTTCCTTTGCATGGAGCCTGTGGTCTATCGCCGGCGCGCTGGCGCGCTTTCACGCAGCGAACGCGAGTGGCGGGTGGAATCCGATGCGCTGGTGACGCGCGGCGGCTCCGGCAATGAACGGCGTTATCCGTGGAAGCAGATCGTAAGCGTGCGGCTTTGTCATGAGCCGGCGCCGCATCGACCGTGGCGCTACGTGTTCGAGCTGCAGCCGAGGCACCAGCGCAAGATCGTGCTCGACAATGCGCACTTCTTGGCGCGGCGCGAGTACGAAGAGCGCTCAGCCGAATACGCGCGCTTCGTGCGCGCCGCGACGCAGCAGCTTGCCGCGGAGAACCCGAAGGCGCGGGCGCTGATCGGTGAAACGCCGAAGCGCTATTTCTTTCTCTTGTTATTGGCGCTGATTGCCTTTGGCGCGCTGGCGCTGGTGCTCGCATTGGTGCGCACGCCGCTCGATAATCTCCATTACGCTAACCTGATCAAGTTCGGCATCATTGCGCTGATGCTGCCGGTGTTCTGGCGCTGGGTGATCAAGGCGATGCCGCGGGGGGTGCCGCTCGACGCCATACCCGAACGCGCGCTGCCGCCCGGTTAAGCGAAAGTTTACGACGCGGGCGCATTGTACCACCACCGCCAGGAGCACGCCGCGTGCGCAACACTAAAGACGGCCGGCGAGATCTCTCGCTCATTCGCGCCAGCGGCTCGACTGCGCGCGTTGTCAATCTTGCGCTGGTCTACGAGCGCTTCGGCCAGACTGACGAATACCGCGCCAAGCCCATGTTTCGTAACGCACGGCTCAACCGCGCGCTGATCTTGAAGCACGTGCTGCGCCCGCATGAACGCGAGCTATTTGTGCGGCCCATCACGTCGGCGACGAAGGTGATCCTGCCCTACGCCACCGGCGAACTCGAGCTGGGGGGCATCAGCTTCCTGGTCGGCGAACAGCGCTTCGAGCGACTGTTGCGCGACGCCGTCGGCGGCTATGACGACGAAGCCGCGTTCATCGCCGATTCCGAATTGCTGCGCGCCATGGCGACGTTGCCCTCGTTCGATCCGTTCTTGATGCGCGAGCGCTTACGGCACATGGGCGTCGATCCCGCGCGCTGCTATTTCGATATCGCCGAAGCGGATGTCGCGCGCATGCGCGCCTTCGTCGGCAAGGAGATCGCGCTGCTGGTGAACCTCGCCTTCGGCTCGGCGGGCATCAATGGCGGCGGGCTTTCGCAGCGTCTCGCCGACAAGCTGATGACCGACGAGACCGCCAAGGCGCTCGATCCGCTGCGTGAAACGCTGCGGCTTTCCGGCGAGGACTACATCGAGGGTGTGTTCGCTTGGAAGGGCTTCCTCTATTACAAATGGCTGATGGCCGAGATTCGGCCGGGCCTCGCCGAGTTTACGCCGCGCTTCGCCGGCCTTCGCGTCACCGGCGCCAGCGCCAGCGAGCGCGAGGATCTTGCCGGCACGCGCCGCACCATCATTGAGAAAATTCGCTTCGCGCTCGGGCGCGTGGATCACACGCTGCAGCGCTATGGTGCGGCGTTCGAGGCGCTCGCTGGCGGCCAGGCGCAAGCCTTCCGCGCTTTCCTCTTGGAGGCGCCCTCGCTTTTCATTCCGATCGGGGAGGCGGTAGGCGTCATCCGTCACGTCGATTCATTCTGGCGCTTCCGCTTCCCGCCAGGTGCGGCGCCGACCATGGAAGTGGATGAGGCCATCGAGGTGCTGCACGATTTCGAGACCACCCTGGCCGGGGTGGAATTCCTGAAGTCCGACCGGGCCGCTGCCTAGAAGCCTGCCGCTGCGGCGGATGGCGGCTCCACGAGCCCGCGCCCTTGCCCTTGGCGGAGCGAACGCGTAGGAAACCGCCCTCCCGCGCCGGCCCGTTCCGGCAAGCGCCGGGGCCGCCTTAGCTCAGCTGGTAGAGCGGCGCATTCGTAATGCGTAGGTCGCGTGTTCGAGTCACGCAGGCGGCACCATTTTTCGATCGCGATTAGCGCACTTCTTCGACTTCAACGTCGTCCGGCTCGCGCTGGGCGACGATGTCGGGCTTGGGCGGGGTGAGCGCGGCGGTAGGGAGTGCGAGCACGGGGCCGAGCGCGTCGGTCTGGCCGCGTTCCATGCGCGGGTGAATGAGCTGGCCGCCATCGCCGAAGACGTAAACGAGCCGCGCCCAGTCGTTGTCGTCATAGAGGAAGGCCGGGCCTTCGGGATCGAGATCCGACCAATCGGCTTCACGCGGCGCCGCGGCAGCTTGTGCGAGCCAGGTGCGTGCGGCGTTCTCATCGCCGCGGCCGCGCGCGACTTGCGCGAACAGGATGCAGATGCGCGACGAAGGGTTTTCACGATAGGCGTCTTCGAGCGCTGCTTGTGCGCCGCCCCAATCGCCGCGCTCCATCGCGAGTTCGGCCAGCACGATCTTCGACTCGCGGTGATCGCGGCGCTTTTCCGCCAGCGTGCGCATGCGATCGGCGCGGGTTTCGCGCGTTTCGCCGGGCACAAGATCGCGATAGGCGTGCGCGAGCGCCGGGTGCGGGCCGTTCTCCCAGGCCTCTTCGAGAATGGCGGCGGCGCGCTCCTGCTTGCCTTCGCCGACGAGGAGACGCGCGGCGAGCGCGCCCGCGGGCACGAACGCCGGCGCCATGCGGAAGGCTTTCTGCGCCATTTCGCAGGCCTTGTCGGCGCGGCGCTCGCGCTCGAGCTTGGCGGCGCACGCCGTCATCAGAACGGCGCGGCGGCGTTTGGCGACCTTGTCTTCGATCTGCTTACGCTTGTCGCCTGTATCGAGCGTCTCAATCGCGTTTTCCCAATCGCATGCTTGCACCGCGAGATCGAATGCGTACTGGAACGGCCAGGTCGAGGTCTTCGACGCTTTGAGCGCGGCTTCTGCATGCGCACGCGCTGCAGTGCGGTCGCCGCGCTTCAGCGCCGCGGCCATCAGGCCCTTGCGGCCAAGCACTTCGGTGTCCTCGTTCTGCAGCATGCCGGAATAGGCGCGCTCGGCGGCGGCGGTGTCGCCGGCGACTTCAGCTGCGCGCGCTTGCAGGAGGAGTGCGAGGCGCGGTTCGTCGATCAGGTCTTCGGCTTTGTCGGCCTGGCGGCGCGCTTCTTCGAACTCACCCGCCTCAGCCGCAATGAGACCAAGCGCCAGCGCTTCCTGCCCGCGGCGGACGCGCGCGCGCTGGCTGACTTTGCCAAGCCGTCCCGGCGCATCCATCAGGAACATGATGAGCCGCAGGATCGGCAGCGCCACGGCGATGATCAGCACCAACAACAAGAGGCCGAACAGCGCGCTGGTGGTGATCTCAGTGCCGAACCAGGTGATCTGCACCGTGCCTTGGTCGGTGCTGATGATCTGCCAGGACGCCAGCGCCGCGACGACCGCAACAATGAGCAGGAGAGCGACACGCAACATGGGGCTTAGCTCCGCGACAATTCTTGTCGGATCGCCGCGAGACGCTGATCGATTTCGAGCCGCCGCTGCGCGTCGTTGATCCAGGCCTGTGCGGTGCGCTTCGGCGCGGGCGGCAGGCGGTTGAGTTCTTGTATGGCTTCACCGAGCCGATCAGCGGCGAGATAATTCTCGGCGCGTTCGACGATGCCTTCGGGCGTATCGCCGGCGCCGGCTTGGCGAACCACGATCCATTGCGCCAGCGCCGATTGTATGCGGCCCCAGAAACCGGCTCCGGCTTGGCTGGTGCGCGCGGCGCGGATGATCTCGATGTCAAGCCGCTCGAATTGCTCGCGCAGTTCGGTGCGCGTCGGCGCGCCGGTGCGGGCGAGCGGCGCCAGTGCGGCGACGTTAGGGTCGTCAGGCAGAAGCTGCACCAGCGCCGCGTGCGCCTGTTCGAACGGTCCGGACGAGCGCGATGCTTCAGCGGCGGCGACGACGGCATAAGATGCGCGCGCAGCTGTTGCAGCGGCGCGTGCTTCGGCGGCGACGGCCGGCAATTCTTCCTGCAAGCGGCGCACTTCGGCGACGAGCGCGGTCACTTCTTGCGTCGATGGCATCTGCCCGAGCCGCGTTTCGATGTCGCGGAGGCCCGCCTGTAGCGCGAACACGCGCGCGGCGGTGTTGGCTTCGCCCGTATCGCCACTAGCGGCGATTGCGAGCGGTGCGTTGACGATCGACTCGATCGCGTCGAGCCGCGCATCGATGGCCGTCAGGCTTTCGGCGCCGTTGCTGGCCGGCTGCGCGGCGTCGGTGGGGAAGCTGGAGTTGAGCGCCGATTGCACGGCGGGGACACGCGGCGCCACGGCGCCGCCCGCCGCGCCGACGCCGGCAGCGACGACAGCGAGCGCGAGGGCCGTGCCCAAGCCGATGCCGCGGCGATCGTCGTCGCCGTAGGCCGGCTCATACTCAACGTCGATCGGCTCGGCGCGGCCGCGCTCGCCGTCATCGTCGTCTCTGCTCATAGGACACCCCAAGCCGTTGGACATTTTCCCGGTGTTTTACGCTATTTCGAAGCGGAAACGAGTCGGTCCGAAGCGGAAGGTTAGGCCCCTCCACAAGCCCGCTCAAGCACTTGCGCCAGCGGGGGAGTTTTACCCCCCGAACGCCGCAGCTAGGAGTGCGTCCTCCCGTGGCGCCCGCGCCACGCAGAAGGGCCGCAAGCCAGC
>JAEYPY010000236.1 GCA_023410295.1 Pseudomonadota bacterium | reverse complement strand
GGGATGAGCCCAGCGATCACGGTGATGATGGCGGCAAAGCCGGCGACGATGATGCCGAGGAAGCCGGCGAGAGCGCGGCGCAGGGGTTCCAGTGTATCGCTGCCGACGGGGCGCGGGGCCGAGCGATAACTGATAGTGAGTTCCGACATGGCGACGCGCGTGCGCATGACGGCGAGGCTCGATTGAATGGCGTCGATCTCACCCTGCACGCGCGCGAGTTCGCGCTCCACTTCCAGAAGATCTGAGAGGCGGCCGGGGCGCGAGCGGAGCAACTCCTGGAGGCGATCGCGCAGCGAGGTGAGCGCGCGCAAGCGCGCTTCGGTGTCGACGATCTGGCGCGTCAGGTCTTCGCTGTTGGTGGTTTGCGAGATAATGCGCCCGCCCACTTGGTCCACTTGCGCGGACATGCCGGCCATGAAGGCGCGCAGCCATGCCGGTTCGCCGCGCAGCGAGACGTAGCCTTCCATGTAGCTGTCGGGATCGCCGCTGCGGTTGGAGTTGATGAGCTGGCACTGGCGCGGGCCGGCGGTCTGGCAGGCCTGGACGTGGCCATCCATGACACTGGCGAGCCGCTGGCTCGGGATTTCGAGGCCAAGGCCATAGGAATAGGCGAGGTAGAGGACGGGCGAGGGGCCGGCAGGCTGACTGGGGTTCGTCGCAGGACCAGAGCTTGCGGTTTCGCCGGAGCTGGCGTCGCGGTCGCGCGGCGCTTCGGGGGCCGGGGCGGCGGCGGGCGGGGCCGGTGCGCCGGCGCTGCCTTGAGCCATGTCCATGCCGCCGTAGGCTTCTTCCGTGGCGACGTTCTGCTCGGCGGCCTGGCCGCAGCCCATAAGAATGGCGGCCAAGACCAGCCCCGCAAGTTTCCCGCGCATCGCAGCACCTCCCCCGCCGGCGTAACCCAAGCCGCGCCTTGGCGGAACCGCCAACCCTTTCTAGAACCGCGGCGGCATTATGAGCACGCCCCGCCCTTTCCAAGACAAACCGGCTTTACGGGTCGAAGCGCTCTCGTTGGCGCGGGGCGGGCGTGTGCTGTTCGACGGTTTGAGCTTCGCGGCCGAGCCGGGCGCGTATGTCGAGATCCGCGGCGCGAACGGTGCGGGGAAGACCAGCCTGTTGCGGGCCATCGCCGGGTTTCTGCGGCCGCACGCTGGGCGCATTGTGTTGGAGGGCGGCGACGAGCCGGCGCTGGCGCTGCACTACGTGGCGCACCTCAACGCACTGAAGCCGACGGTGAGCGTGGCCGCGCATCTGCATTACTGGGCCGGGCTCTTTGGCGGCGCGGTGGGCGCGGATGTGCTTGAGCGCGTGGGCCTCCGCGGTCTGGAGGAGCGGCCGGCGCGGACATTAAGCCAGGGCCAAGCACGGCGGCTTTCGCTGGCGCGGCTGCTGGTGGCGCCGCGGCCGGTGTGGCTGTTGGATGAACCGGCGGCGGCGCTCGATGCGCAAGGACATGCCATCGTAGCGTCGTTGATCGATGCGCATCGGCGCGAGGGCGGTGTGGTGCTTGCGGCGGTGCACGAAGCGTTGGGGCCGACGCCGTCGCAGACACTCACGATCGGCGCTGCATGAGCGCGCTTGGGGCTGCATTCCGGCGCGACCTTGCGCTGATGTGGAGTGGCGGCGGTGCGCTGGCGCCGCTGGGATTCTTTTTCGGCGCAACGGTGCTGGTGCCGCTGGCGATGGGACCGGAGCGCGATTTGCTCGCGGCCGCGGGCGCGCCGCTGGTATGGATCGCGGCGGCGCTCGCCATGCTAGCGACATTGGAACGCCTGTTTCAGGCTGATCTCGAAGACGGCTCGCTCGATCAGATGCTGCTCTCGCGCGCGCCGCTTGAATTGCTGGTGTTGGCGAAGGGCGCGGCGCTTTGGGTGGCGGTCGGATTGCCGTTGACGCTTGCGGGCGCGCCCGCGGCCATCGCGCTGCAGGCGCCGCCGGAGCGTGTGCCCGCGATCGTGCTGAGCCTCGCTTTGGGCACGGCTGCATTCGTTGGCGTCGGTCTTGTCGGCGCGGCGGTGACGGCGGGTGTGAAACGCGGCGCTGTTTTGATCGCGCTTATTGTGCTGCCGTTCTTTGCACCGCCCATCATTTTCGGCGCTGCGGTGGCGGCTGGAGAGGAAGTGGGCGGCGCGCTCTTGATCCTTGCTGGATGCGCGTTAGGCGCGTGCGCTTTGGGCCCGATTGCTGCGGCTGCGGCATTGCGGCTGCAGGCGGAGTGAGGCGGCGAATGGTACCTGGACCGCAATGCTGAGTTATCTCGCCAATCCGCAACGTTTCATGGGCTTTTCGGCCTGGGCCATGCCGGTGTTCGGCGCGCTGGCGCTGGTGCTGTTTGCGGCGGGGTTGCCGTGGGCGCTCTTCTTTTCGCCGGCCGATTACCAGCAGGGCGAGACGGTGCGGATCATGTATCTGCACGTGCCGGCCGCGTGGTGGTCGCTCGGCGTCTACGCGATGATGGGGGCTGCAAGCTTCGTCGGCCTCGTCTGGCGCCATGTGCTGGCCGATGTCGCCGCGCGTGCGGCGGCGCCAATTGGTGCAACCTTCGCCGCGATCTGTCTCATCACCGGATCGCTCTGGGGCGCGCCGACGTGGGGCACGTGGTGGGAGTGGGATGGGCGGCTCACCTCCATGCTCGTGCTTTTCATCATCTATCTCGGCTACATCGCGCTCTGGAACGCGATCGAGGATGAAGAGAAGGCGGCGCGGCTGGCGGCGATCTTATGCTTGGCCGGTCTGGTCAATCTGCCGATTGTGCACTTCTCGGTCGATTGGTGGTCGACGCTGCATCAGCCGGCAAGCATCTTACGCTCGGGCGGATCGGCGATTCACCCGACGATGATGGGACCGCTTTTCACCATGGCGGGTGCGTTCTTCTTTTTGTTCGCGGCCATCCTAATGATGAACATGCGTGCCGCGATCTATCGGCGGCGCGTGGAGAGTGCGCGGCTGCGCGAGGCGGGCGCATGATCGAAGGCGGCTGGAGCTTTGTCTGGAGCGCCTATGCGGTGGCGGGCGCGGGGCTTGGGGTGCTGACCTGTGTTGCGGTCGCGCGCTTCCTGCATTGGCGCAAACAAGCGCGCGCGCTTGAGGCGAAGAAGGATCGCGCCCCATGAACCGGCTCCTGTCGCTGATCCCGATCGCTGCGCTGCTCCTGCTTGTGGGGGTTTCGCTATTGCTGCTGACGCGCGAGGGCGAGCGGCAGACGATTTCCGATGGGCGCATCGGCCGCCCGGCGCCGGTTTACGAGCTGCATCGGCTCAGCGGCGGCGAACCCGTGACGAGCGACGCGACGGCAGGCCGCGCGCATGTCATCAATATTTTCGCCTCGTGGTGCACGCCGTGCCGCGCCGAACATCCGCAACTGATGGCGCTCCGGAATGGCGGCGTTGAAATTGTCGGCATTGCCTACAAGGACGATCCGGCGGCGACGCAGCGTTTTCTCGATGAGTTGGGCGATCCATTCAACGCGGTCGGTGTCGATCGGAATGGGCGGTTTGGCCTTGAGCTAGGCATGATTGGTGTGCCGGAGACATTCGTCATTGGCCCAGACGGCACGATCCGCGCCGTGCATCGCGGGCCGCTGACGAGCGACGTCGACAGCGAGACGATTCTGCCGGCGCTGCAAGAGCGCTAGGTTGGAGCGCGGGGTCTTCAGACCCGCGTTGGCTTTAGCGGCAGAGCCAGTGCGCGGCTGAAGACGCGCGGCCCAAGTTAAACGCGTTCGCGGCGGACGGGTGCGGGGCGCATCGCGGCCAATTTCGATTTGCGCTTCTTGGCGCGCTTCTTCGCTGGCGCACGCGTCCGCTTAGCCGCAGGTTTTTCAGCGCGCTCCAACTCAGCCGCTGCTTCCTGAGCGAGACGGGCGAGCGTGCTCAGCGTGTCCAGGAAGCTCTTGCGCTTGGTTTGCGCCAAGAGTTCGAGCACCGCTTCGTCGGCTGCGCGCGCGTGCTGTGTCGTCGATCTGAAGAGGCTGGCGCCTGTGGGCGTGAGGCGCACGGCATAGGCGCGCGCATCCGTCTCCGAGGCACTGCGCGAAACCAGGCCGCGCTTTGCAAGGCGGTTCATCATGTCGGCCAGCGTAGAGCGGTCGATGCCGGTGGCGCGCACGAGATCGCTTTGGCTCAGCCCTGGATTCTCGGCGATCGCCGCGAGCACCGCGAACTGGCGCAGCGTGACGCCTTCACCGGCGAGTTCGGTGAAGCGATCGGCGGCAAGCTGCTCGGCGCGATGCAACAGATGGCTCGCGGAGTTCGAGAGCTGAAATGATTTGGTTTGTCGGGCTGTCTTACGCGCCATGATGCGTGGCCCTCGCCCGCACGCGCCGATTACCGCCGCAGCTAGTGTTTTCGTCCATTCAGCTGAGGTTCATTCGCCAGGAAGGCGAAAATCAGCCCGAAACGAAGCGCAATCAGGTGTTGGGCGCCTCGGCCGCGTCGGGTTGTTGCTCATCGCGGTGATGCTTCAGCACGAGCGGGGTCATCGCCAACGCGAACAAGATGGTCAGTGGCGTCACGATGAAGAGACGCGAATTGACCCAGAATTCGGTGGTTTGCGTGAGGCGCAGATACTCATTGAGACCTGACTGGAAGAGGAAAAATCCCGCCCACGCGAGCGCGAGTATGTTCCAGACGCGGTCCGGCAGATTGAACACGTGACGGAACAGCAGCTTCCACACGTTCTGCTTGATCAGCACCGAGACGGTAATGGCGGATGTATAAAAGAGATAAACGAAAGTCGGCTTGATCTTGATGTAGTTCTCGTCGTGCAGGAGCAGCGTCAGGCCACCGAAGCAGGTGACGAGCACGCCGGTGACGATCAGCACCGGCGGGATGCGGCCTTGTTTGAATTTGCAGTAGCCGATGGCCGCCAACGTGGCGGCGATGAAGATGCCGGTGGCGAGGTAGACGGCGTTTTCTTTGGTGGCCTCGATCCGCTGCAGCAGATTGAAGGCGACGACGAATACGGCGACAGGGCCGAGATCGATGAGGAGCTGGTTGGCGCCAGCCTTGGCGGGGCGCTTGGTCGCGTCGGTCATGTGGCCTGATACGCTGAACCGGGCTTAAGAGACCAGACGCTTGCGCTGAAAGCCCATCCCGGCTCACATGCGGGCCGATTTATGGGAGGGGCGGATGATGCGACTTGTGGCTCTGGCTGCGGCGCTAGCGCTGGCGGGGTGTGCGACGGGGCCGGCGGCGGAGGCGCCCGCGGGCGAGCAGGCCGCGGCGCCCTCGCTGCAGGACATCCTCGACAATTCGCCAGCTACCGATTGGCGTACGCTCGATCCCGAGCGCACGCTTTATATGGAACTCGAAGCCGGGCGGGTGATCATCGAACTTGCCCCGCAATTTGCACCGCTGCACGCCGCGAACATCCGGGCATTGGCGCGGGCGAACTATTTTGACGATTCCCGCATCCTGCGCGCCCAGGACAATTACGTTGTGCAATGGGGCCGGCCGGATGACGATCCGCGTCCGCTTGGATCGGCAAGCGAGAGTGTGCCCGGTGAGATCGCCATTCCGCGCGCTGGCGTGGAATTTTCGCCCTTTGTCGATCCGGACACGTACGCGCCTGAGGTCGGCTTCTCATATGGCTTCCCGGCTGCGCGCAATTCCGCTGAGGTTTGGCTGACGCATTGCTACGGCATGGTCGGTTCGGCGCGTGGCGAAGGGCTCGACGGCGGCAATGGCGGCCAGCTCTACGTCAATATCGGCCAGTCGCCGCGCAATCTCGATCGCAACATCACGCTGGTGGGACGCATCATTCAGGGCATGGAGCTGCTTTCGACGCAGCGGCGCGGCACGGGACCGCTCGGTTTCTATGAAACGCCCGGCGAGATGACGCCGATCCGCTCGATCCGCGTGGCGTCGGACGTGCCGGTGGGTGAGCGCACCAATCTCGAAGTGCTGCGCACCGACAGCGCGACCTGGGCGACGGTGGTCGATTCGCGGCGCACGCGCCGGGATGCGTTCTTCTCGAACAATCCTGTGAACCGGATCGGCGTCTGCAATATCAGCGCGCCGGTGCGGCCGGTGAACTGAACCTTCTATTTCGTGATAAAATAGAACGCACGTGTTGCGGCGCGGGTACATAGATGGCTAAGGTGTCCGTGGAGGACGCCCGATGCTGAGACGCTTTGCACTTACCGCTGCCGCGCTGGTTCTAGCCACGTGCGCGTCTGCGCCGGTGGAGCGGGAGGCCGCGTTCGCGCCGTTCGGCCTCTTGGCCTTCGGCGACCATGGCTATCACATGGATTACTTCACGCAGGAGGATCTCGACGAAGCGCCGCGGACGCCGGAGGCGTTCATCGAAGAAGAGCGCGCCGATTGGATCGAGGATCGCCGTCCGCCGGCGGAGTTCACGTCCTCGCCGATGTATCGTTTGGCGAACGGCGGTTACGTGCCGGCGAGCGGGATGATGCCGGTGGCGCAGGCGATGCGCGCCTATTGCGTAGAAGCGGCGTGCGATTCAGCGGTGATGCTGGGCGACAATATCTACCCCGATGGCGCGACCGTGGGCGCCGACGGGCGCGACGACGCGCAACGCTTCCAGGATATTTTCGCGGCGCCTTACGGCGCCTTCGGCGATCTGGCGGAGAACTTCCGCATTTATGTCGCGCTGGGGAATCACGATTGGCGCACCTCCCGAGAAGGCGCGATGGCGCAGGTCGCCTACATGGAGCGCACGCCGCCGTTCTACATGGACGGTTTGATCTACAGCGTGCATCCGCAGGGGCGCGAAGACATCGAGATATTCGTCATCGACACGGAAGTGCTGTTGGCGGGCGATACGGTTTACGAAGACGTGCTTGCGGAGGATGCGAGCGAAATCGAAAGCACTGTGGTGGAGGCGCCTAAACCCTGGACGCGGCCGCAGACAGAGCTTGAACGCAACATGGTGGCTTGGCTCGATGAGCGGCTGCGCGCATCTACGGCGCGCTGGCGCATCGTCATCGGCCATCATCCGCTGTGGTCATCTGCTGGTAGCAAATTCCAACAGGCGCGCACGCTGCGCCGACTGCTGCTGCCGACGCTCTGCCGCAACGCCGACATGTATCTTGCCGGGCACGAGCATACGCTCGAGGTGCACACGGACTCGTGCGCGGGTGTCGAAGCCGGCCTCGCGCCGCTGCCTGCGATCGTCTCGGGCGCGGCGGCGAAGCAGCGGCCGCTCAACACGGCCTTCATGGCGCACCAGCTGCGCAATCATCCCGAATTGCGCACGCTCTGGGCCGAAGGCATGATCTGGGGCTTCGCGCACCTGGAGTTTGACGCCGACGAAGCGCGGGTCGACATGCTGACGACGCCGGATGAGGGCACGGGCGAGCCGGTATCGGCGTTTAGCGTGAGCTTCCCGCGCCGCTCAGGGATGTGAAATCCGCTCACAAGGCGGTGGACGAGGTATCGTTCGTAAGCAGGCGGGGTGCGGCTCATCTTCATCGCAAGAGATGGAGTGAGCCATGCATGATCAAATTTTCTGGTCTGCCGACCGCGACGCGTTTTCACCGTTTCAGCGCGTGACGAGCGCTGTTGTTTCTTCGCTGGTCATTGTTGCCGTTGTCGTGGGTTTGGTCGCAGCCAGCGGGTTCAGTTTAACGTGATTTATGGAGCGCTCGCGTCCTTGCGTCGGGGCGACGTCGCAAAATCTGCCGGCGAGGACGCCGACGGTCCATACTTAGTCAGCTGCTAAGCCCACCAAAGCGCGCGCGAAGCTTTCGGCTTCGAAGGGGCTCAGATCCTCAGCGCGTTCACCGACGCCGACAAAGTGAATGGGAATGGCGTGTCGTTGCGCGACGGCGACGAGCACGCCGCCCTTGGCGGTGCCGTCGAGCTTGGTCATGACGAGGCCGGTGATGTCGGTGACAGAGCGGAAGCTTTCGACCTGGCTGAGCGCGTTTTGGCCGACGGTGGCGTCGAGCACGAGCAGGGTCTCGTGCGGCGCGTCTTCGTCGATCTTCCGGATCGATCGGACTATTTTCGCGAGTTCGGCCATCAGCTCGGATTTGTTTTGTAGGCGTCCGGCGGTGTCGATGAGCGCGACGTCGGCATTTTCGTCCTTGGCGCGTTTGACGGTTTCATAAGCCACGCCGGCCGCGTCGGCGCCTTGCGTGGAGCTCACGAACGCTGCGCCGGTGCGTTCGGCCCAGACCTGCAATTGTTCGATCGCCGCGGCGCGGAAGGTGTCGGCGGCGCCGATGACGACTTTGGCATCCGCGTCACGGAGGAGTTTCGATAGCTTGCCGATGGTCGTCGTCTTGCCGGAACCGTTGACGCCGATGACCAGCACGATCCGTGGCTTTGGACCGGCGCTGAGATCTAGCGTCGCCTGACGCGGCTTTAGGATACGTGCAACTTCAGCGACGAGCGCTTGGCGCGCTTCGGTGGCGCCGTTCTCCTTACTGAAGCGCTGATCGGCGAGGGCCGAGGTGATGCGTGCAGCGGCGCTGGCGCCCATGTCGGAGGTGACGAGCGCGTCTTCCAGTTCGCTTAATGCTTCAGCGTCGAGCTTTTCCTTGGTGAAGACCGCGCCGATGGAATCCGCGAGCTTCGAGGACGATTTGCGTAGGCCGTCGAAGAGGCCTTTGGACTCGGCCGCTTTCTCCTGCGCTTGCTCGGCAGGATTCTTCTTGTTGAACAGACCCCAGATCATGCGGCGACGCCGTGCAAATGTGCGCCGTCATGGTGCGTGAAGCGCAGGCGCGTGAATGGACCCCCCACGGCCGAGCCCG
>JAEYPY010000215.1 GCA_023410295.1 Pseudomonadota bacterium | reverse complement strand
CACCTCCCTCGGTGCGGGCTTCTTCATCGACCAGAACGGCACGATCGTCACCAATCACCACGTCATCGAAGGGGCCGAAGAGATTACGGTGCGCACGAGCGACGGGCGTGAGTTGCAGGCGGAAGTCGTCGGCTCCGACGAAGCCACGGACATCGCCGTCCTGCGCATCACCGAACGCAGCGGACGCTTTCAGTATGTGACGTTCGACGACGCCAGCCACGTGCGCGTGGGTGACTGGGTTGTTGCTGTTGGCAATCCGTTCGGACTTGAAGGCACCGCAACCGCGGGCATCGTCTCGGCCATGGGCCGGCGCGACGCGGGCTCTTCTGCGTATGTCGACTACATGCAGATCGACGCGCCGATCAATCGCGGCAACTCGGGCGGCCCGACTTTCGACCTCGCCGGCAACGTGATCGGCGTCAACAGCGCGATCTTCTCGCCGACGGGCGGCAATGTCGGCATCGGCTTCGCCATCCCGGCCAACACCGCCAACCAGATCGTGCAGCAATTGCTCCGCGAAGGCCGCGTCACGCGCGGCTGGATCGGCGTCACCATCCAGCCGCTCGATGATGACATCGCGCGCAGTCTCGGCCTCAACGAAGCCCGCGGCGCGCTTGTGGCGAGTCTTGTGCCAGACGGCCCAGCCGCGCGCGCCGGCATCCAGCAGGGCGACGTCATCCTCTCCTTCAACGGCCACAACGTCGAAGATAGCCGCGATCTGACGCAGCGCGTCGGCGCCACGCCGATCGGGACCAATGCCCGCATTGAAGTGATGCGCAACGGCCAACGCCGCAATCTGACCATGCGCCTGCAAGAGCGTCCGTCGGAACGCGAGTTGGCCGCCAACGCGACACCCACTCCGGAAGCAGAGCCAGAAGCGCCTGCCGAGCAAGGCGGCGTCGCGCAAAGCGGGTTGGGCCTCAGCGTTCGCCCAATCACGCCAGCGGACCGCACGCGGCTTGGGCTCGAAAACAACGAGAATGGCCTCGTCGTCACGTCGGTGGAGCCGACCAGCGATGCGGCGCAGAAAGGCATCGGCGCTGGCGATGTGATCTTGCAAGCGGGCGGTCGTTCGGTCCGCACCGCGCAGGAACTCTCGAGCGCTGTCGAAACGGCGCGCCGCGCCAACCGGCCGATTCTGTTGCAAGTCGCCAGCCGCGGCGGGCGCGGTTTCGTGGCGGTGGACATCGCCGGAAGCTGAGGAGGGACAGCATGCGCGTGCTTGTGGTGGAAGACGACACCGACATGGCGGCCGACCTGAAAGCCTCGCTTTCAGCCGACAGCCACGAAGTCGATGTCGCCAATGACGGGGAAGCCGGCGAGCAGATGGCGATGAACGGCGGCTATGACGTCATCGTTCTGGACCGCATGCTGCCGAAGAAGCTGGGCGTTTCGATCGTGCGCGATCTACGCCAGAACGGTGTTTCCACACCGGTGCTGATCCTCTCAGCGCTGCACGATGAGGATCACCGTGTGGAGGGTCTCAACGCCGGCGCCAACGATTATCTCGGCAAGCCGTTCTCCACCCGTGAGTTGCTCGCCCGCGTCCGCGCCCTCTGGCACGGACGCGATCTTGGCCCGGCGACCAAGCTCTCCGTCGGCGATCTCGAAATGGACCTTCTGGCGCGCACGGTGAAGCGGGAGGGCAAGAAGCTCGACCTGCAACCGCGCGAGTTCCGCCTGCTTGAGTACCTCATGCGCCATGCCGGCCAGACGGTGACGCGTAAAATGCTGCTTGAGAACGTCTGGGATTACCATTTCGATCCGCAAACGAACGTGATCGACGTGCACATCTCGCGCCTGCGCTCGAAAATCGACCGCGACTTCGCGCAAACCCTTTTGCACACCGTAAGAGGCTCGGGCTATCGTCTCGAGGGATGAGGCGGCGCCTCGATTTGCTGTTGCGTACGACGACGTTCCGGCTTGCCATCGTGCAAGCCGGGATCGTTCTGCTGTTCGTCGTCGGCATGCTGGCCTACGTCTATTTCGCCACAGTCGGCCAATTGCTGCGCGATTCCGATGCGCTCGCGGACCAGGAATACGCCACGCTTGAGCGCGCCTACGCGGAAGGCGGTATGCGGCGGCTTAATCAGGAGGTGGTCGAACGCGCCGCGCGGGAGGGCCCGTTCCTTTACGTGCTGGCCGAAAGCAACGGCGCCATCGTCACCGGCGACCTGCAGCAATTGCCGGCAACGCCGCGCGACACGCCGCAGAGTATCGATTTCAGGTTTGAACTGCTCGACGAGAACGGCCAACCCGTCAGCGGTCGCGCCTCAGGCCGTGTGGGCCGGCTGATCAATGGGCCGATCCTGCTTGTCGCTCGCGATCTGGGCGACAGCGCCGTCATCGCCGGGCGCATCACGCAGGTGCTCTGGACCGTCGCCATTGTCGGCATCATCGTCTCGCTCGTCAGCGGCCTTCTCGCCGCCGCGCAAGCTGCGAGCCGCGCCGAAGACCTCTCTCACACGGCGCGCGAAGTCATGGGCGGCAACCTTTCGCGCCGCGCGCCGATCCGCGGCGCCGGCGATGAGTTTGACGCCTTGGCGCAATCTATGAATGCAATGCTCGATCGGCTTGAGCAGCTGATGCAGACGACGCGCACCGCGGGCGATGCGATCGCACACGATTTGCGTTCGCCGCTCACGCGCTTCCGCCAAAAGCTCGAAGCAGCACTTGAGCGCGAACCCGATTCAGAGGCCGATCGTGAAGCGCTGCGCAGAGCGCTCGATGAAGCGGATCGCTTGCTCGACATGTTCGCGGCAGTGCTGAAGTTGGCCCGGGTGGAAGCCGCTACCAACTGGCGCTTCGAGAGCATCAACGCGACCGAAATTCTTCGCGAACTGGCCGAGTTCTACGAACCGGCGGCCGAGGAACAGGGGCTTAACTTCCGCGCCAAGGTCGATGACGGTCTGCAATTGCGCGGCGAAGGCGGCCTCTTCACGCAGGCGGTCTCGAATCTTATCGAGAACGCGATGAAGTACACGCCCGCCGGCGGCAATGTCGAACTGCGCGCCATTCGCCGCGCAGATGGGCGCATTGAGATCGACGTGCTCGATGATGGACCGGGTGTGCCGCCGGAAGAGCGCGATCGCGTGCTGGAACGATTTGTGCGGCTGGAGACGGCCCGCTCGACGCCAGGCGTGGGCCTTGGTCTCAGCCTCGTCGCTGCGGTGGCGCGGCTGCACAAGGGCGGGCTTCACTTACGCGATGGCCTCGACAAGGGCGGCCACAAGGGCCTTGGCGCCGCGCTCGTTCTGCCGGCTTTGGCGGCTGCGCGATGAGCGTCGTTGGCCCTGCGCGCGCGGGCGGCGTGCCGCCACCGGCCTTTGCTGACACGCCATGGGCTGACGCTGTCGCCGCGCTTTGCGAGCACGCGCCGTACCTGAAACGGCTGATCGAGCGGCGTCCCGATCTTTGTCATGACCTCGACGCCCAATGGCCGGAGCGCCTGCTCGCGCAAGCGCTTGCCGACGCCAACGCCATGGCCGCTGATCCGCCAGCGATGGAAGAGGCGATGCCTGCGTTGCGGCGCGCCAAGGATGCGCTGCACCTTGCCGTCGCGGTCGCGGATGTGGCGCGGGTATGGCCGCTTGCGCGCGTCACCGGCGCGCTGACCGATTTCGCTGATGCGTCATTGCGCGCTGCGCTCGCTGTCGCCGCCAAGGAACGCGCGGCGAGCGGCGATATCGTCGCCGGCAGCGACGCGCATGGTCCTGTCCCCGGTCTCGCACTCATCGCCATGGGCAAGATGGGTGCGGGTGAACTGAATTATTCCAGCGACATCGACGTCTCGGTGTTCTTCTCTCCGGAGGCGCTCAGCGTCACGCAAGCGCGCGAACCGCGTGTCGCGGCCGTGCGTCTGGTCGCGCCGCTCGTGCGCGTACTCGAAGAAGTCACTGAGGATGGCTACGTCTTCCGCACTGACTTGCGCCTGCGGCCCGATCCGGGCTCGACGCCGGTCGCCGTGTCGATCGCCTTCGCCGAGCACTATTATCAAACCCTGGGCCAAAATTGGGAGCGCGCCGCGTTCATCAAGGCGCGCGCCGCTGCGGGCGATGTAGTGTGCGGGCGCGCATTCCTGACTTCGCTTGAGCCCTTCATCTGGCGCAAGCATCTCGACTTTGCCGCCGTCGAGGATGTGCACTCCATCAAGCGACAGATTCTCTCTGCGCATAAGAGCGCCGAGCTGGGTGACCCTGTGTTCGACGTCAAGCTTGGACGCGGCGGCATTCGCGACATCGAGCTTTTTGCGCAAACGCAGCAGCTCATTCTGGGCGGCCGCGACCGCAAGCTTCGAACCCAAGGCACGCTGGCCGCCCTCCACGCGCTGACCGAAGCGGGCGCCATCGCCGAGTCAGCGCGAGCTGCGCTGCAACAAGCGTACACATTCTTCCGCGAGATCGAGCATCGCATTCAGATGCTGGAGGACGCGCAGACCCATCGCGTGCCCGCCGATCCCGAAACGCGCGCCCATGTTGCAGCGCTCGCAGGCTTTGCCAGCTTGACTGAGTTTGACGCGGCCTTGGTCGAGCAGCGCCGTATTGTCTCGGACATCGATCACCAGCTCTTCGGCCGCGGCGACAGTCTGGCCGATCCGCTGGGTAGTCTCATTTTCACCGGCGTCGAAGATCACGCCGAAACCCTAGCAACGATTGGCAAGCTCGGCTTCTCGAATGCGGCTTATGTCAGCCAAACCATCCGCGGTTGGCACCATGGCCGCATTCGCGCCATGCGCTCCGAACGCGCGCGCGAGTTGTTGACGCGCCTCACGCCGCGCCTGTTGCGGGCGTTTTCGAGCGCCGGCGAGCCTGACCAGGCTTTCTCCCGTTTTGCCAGCTTCTTCGCGGGCCTGAATGCGGGCGTGCAGGTGTTGGCGCTGCTGGATGCGCGGCCGGCCCTGCTTGATCTTTTGTCGCGTCTGCTGACCCTCGCGCCGCGCCTCTCTGAAGATCTAGCGCGTCGGCCGGCGCTGCTCGACGCGTTGATCGATGCGCGTTTCGCCATGCCGCTCGGACAAGACGAACCAGAACGCCGCCGCGAGGAGCTTGGCGCGCTCATTGCCGACGCGGGCAGCTTCGAAGCCAAGTTAAACGCGGCGCGACGGTTCCATCGCGAGGAAGCGTTCCGCATTGGCGTGCAGGTGCTGGAGGGGCTCGCCAGCGCGGCGGAGGCGGGGGCGGCGCACGCCGATCTCGCAGAAGCCAGCGTCGCTGCGATGGCGGGCGCCGCGCTGATGGAAGTGGAGCGCCAATACGGGGCCCAACCCGGCGCGTTTGTCGTGCTGGCGCTCGGCAAGTTCGGCGGGCGGGAATTGGCGGAGGGTTCCGACCTCGACCTGATGCTGGTCTACGACGCCGCCGACCCCGCAGGCGGCGACTTCTACACCCGGCTCACGCAGCGTCTCATCAGCGCGCTCTCGGCGCCGACGGAGGAAGGCGCGCTCTATGAGATTGACACAAAACTGCGCCCATCTGGCTCCAAGGGCCCAGTCGCCGTGAGGCTCTCGTCGTTCGAGCGCTACTACGCCGAAGAGGCCTGGACTTGGGAGATGCAAGCGCTGACGCGCGCACGTCCGGTGGCGGGCGATGCCGACCTTGCGCAACGCGTCCTGAGCATCGTGCACGCCGCCATCGCGCGGCCCCGAGAGACGGCCAAAACCCTCGCCGAAGTCGCCGACATGCGTGGGCGCATGGAGCGCGAGCGCGCGGCGCGCAGCATCTGGGACTTGAAGCTCGCGCCGGGCGGCTTTGTCGACATCGAGTTCATAGCTCAGGCGCTTCAGCTCACGGCAGGCCGCGCGGACGTCATTGCCGCTAACACAGGCGAAGCGATCGATAAGCTGATGGCGGCGAACGCTCTCGCGCTTGAAACCGGCGCGCTGCTCCTGCGCGCATGGCAGGCTTGGAGCGATCTCAGCCAGTTGATGCGGATCACGGTCGCCGGCGAGTTTGACGTCAGCACTGCGCCGCTGCCGTTGATCGAACGCTTGGCGGCTCTCATGGACGCGCAGAGCGCAGACGATTTCGATGCGAAGGTGCGAGGATTGCAGCGCGAGGTCCGCGCGGCGTTCGTGCAGATCGTGGGCATTCCAGCGAAGGGCTAAACCGCGTTGATCGGCTATTCCGCCGCTGTCGCGGTCGCTTCGCGCATGCCGCCGAAGCGCTGGGGCAGCGACACAGTGACGATCGTGCCGCGGCCGACTTCGCTCTGGATCGAGAGCTTGCCGCCATGCATCTCCGCCAGCGACTTCGTTAGCGCAAGGCCAAGCCCGGTGCCGGCGTTGGTGCGGGTCAGCTCCTGTTCGACCTGCTCGAAGGGGCGCGCCAGGCGCGGCAGGTGCTCGGGCGGTATGCCGCAGCCGGTATCGACAACGCGCAGGGTCAGTCCGTTGGGCGTACCGCGCGCGTGCACCATGATCGCGCCCTGATCGGTGAACTTCACCGCGTTCGACAAGAGGTTCAGCAGGATCTGCTTCACCGCGCGATGATCGGCCTCGATCTCCGGCAGGTTTTCCGCATCGATGACAACGGAAAGGCCCTTTTCTTCCGCTTTGCGCTTGGTGAGGCGCACCGCTTGTTCGATGGCGATGGCAGGATCGAGCGGCTTCGGCGACAGCGTCAGCTTGCCGGCCTCGATCTTGGCCATGTCAAGAATGTCGTTGATCAACTCAAGCAGGTGGTTGCCGCTGTCGTAAATGTCGGTGGCGTATTGCTTGTACTGCGGGTTGCCGATCGGGCCGAACAGCTCCTTAGCCATGATCTCTGAGAAGCCGATTACGGCGTTGAGCGGCGTGCGCAGCTCATGACTCATATTGGCGAGGAAGGTCGATTTCGCGCGGCTCGCTTCTTCCGCCTTGGCGCGCTCTTCGTAGGCCTCGCGCGCCAGCGCCTTGATGCGATATTCCTGGCTCTCGGCGCGCGAAAGCGCATCGGAGAGGCGGCGCTCGTTGCGCGCGAGTTCTTCTTCCTTGCTCTTCAGCGGCGTGATGTCGACGCCGACATTGATGATGCCGCCATCGGC